>JAKVBD010000072.1 GCA_022446985.1 Lentisphaerales bacterium
GTCATAAAAATGACGGGCTATAAAGAAAGCAACAACCAGCTGTGCTGAGGGATGTTTCTGTGCCCCGCTATTTTGAAAACCACGATTTCGGGATAGGGCTCTGCTTTCACTAAGATGAAGTTGATCATTTTTAATTGATGCCTCGATCTTTTCAAAGTCCGGACGAAGGATGATTTGCCCCGCTATTTTAAGCGGACCGCTAAGAATTCCTGCTGTTTGTCTTAGCTCTTCAATGAAATATTCGGGAAAAAGGGTATCGTTCATTAAAAATTCCGTTTGTTATTTTCTGTTGTAACAAATTGAAATATAACACGTTAAACGGAAGTTTTTAATATTTTAGGCTATTATTTAATAGTTATTCATGGTTTCTGTCGGAGTGTATCTAGCAAGGACGGCCTAATACTAAAAAAAGATTTTTGGGGAAAGTTTAGTCACAGAAATAAGTTGCATTAAATTCACCTTTATTCTATACTTCTCCTTTGATAATCATTCGGGACAGAAACTTTGAAAAAAGAATTAAAGAAAATGCAGCTCTTTTTTTGTTCTGCTTACATATTATCTCTTCCTTTCCTCAATGTACTTAATTTACCTGTCACTGGGAAAAAACTACAACCCCCAGAAATTGTTTTCTGTTTTTTAGCTATCCTGTCTTTATCAGATCTTTGGCGAAAAAGGCAAAAACTAATTGATGGAATTCTTGACTGGAGTATTCTCTTCTGGTTATTAGCCTTGGTCACTTCTGCAATTTCCTCAAGCCAAAAGCATTCTTGGTTGGAGATCCTAGGAACATTCTATCTTTGCTGCCTTTATTTTATCTTTAAAGTCATCATAAATAAAGAAAATTTGGAGTTTCTCAAAAACTCATACCTATGGAGTGCAAGCATCGCTTCTACTTTTGGGATTGCCGGTTGGACATTAACCCGTTTCGGTATTCATACTATTCTAGCTTGGCCAACAACTCAACCGTATCCATATATTGGATTATTTGGCCGTGCCAAAGCTTTTACTACCAACCCTAATATGTTGGCGAGTGTTCTTGGCGTAGCTTTACTAATTCTTATTTCAGATCTCCAAAAAGCACGTTCTTTAAAAAGCTGGAAACTTATTATGTTTTTCTTAATAGGAATTGGTTTTGCTTTAACTCTATCAAAACAACTGATACCATTGGTAATAGGCACTCTTGTTTTACTTCTTATAACCCAAAAAGAAAAAAATTTTTTCTTCAAAGCATCTATAACAGGAGCCTGTGCTGTTTTTTTGTTTTTTTATCTGATAATGACTCATTTTCTTTTTCTAGGAAAAAATCCAAACTGGTCTATGCTCCAGAAAGAAGCCTATGCCGAAAATAAAATCATTGGAGAATTTTCTGGCTACAACATTGCATTGACTAATTATAGCGTGAACAAAAGAGCATGTTGGGAAGCCATAAAACGAAAATTCCCTGAAGGTTTAGGACCTGGGCTGTTCAATCAATTCGTAGGTACTTTAAAAAAAGAAGGTCTTTACCCGGATTACTTTCATAATTATGATCCTCATAACACATACCTTGGAACTCTAGCCGAGTTGGGCTTACTTGGAGGAATCGCTCTAATATTATTAATCATCTCAATAATTTCAAAATTATATGCAATATCGAAAGAAACAAAACTTAATCAATACTATGCTTTATTAACCGCAATTTTACCACAGCTTGCTTGGAAGCAATAGTCACCGATATTATGAATTTTCGACATTATTGGTTCATTCTAGCAATATTATCGTGTGCTTCTCGGATATTTGACATTGAAGAAGAAGCTCCCTGCTTGGAATCGAAAGAGAAAATATGAAAAAAACAATAAAGACACCTAAACTATCAGTCATAATCCCTGCTTACAATGAAGAAAAGACTATTGAAATCATTATATCTAAAGTACGTTCGGTAGATTTACCTATTGAAATCATTGTTGTTAATGACTGCTCCTCCGACCGGACAAAAGAAATTCTGGACGAACTGGACAAAAAAAATGACTTAAGAGTTCTTCATCATGATACAAATCAGGGTAAAGGTGCTGCAATCCGTACAGCTCAAAAGGCAATTACAGGCGATCTTGTGATTATTCAAGATGCAGACCTGGAATATGATCCCATCGAGTTCCCGAAGCTTTATAAATTTTTTCTGGAACGCGAAGCTGATGCTGTCTATGGCAGCCGTTATTCAGGGAATGAAGTAATGGTGGATACTTTTATCCATTATTATGGCAACCGTATTCTGACCACGTTTTCGAATATTTTAACTAATCTACATCTGACTGATATGGAGACCTGCTATAAAATGATTCGGGCAGACATTTTCAAACAGTTTAAAATTGAATGCCACTGTTTTGGCTTTGAACCGGAGATCACTGCTAAACTAGTAAATAAGAAAGCCCGTATTTTCGAAGTCCCCATCTATTACGAACCGCGCTTATACGATGAAGGGAAAAAAATCACTTGGATCGATGGAGTTAAAGCCTTCTGGTATATTGTCAAATTTAATATTTTTCGTAAATAAAAATTTTGACTTAAAGAAGTTCCAATTGCCTAAAGAGCACAAAAAGCAATACTTCAACAGATGCCAACAAAATTCTTACTTCTAACTAAGAGCGCGCCTGATATTCCAGAAAGAAAACTGATCTGCTCACTTATTCCTTTTTAGACATTAAGAAATAAGTTTTCATAAGGCCTTTTCCTTTTATATCGACTTCTCCTCGCGACTCAAATTCATACATTCCTTCAAAAGTTCATAGGTACTTTTAGATACCTGAATTTTACCGACAACTCCTTGAGCCTCTATACGACTGGCAACATTTACCGCATCGCCCCACAGCTCATAAATAAATTTGCTCTTACTAATAAATCCGGCGACAACAGGTCCATAGTTTATACCAATACAGATCTTAACGTCCTGATTCCAGTTTTTATTTAATTGAGCGCGGGTATAAGTTCCAAGACTAAATCAGCAACAAGTTCTGCATGATTCTCTTTCGTCTCAGGAAGGCCACCTGCAGTCATATAACAATCTCCCATGGTCTTAATCTTATCAAGACCACGCTTTTCCATAAGTTCATCAAAAGCTGTAAAAACGTTATTTAAGTACGACACCAATTCTGTCGCAGAAAGTATAGAGCTCAAGTTAGTAAAGCCCACCATGTCTGCAAAAACAACCGTAACATGTCCATATCATTCGACGATGGTATCTTGTTCTTTAAATTTATTTGCAATGGATTTTGGTAAAAATTTCTCAACAGACTTTACGAAATCTTCCCCTGCCCGTCTATCTCTTTATTTTGAGTTTTTATCTACTCCATAGCTTCGTTCAGCTTGCAGTTCATTTCATTAAATGCCACAGCTAAACAAATACTTCCGTCACTGCTCACCACAGGAACCCTGGCTTTAAACTCTCCTTCACGAATCTTCCCTACCGTTTTATCCAGTAAGTGAAGTGGGGTTCTTATATGACTGGCAAGAAGATAATAAAAAGCCCATTATCAATAGAAAAATATCCGTTGAGTAAACCAATTTATCTGTGCGGTCAATACCCGTCTCTGCATCGAGCAAGTGTTTTTCAGCTTCATAATGGCCAATGTCGCTAATTCTATGTCATGTGTAAGGAACTTAAATGCCTTTTGCAGCCGCTCCATTTCAGCTTTATCTTCAACCAGCTTGTCAAATGTCTTCCAGTAATCATCGAGTAATTCAACAAGGTGTTTATGCTCTTCTTTACTTAGTTTGCCGATCTGAAAGTCGCGGTCGCCCCCTGTTTTAAAACCAAGAGAGAATCAGACACTTCTAATGTATTTTTTGTCGCATCTTAAAAGATAATCCTTTTAGTAACGCCTCAATAGTATGAGAACGATTACGGCGGTATCCAAGTGATGTTTTAATAGCGTTTTTTCGATTTCATTGGCATCATGACGAAAACACCCAATGAGACCGAATAGTGATGTCCCACCTCCTCTATCAACTTCACCATTTTATGAAAGTCATTTGGTAGGTATCCAATTCTTCATTCAACAACTTCATGTTGTCTTTAATCATCTTGGCACCAGTCCCATCATTTCTTGGAAGAATCGCTTCTATCTCTTTAAATTTGCGGCGAACTAACTATATCGATTGATCATTTGCAGTGAGATATCTCTTCTTAGCATATTCAACCCCCTCATGGCGCCAATACAAGAGCAACTCTTTTTCATTTCGCAGCGCTTTTAACAACTCCTTCTCGACGTCTAGAGACAAGGTCTCCAGCTGATAACCGCGAAATAATGCATATTCAAAGTGAGTCCGTACATACTCTAAGCCGATGATACTGAAAACCGAAGTAAAAAGAATTATTGAAAACAAAATGCCAAAACCAAACTTCAGTTTACTCTCTATCGCTATATAACGAAGAAACGGAAGCTTGATCTTTATTTCGGAAGCATTTTCATCCGTGATAGTGACATCTTTACTATCCTGAGAATTGTCTTTATGCATGACTGCCTTACGAAAATTGAAATAAAGACAATTCGATAGATTAAATTCACCTATCTCAAGGACATTCCCAAAAAGCTCGTTAAAGAAATATTAAGATGACTTAAGTTCTGCGCCGGACTCATCAAGAGTTTCTTTAAGTTCTGCCCAAAAGTCAACATAGTCACGCCCCTGGTTAAAGGCCTGAGCAGCAATAAGAACACTCTTGACCTGCAGCCCTCTATTTCCGCATTTGAGAATCAAAGATGGTGTTTTTGACTGATGATCAACCGTCCATTTGGAAATATAACTGTTTTCCAAAATAAGCGTAAAAAATGAAGCCCACATTATAGAGATCGCATTGCCCAATTCAGCTGGAATTTCATTTGGCCAAAGAGCCTTTCTGACCTTATCTAATTTGGCAATGCTGGCTAGTTCATAACCGAAATCAACTTTATAAGCCATATCTTCACAAGTTTTGTGAAAGGCAGTGCACTGATCTTTTACGTATTCTTCGGCAGTCATTTATCTTCCTGAATTACATTTTCCGTAAAGTAAGAGCCTTTCTTTATCTGTCAACAATACCTCAATGCTTGTATGACATCCTCTAAAAAATCCTGAGCAAAGTCTTTTGAAGTATGGGCTTTAGGATAAGTAAGATTCAAAACCATCGAACCGTTCAAGGTGGATGTTGCCAAACAGAGAAACGGTACGCCCACAAGGTGTACTGCAGGAACGTGAAAACATGCATTGACCTTAAAGTCTGAAAAAACCGATTTTTGGTTTAAACAACCTATATTTGTCAGCATCATCGAATTATTGACAGTCTTGCGAATAATAGCTTTAAACTCCTCACTGCTGTTGAACGATTTCAAAGCCAGTTTTCTAATGAACTGCTCAAACTTAAAGTTAGATCTATTCAATTTTTTCTGGGTAATCGCCTTAAACTTACGAGACAGTTCCCAAACATTACTGTTTTCTGTGGAATCTTTCGCCAGGTCCACAGTCGTTACGAAGTAGCCAATATCTTTTGAATGATCATTTTCAAGATAAGGTCTGACATCAACCGCCATGGATAAACCGGTATGCTGCCCACTACTCTGGCCTGTGAGCTTATCAAGCATCACAGCTGCTAGATATTGACTGACAGTGGTTTTCTGATCGCGACATTTTGATAATAAACCAGAGAGGATTGAAAAGTCAATTTGTTGATGGACTATTCCGGTTCCCTGGCCTTCTTGAGCCTCAGACTTTAACTTAAACCAAGACTTGCAACTATTTTTTATAAACCCTCGCAATTCACTCAACCAACCGAGGAGATAATTTCCCTGCTGCTTACCTGAACATAACTGTTCTTCATAAGCAACAGGCAATGGACAATTTGATATTTTGACATCAGGGTTTTCTATTTTCAGAAAAAGTGAATCAAAAAAATTAGCTCCTGAACGTCCATCGGCCACCATGTGGTTAAAAGTCAAAATTAACTCATGGTTATCTTCACTTTTTAACCACTTCAACCTCCAAAGTGGAAAGCAGTCTACTTCTATAGTGCTTTTCAGCTCGCCTTCTGCAATCTCAAGCCACTGTAAGTCAGACATTCTCTCGATCACCTGGATTGATTTTGAAAGTGTTTCTTCAACTTTCAGGATTGGTTTAATAGATTTTAGGACAACTCTTGAACGGAGTATTCCTTGAGCTTGAATGACTTCCTGAAGAGCTCTATTTACAGCCTCTTCTTTCAGTGTCCCCGTCACTTTAGCAACCATCAAAAAATTATTTGAATCGATCTGCCCCATTCTTAGCCACAAATGTTCTGTCGTTCCCAAGGGGCGTTGATAAGGCAAAATAGCTCCTGCTTATGCAATTTAGGTTTAATTCTATTGTTTGACTCATAATATTGTCTGAAGCTTATTTATTTCAAAGAGAGTTTAAATACGGGACCATTTCGCTTCATAACATTTTTAATGTTATTTCCCTGCAGCTTATTGCAGGCAGATGATTTCAAAATTTTTTTAGAAAAGACTCGAAATAAGTACAATCTCCCTGCTCTGGGAGGAACCGCTACTTTAAATGGTAGAATCGTCAGAGCAGAAGTTAGTGGATTCAGAAAGTTTAGATCAGGTGTTGCTACCACACTTAATGATAAATTTCATATTGGTTCCTGCACAAAATCTATGACTTTCTTCTTTGCCCGGGTTCTAGTAGATCAAAAGAAAATAAAATGGGATTCAACGCTTTATGATACTTTTCCAAGGTATCACAAAGTCATGCATCGGGATCTACAGAACATAACTCTAAAGCATCTTTTATCTCACACTGCAGGCCTACCTTCATTACCACTTCATCAGAAAAATTTATGGTTGGAGCTGTTCATGAATCGGCTTGAAAAACCAGCCCAAAAACAGAGAGAGAAAATAATCTCAAAGGTTCTACCTCTACCACCAATCCATAAACCAGGCACAAAGTTCCTTTACTCTAACTGTAGTGTTAGTATAGCTGGCATGATGTTGGAGAAAGCAGCAAATATGAGCTGGAAAGAGTTAGTTTATAAATACATTGCCACTCCCCTGGGCATGAAGTCTATTAGTTTAAATGATGCAGCGACTACTCTGAAAGTCGACCAGTCATTCCCGCACATTCAAAGAGATAATAAAACGATTTACATAGACCCGAGAACTAGACCTGATAATCCAGCTGCCATAGCTCCGGCAGGTACTGTGCACCTTTCTCTTCCAGACATTGCCAAATATACCACTATCTTTTCACTTCAAGATAATAATCTCCTAAGCTCTACATCTAAAAAGATCATCACTACAGCTGTTTTAGGTTCATACGCTCTATGTTGGGTAACACTTAAAAGGAAATGGGGAGGAAATATCTTAATGCACAATGGCTCAAACAAGATGAATCAAGCAGTTATGTAGATTTCTCCAAAAAGAAAATTTTCTGTCATTGCAGTCTCAAAGTGTGGCGGTTTGAATGCTGCTAACGACTTAAATGAAGTTTGCTCTAAACTTATAGTAGTTACATTTACCCAATGGTAAAAACTAGACTGCATTTTTTACAGAATAACTTTGAACTACCTTTTGGAAAACATCCTTATTGAAAGGTTTTGTAAGGAAATCATTCATGCCGCAATCCAGGCATTTTTGCTTATCGGATTCAAGCGCATTCGCTGTGAGAGCAATTATTGGCATGTCACCGTATTGCTTATCATTACGGATTTTTCGAGTGGTTTCATAGCCATCCATCACCGGCATATGACAATCCATTAAAATTATATCCGGCTGTTGTTCTGAAAGCCTTTGCAGTGCGATAATGCCATTCTCTGCAACCCGGACATGACAACCAAGCTTCTCTAATATACGCATGGCAATTTTCTGATTGACTATGTTATCCTCAACCAAGAGGACATCTAGCTCAACAAGGCTTTTATTTAAACTTGTTGTTTTCTTCTTCTGAACTTGGGAGTTGACCCTTTCAAACTTGAGATCTACCACAAACTGACTGCCTTTATCTGGTTTACTTATACAAGAGATTTCACCTCCCATAAGCTCGACGATATTTTTACAAATAGCCAGGCCTAAACCAGTGCCGCCATATTTGCGTGTCGTGCTTGAATCCGCCTGGGAAAACTTCTTAAATAATTTAGACTGATTCTCTGGAGGAATACCTATGCCTGTATCCTCAACAATAATTGATATAGCATCCTGTTCTTCGGACTTCGCTGTTAGTTCAACTTTAACTGTGACAGTCCCTTCCTTAGTAAACTTTATAGCGTTATTTACGAGATTAAGTAGTACTTGACGTAAACGCCCCTCATCACCAAGGTAATTAAGGTCTGTATCGCCAACATTTATTTCAGGCACTAATTCTAAACCTTTTTCCTGAGCCAGTTGTTCATAAAGTTTAATGACAAAGCTTACCGACTCACGAAGATTAAATGGCAAAACTTCAAAATGCATCTTGCCGGATTCTATTTTAGAAAAATCAAGAATGTCATTTATGATCGTCAATAAGCTCTTGCCGGATTCAACAATAATGCCACACTGAGTTTTTTGTTCTTTAGTTAAGCTGGAGTCTTCTAGAATCTGGCTCATACCGATGATACCATTTAATGGGGTACGGATTTCATGACTCATTACGGCCAAAAACTCACTTTTTGCGCGATCACTTGCTTCTGCCATCTCTCTTGCTTTCACCAACGAAGCTTCGACTTTTAAACGCTCGGTAATCTCGCGTGATAATCTGCGATTCCATAAAACAATGGCTCCGAGAATTACCAGAATAATGACGCCAATTAAGGTAAACTCACGCCAATAATCACTAAGAGAAAAGTTGTCCTCCATACGCAAATTCAACCAGCGATGCTCAATCACCTGCTTCTTTTCCTCAGCAATAGAAGATAAGTATCGATCAATGATACTCACTAGTTGTGGCATATCCTTTCTGACTGCAAAGCAATAATCAACATTTACTCCAGTCGTATTCGCCACCATAAATTCATAGCCGCAGTATTTTTGTACGGAGTAACTCACCGTTGCGAAATCTCCAACAAAGGCCTTAACCTCGCCTGCTTCCAAAGCCTGCAGGGCTGCCGATGTGTTCTCAAACTGCAGAACCTCTACCGAGGTTAGTTTATCTTCTAGAATTTTTTGAATAAGCGTATTTTGAACTATGCCGACTTTCTTATCTTCTAAAAAGAAAAAGTTCGTGACTATAGGACTCCCCTGACCGGAGACAATCACCAGTGGCAGACTTAAGTATGGTTGAGAATAAATAATTTCAGAATCATTCTCATCATACATCAGTCCGACAACATCAACATTCTTCTCTTGTAATGCCGTTCGAGCATTTCCAGAAAGCTTTTCGAAGCTGAAAACATCGCCTACTTTATATTCAAAGCCCTTAACATAATCCAGCGTGATCCCGCGAGCTCCATGGCCTCGGCCAAAATAGGAAATTGGCGCCTGATTGGCTTGAATTCCCAGCCTTAAAGTTCCAATACTTTCTAGCCATTGTTTTTCAACGCTCAAAAGCTCATATTTTCCAGAAGTTGCATTGTGTATATTCATGAGCCAGCGCTCATGAATTAACCTTTTCTCTTCTTCAGTTATCGCCTTCAAAGCTTTTTGAAGTATGCCATGGAAAATCGGCCAGTCTTTGCGAACTGCCATATAAAGATTGTTTTCGTTTTCAACTCCCGGCATTTCATGGCGACCAGCATTCTGCAAACCAGATAAAATATTTTTCTCTATTTGGTAGCTGACCATTCCCAGACTGTCAACATAGGCTTCAACATTTCCAAGATTAACCAATAAAAGAGCTTCAAGAGGTGATTTCACCAGGACCGGTTGGATTTCAGGGAACGCTTTTAAAATTTTATTCTTAATCACATAGGCATCTATAAAAGCAACTTTTCTGCCCTTTAAATCTTCTATGCGCTTGGTCGTCTTATTTTTCTTATTTGTGACGATTACTACAGGATTGGATATATAGGATTCTGTATAATTAAAAAACTGCTCTCTTTCTTTCTCATACCATATACAAGGCATAAGATCGATTTTTTGACTTTTTCCAAATTCAAGGAGCTTTTCCCATTTTAAGCCATTTACATACTCGAAATTCACCCCGATCTTCTCAGCCAAAAGATCTGTATAACTGATAGTTAGGCCAAGAGCTTTGCCTTTTTCGCTATAGTCAAAGGGAGGCCAATCATCTTCATTCGCGACTTTAATAACTGGATGCTCCGCAAGCCAGGCCTTCTCCTTCTCGGTCAATTTCAATTGACCAAAACAGGGCACACTCCAAATTATGAAAAGAATAAAGAAGGCTTTCCAAAATGCCATTTATAAAACCAAATGATAATTTTACCTATATTTAAGATTAGAAGAACTAACAAGTCATTTCAATAGAATCTGACATCCTTATGCGAATAACTTAAGCCCCTTCAAAACTCTTAATCATCACTAGCAACAGGTATACAACTATCAAAGCAAAGATATTTAATTTGAATACTTTCATATGCATACCGTTGCGCCCCCTAAAAAGGAATCATTATAATAATAATTCTGTCTGTAATTGTGGAGAACCCCATGAGCCGAAAATTGTCTGAGTCGTTAAGTCCAAAATACTTCGAAACCCTTCAACAAATTTTGCCTGAAAGTAAAAAATACCAAGCGACTCACCTATTTGAAGCCTGCTCCCTACACGCTAACTATGCATTGGAAAAGTTTAAAGAAAACCTGATCATCGATTTTGAAACTGCCGAGAAGTTGGCAACTGCGTTCAAAGGCATTGAAGAAAATTGGCAACAGCTCTCTGAAGAAGCTAAAGATTATCTAAAGGCTTCTATGTACTACTTTGCAATCTGCGAAGATGATCAACCGGATTTCAGCTCTTCTACCGGTTTTGATGACGATATTGAAGTTATAAATGCCTGTCTGACATTCGCTGGCCTTGAAGAACTCACTATCGATTTAAAACGAAAATAAACTTCATTACCAAAAGGTAATCTTTAATGCATACCGGTAATTTATAAGTCTTCGTATATTGAAGTAGCTGTTAACAAAAAGGAGCTACCATGAAATCGATAATCATTATCTTGCTACTGACCTTTTCATTTGTTGCTTTAGCAGATGAATCCTTCCCTCCTTCACAAATCCGTAAGGCCATCAAAGTGCACGTTGAAGGTGAAATCAACTCTATCGAAAAAGACAGAATCAAAGGATTTGAGGTCTATGTTGTATCGAGTTCAAATGATGATGAGGACGTCGAGCACTTCTTCAGTGAAAGCGGTAGACTTATTCATATTGAAGAACATGCTCATGACGACGAAGAGGAGCATGAAGACGATGAAGAACTTGAAGACGATGAAGAGCATGAAGACGATGAAGAACTTGAAACTTTCACAACTCTTGAGCACCATCAACTACCTGAAAATATCCAAAAAGCTATTAAAGAACAGGTTAAAGGCGAACATCTGGAGTTCGGCCGTGAAGTAGCCTACTATGTTGAAACCAAAGAAGATGATCAAATAGTTCTTTATGTTTTCAATGAACATGGAGAATTAATCGAACGCGAAGAACATGACTATGAAGAACATGAAGACGATGAAGAGCATGAAGAGCATGCAGACGAAGAAGAACATGATGACGAAGAGGACTAATGAATATTCTTCTCGTAGAAGATGATCTCAAAATAGCCGACTTTATTCAGGAAGGGCTTCAGCAGCAAGGCTGGAGTCTTTGCCATCGCCAAAATGGTCGTCAAGGACTTCACTCTGCTCAAAACAGTAGTTATGATCTTATTATCGCAGACCTTATGATGCCCGAGATGGACGGCCTCACAATGATTGGTAAACTGCGCCAACAAAACAATCAGACTCCCGTTATAATACTTAGTGCCAGAAACAGTGTCGATGATCGGGTACTTGGTCTTGAAAAAGGTGGCGATGATTACCTGGTTAAACCTTTTGCCATGGCTGAACTCATTGCTCGCATCCAAGTCATTAACCGACGCCGGTTAAACTCAAATGAACTATTTTTAAAATGCGCCGACCTTGAATTAGATATTCAAAACCGCCTTGTTCGCAGAGGCAGTAAAAATATCGAACTCCAGCCAAAAGAGTATGCATTACTGGAGTACATGCTGCGCCGTAAAGATAAAATTATTACCCGCCGCATGATTATGGAAAATGTTTGGCATTACTCATTTGATCCCGGTACAAATGTCGTCGATGCCCGCTTGTGTAAACTAAGAGACAAAGTCGATCGCGGTTTCTGTACAAAATTGATACATACCATACGCGGTGCTGGCTATACAATTAAAGATGAACAAGCATGACGGTCATTAAATCTCTGCGTTTTAGATTAACCTTTCTATTTGGTCTATCTCTTTCGCTACTGGCAGCCTTGGTTTTGATCATATTATTAAACAGAACGGAGAATCGATTACTGGATGAACTAGATTCTATCATGTTTGAGAATGCCTACATTATTGAATCACATATCGAAAGAACTCTAGAACAAATAAGCGAGTATAAGGAGTTCAACTATGACAAATTTATTTCATACGTAGAAAAAGAGTGTTTTGCTCTGATTGAACATAGTTCATTGCAAAACGAAGCCTATATCCTCTCTCGGGATCAACAGACTTTTCTCTTCAATAAAACTTTCTCTGATAAACTTTTTCTAATCACCCCTGAGCAACTGAGTCCCTTGCAAAACCGTGATGATCTGGGAACACTTAACATTCCCACTCAGCCTGCCCCATTGAGATATCTGAGAGTTGGAATAATCGACGACCACGAATTGATTATACTTACCTCTTTAGAAGACTATCGAAGCCAGATCACCAGCATACGAGTCTCTTTTTTCTCCGCGGCTTTTGCCTTGATTTCCATCGGCTCTTTCATCGCCTGGTTCACCCTTGGGAAGTCCATGCAAGGTGTCTTGCAGGTCACCCAAGCGGCTGATGCCTTTGCCGAAGGAAACCTTAAGCAAAGAGTCGATTGGCAAGGGCAAGGAAGTGAAATCACCAATCTTGTGAACCATTTTAACCATATGGCTTCTCAAACTGAAAAGCTCATTTATGAAATGAATGAAGTAACCAATAACATCGCTCACGATTTACGAACGCCTGTTACACGGATGCGTGGCCTTGCAGAGAATATTCTTAGCAAAGACCCGCAAAATATACTGGCTATTCAGGTCATCGAAGAATGCGAGAGGCAAACTTCTATCATCGAAGACATTCTTAGTCTGGCTGAGAGTGAAGCTGGTGTTCTCAAACTGAAACAAAGTCAGACAGATCTCAAAGAACTCTTAAATGATCTGATCGAGGTATACACTCCTTTAGCAGAAAGTCAGAATTGTTCTTTAGTCAGTAAGTTTCCAACTTCTCCGATCGAACTCAACGTCGACCCGCACCGTATTCAGCGAGCCCTCGCCAACTTACTTGACAATGCCATCAAGTACTCTCCAAAAAGTGAGATTACTCTGGAGTTAATCGAAGACAGTTACTCCTTTAAAATTCGTATCAAAGATCTTGGCCCCGGCATTCCTGCCAGTGACCAAAAAAAGGTCTTTGAAAGATTTTATCGTAGAGATAAATCGAGAGGAGAAAATGGTTCCGGCCTCGGTCTAAGCCTGGCAAAATCTTATGTGGAAAATCACAAAGGCTCCCTGGAGCTCGAGAAAAGTTCTACAGGAGCCTCATTTTTGATTACTCTGCCTAAAACTTAGGCTTCATTGAGAGAATACTTCTTTACTAACAAATGATCTATTGAAAATTTACCCGGACCAGTCAAAATCAAAGTTAAAAAACCCCACAAGTAAACCAAGGCAAACTCTTTACTGGGCTGCCCCGGAGCCGCAAACAACGGATGCTGACTGTGAACAATGAAAGCAGCGACAGCCATAGTTACCAGTAATTGGGTTAGTGCCACTCTGGTAAAGACCCCGAAAGTTATAAGAAGGCCACATACTAGCTCAGCAAAAATGGCCAGGGCCATACTAATCTCACTGCCTATTCCCAATGGATCCGGGAATTTTGCCGAGTAAGCTGAATAATTTTGCAGTTTACCGACACCATGACCAAAGGCAATAAATAAGCCAAACCCAAGGCGCCCTGCCAATAAACCTACATCTGTTAATAATTGTCTGGTCTCATCTTTTAAATTGATTATAAATTTCATTTCACATCTCTCTTTCAGTACATTTTGATAATCAATAGTTCACTGTCGATTTGACTGATCAATTGTTCTGATTCATGTTCGAAACCGACTGCATCTCCTTCATTCAACTGCACTCCTCCCAGTTCAAGACTCCCTGCTATAACGTGAACATATGTCTGAGTCTCTGCTTCCGATTTCCAGCTTTCTCCCTTCAGTAACTTTTGCCTTATTATCTGGGAATCTGCATTAATCTTCAAACCATAGCCATCATCAGAAGCTAGAACCTGTATGAGTGACTCTTCAGGTTTAAATTGGTCATAAGCTGGGCTTAAGTTTGACTCTTTTGGCTCAATCCACAACTGGTATAAGTGAGTTGTTTCATTTGACCGGTTCCACTCACTATGCAAGATGCCTGTTCCGGCAGTCATCGCCTGAGTTTCTCCACCATACAAAGATTGTTCATGTCCCATACTATCCCGGTGGCGCATCTCTCCGGTAAGCATCACCGTGACAATTTCCATATTTTTATGTCGATGCATAGCGAAACCGCTTTCTGGAGCAATCCAGTCTTCGTTTAAAACTCGTAAGCGGCCAAAAGACATCCATTCAGGGTCATAATAATTTGAAAAAGAGAATGAGTGTCGAGAATCAAGCCAATCATTCTTACTTACACCTCTAGAATCTGCTAATCTAAATTTCATTTTCGTCTCCAGTTTTCTTAACTTGATTCAAATCTATAGCAAAGACATAAATGAAACAATGACTTGAACTATCACAATATTGTTGCAAAATTAACAACAATGGATAAAATCGACAGCTTAAAACTATTCTGTAGAATTGCAGAACTCGGTTCTTACAGTGAAGTCGCAAGAGAGCGTCACATGTCAAGATCCGCGGTATCCCGTTCCATCTCACAATTAGAAGAATTGTTTTCAATTCAACTTTTCAAGCGAACCACTCGCAGTCTTTATCTAACCGATACCGGCAAAAAGCTATATAGTGAAGCAGAAAGGCTTATCCGACAATTTGAGGCTATGGAAGACCGTATGTCACGTGATCGTGGAGAAGTCAAAGGCTTATTGCGAATCGGTGTGCCCGGCCCGCTGAGTGAAAGATATATTTTACCAGACTTAAAGAAGTTCCATGAACTTTATCCAGATATCAAGTTGTTCTTTCAGGTGAGTGAGACACTGGCCGATATTTACAAAGATGAATTAGATATGATTATCCGCATGGGCCCAATGCGCGACTCAAGTCTTATGGCAATTAAGCTGTCTCCTCTAAGCCTGACACTTTCTGCCAGCCCTGATTATCTTAAACAAAACCCCATAACACATCCTGCCGAATTAAAGTCTCACAATTGTCTGTGTTTTAGAGGTCGCGGCCGAGGAACAAATTGGCAATTCAGTAAAGGTAACGAGAAAATTACTGTTCCTGTCTCAGGAAATTTTGCTGCTGATTGCGGTTACTCATTGCGTTCAATGGCCGTTGCAGGTTGCGGCATTACCACAATGCCTAGACCACTCCAAAAAATTGAATTGGAAAACGGTTCTCTTGTCCCTCTTCTCAAAGACTGGCATATAGATATTCCAAATGAGCCGTGGAGTATACACTTACTCTATCATCCGGATCGTCAGCAATTAAACCGGCTTCGGGCATTTATCGATTTCATGAAGGATCCTGAGCGTTTAATTCATACTTGCGATGTCATTAACAGCTGCACTAACCAGTAGCACTTTTCATCAACTCTCAACTTACTTCTGACTAACCTGTAAACTTTTCACTTCAAACCTCAAGCAACTCTGCTTTAAATAACGATTTACTACTCAAGGTGGTACATATATTGCGATTTTACGCGTGAGAATAGGAAAACAGAAGAAAAAGAATTCAATGAAGATACTCATAATAGATGAAAGTCTGTTCAGTAGAACAATTATTCAACAGGCTCTTATACCTCTTGATATTCAGTGTCTTCATGCCAGCGACGGTAAAACGGCTTGGAAAATACTTCATGAAAATGAAGACATTCGTCTAGTAACACTTTCCATGGTCCTCGAAGATACCTCCGGCCTGGAATTCTTAATTCGCTGCCAGAATCTCAAAAACATCGGCAAACTCGATTTTGTATTGATTACCAGTACCAATGATGAAACCACCCGGGCTCAGGCTTTTGAATATGGAACCGCCAATTTTCTCTCCAAACCATTTAAACCGGAAACACTCGTTAACATTTGTAAACGACTTCTTTTTAAAGACAATCTTTTCTACGGATGTCATATCCTCATAGTCGACGACTCT
Organism: Lentisphaerales bacterium; assembly: GCA_022446985.1. Taxonomy (GTDB): domain Bacteria; phylum Verrucomicrobiota; class Lentisphaeria; order Lentisphaerales; family Lentisphaeraceae; genus JAKVBD01. The sequence continues at coordinate 16,442 of JAKVBD010000072.1, forward strand.
AGAACAACGCGGGAATTGATCAAAAAAGCCCTGTCATTTTTAGGAATAAAAATTGCCGAAGCATCATCCGGAGCAGAAGCACTAGAATTACTTCGCAATGGCCCCAAAATTGATCTTGTCATTACAGATATGATGATGCCAGAAATGAATGGTACTGAGTTAACCTGGGAAATCCGTCAGCTTGAAAACTACCACAGTGTCCCCATTATTATGCTGAGTGGCGACACCAAGATGGAAAATATCCTTAATTATTTCAAAGCAGGTATTTCCGACTACCTCTGTAAACCATTTGTAAGTGAAGAACTGATTGCCAGAGTCCGCGTTCACCTCAGTCTCTACCTGCAGAGCCAAGAAGCTCAGGAAACTATGCTTGAGCTAGAAGAACTCAGTCGTATGAAAGACGAAGTTTTAGCTGTTTGTTCACACGACATACGCTCGCCTTTGAATGCGATTTTGGGAAATACCGAACTTCTGTTAGATGAAGCAGTACCCGGTATAAAAGACTATGCCACTGATATAAAAGACAGCGCTACGACACTCCTTGAACTGGTGAATGACCTTTTAGATGCCGGTAAAAAGCAAGCTACTGAAGCTTCTCAGAAAAGTGAGTTGGATCTTCAAAAAGTCATCATGAAAGCCATCCGTCAGCAAAACTCACGGATTATAAACAAAAGCCTCAACTTGCAAAGTTCTTTAAACCCCACACTTATTTTTGGGGAAGAATCATCCTTAAAACGTATATTTGCCAACCTCCTGTCAAATGCCATAAAGTTCACCCCTTCAGATGGTACAATCACGCTTTCCTGTGAAGAAATAAATGATCAAGCCGTTGTGATTGTTAAAGATTCCGGGATTGGTATACCTGCAGAGATGGTTCCTAAATTATTCGATAAAAATACGCCTGCATCAAGAGCTGGAACCGATGGAGAAGAAAGTACCGGACTTGGCATGTCAATCGTTAAAGAACTCGTACACCACCATGACGGCAATATAGAAGTTCAAAGCGTCGAAAACTCTGGAACAGCTTTTATAATAACTTTCCCGCTTGTTCAGAGTAAAACGGCAAAAGTAAAAAAAGACAGTAAAATAGAGAAAACGATAAAGCCAGACAAGCCCGTCATCACAAAAACTATTTCACCTCAGCAAGCAAACATTTTAATTGTCGATGACAACAGTGCGAATTTAAGGCTTCTTGAAAAAATGCTCAAGAAAAATGGTTTTGAAAATATAACTAAAGCTGAAAACGGAGTGGAAGCCATGGATCTTTATTGTGCTTTCTACGAAGACACTGGTTTTGATTTGGTAATCACCGATATTGAAATGCCAGAGAAAAATGGCGATGAAGTAGCTGACGAAATAAGAAAATTGCCTAATTCTGTTAAAAAACCTTTCATTGTTGCTCTTTCCGGACATCGCGGTGCAGAATATCCTGAAGGTCTCTTCGATGCAGCCCTGACAAAGCCCATTCTGGTAAACCAGCTAAAATCAACACTTCGCCAATTCACTGGTACAGATCTTTAATCGCAAGATTGTTTCTTTCTCATATTCATATAAGTTCTCCTTATATCTTTTGGAGACTTATGAACTTTCACAAAAAACTCAACTACAAAGACAAGGTTGTCAAAGTTGCCAACGACCTTCTCATTCAGAACGACTGTGTTAATTTGCTCGATGTCCTGTGCCGGATGAATTGGTTGGATATCTCACACATCTATCGTTGGAAAGACGGCTTAGAAGACAACCTTGAGAGTTATATGCAAAGTACTCCTGAAAAAAGGGCTGAAGTCTACCATATCTTTGAAGAATGGAGTGCAAAACTGCCTTCTATAGAAGCCCCCTGGAAATTTCATTCGATTATAACAGAAGGAAAAAAACTGCAAGTTCTCGACGGCTGCCAAACTGATTTGGAACTATTATTCTCCAGACATTTTCACTCCAGAGACTTAAGCAGTCGAAAAAAGACAACACTTCATAAAAAATTGACTCAGAAGCCTGACTTACGAGTTTTCATTAAAACCGGTAAGGATGATGATACCTGTAAAAAGTGTAATACGACGATCTACCGGAAAAATTTTATTTACACCGAAGCCCATACCGTTTACTGCCTTGATTGTGCTGGTTTGGGACAACTTGTTTTCCTGCCCAGTGGCGATGCCACCCTCAGTCGAAGAGCAAAGAAGTTTACTCGGAAATTTGCCGAAGTTGTAGAATTCAACAAACGACGTAAACGCTATGAAAGACGTGGTATACTCGTCGAAGAAGAAGCTCTAGAGATAGCAAAAAGATCCTGTGAATCAGATGCATCTGAGCGAGCAGTTAAACGGCTAAAAAGTACAGAAAAAAGAGTCGAAGAAGACAAAAACTTCACTTCTGAATTTTGCTTTAAGGTAAAACAACTCTTCCCCAACTGCCCAGCAGATGAAGTAAATGCAATATCTGAACACGCCACAGTTCGAGGCAGTGGCCGGGTTGGTAGAACAGCTGCAGCCAAGAAACTGGATGATGAAAGTATTCGCCTGGCCGTCATAGCTTACATTCGTCACAAGCACACCGACTATGATCGCTTGTTAATCAATCGAACTCCAAAGAAAACATGTCGTAGATTAATTCAGCCTGTACTTCAGAAAAAGTTAAAGAGCTGGGAAGTCTAGATAATATTCTTATCCAAAGCCATCCCTTTAACAGTTTCTCTTGAAATCAAGCCTTGATCGTAAAGATCCATCAAAGCTTTATCCATAGTCACCATGCCATCTTTTTGAGCTGTCTCCATAATGGCGCGCATTTGATGTACCTTACCATCACGAATCAATGATTTAGTCGCAATCGTCCCCATTAAAATCTCAAAGACTGCGACACGACCGCTCTTATCTTTTCTTGGAAGTAAACGTTGAGCGACTACTCCAACAAGACAAGCTGCTAACTGTGAACGTATTTGATTTTGATGATGTGGAGGAAAGGAATCGATGATTCGGTCTACTGTTTGAATCGCATCATTTGTATGCAGAGTTGCTAATACAAGGTGGCCTGTTTCTGCAGCAGTCAAAGCAGCTGCAATAGTCTCTGGGTCACGCATCTCACCTATCAAAATCACATCAGGATCTTGACGGAGAATATACTTCATAGCATTGGAGTAACTGTGTGTATCAGCATAGAGCTCACGCTGTTCAATAATTGCCTTTTTATTCTTGTGGACATACTCTATGGGGTCTTCAATAGTAATGATGTGACATGAGCGCGAGTTATTGATCTGATTAATCATACTGGCCATAGTTGTGGATTTACCATGTCCTGTAGGACCGGTAATCAAGACCAGACCATGCGGTTTGTCCGCCATTTCCACTATGGCTGGAGCAAGCCCCAAACTGGTTGGATTTGGAATAACCTGGTTAATCACTCTTAAAGCACAAGAAATGGAACCTTTTTGAAAAAAGCCATTCACTCTAAAGCGATAAGTTTTCTCAACGCCTTGATCATCTGCGATAGAAGTACTCAAGGCAAAGTCAATCTCCTTTCTCTCCTCAAATTCAGCTTGTTGTCGTCTATTTAAAACACTGAATAACAAATCACGTGTATCCGCCGCTGTAAGTTTTGGCTGATTCATCTCAAGAAGCTCGCCATTTATACGAAGTATTGGCGGGTTACCAGCACTTAACAGCATATCGCTGGCACTGTAAAAAAGGGCTGATTTCAAAAGGTTTTTAATCGAAGTGTCGTTACTTCCCTCACCTTGCATTTTAGCACGTAATGTATCTATGCCGGTTTCCATACCTTCTAACAGAAGCTTCATTTCTTCACGATTATCGGCAATAGCCATCGCTGTTTCTGGAGTAATCTTCTCTTCCTTGACCATTTGCGTAATGGTGCGATTAAACGAAATCATACCATCTGCAGCACCGCTTTTCAGCACTTCGGAAATAGCATCAATTTCTTGCTTGGCAATAAATTTACTGACCAGTGGAGTATTCACCAAAACTTCTACTGCCGGTATCAAGCCGGTTAAACCTTTCTTTGGAACCAGACGCTGAGAGATTATTCCTTTAAGAGCAATCGATAAATCCAAGGCAAACTGGGTTTGCTGACTTTCCGGGAAGTAATTGATCATTCTTTCGATGGTCTGTTCTGCATTAACAGTGTGAAGTGTAGAGATCACCAAATGACCGGTCATCGCTGCCGCCATAGCCGTTTTAATCGTTTCCAAATCGCGCATCTCACCAATAAATATAACATCTGGGCTCTGGCGAACAACTGCCTTTAAAGCAGTGCTAAAACCCTTTGTATCGCTGCCTATCTCACGTTGAGTTATTCGGCTTTGATTATCTTTATGAATATATTCAATAGGATCTTCGACTGTCACAATGTGCTTGGCATAATGAGAGTTGAGATAATGAATGATAGAGGCCGTCGTCGTCGACTTTCCTGAACCGGTCGCACCAGTCACTAGAATCAGGCCACGTGGCTCCTGGGATATTTTTTCAATGACATCAGGCAATTGCAGCTGTTTAAATGGCAAAGCTCCCGAAGGAACTTTTCTAGCAACCAAGGTTATTGCTCCCTGCTCAAAACCCAGATTAATCCTAAAGCGTTCTTCCAAAGACAAACTTAGGCCCAAATCCAGATCGAGTGCTTCCTGAAGCTTTTCCCAGGTTCCTTTAGGCAAAAAATCTTCAAAGAACAGCAAAAAACTTTCTTTTGATAATTTCTCAGTATCGCCATAGTCCTGAAGCAGAGAACTCTTTCTTACCTTGGCTGTTTTACCTTCTGTTAAGAAAATATCTGAGACAACATCATTTTTCAGTTCTTTTAAATAATCTATAATCTTCATCTTTTATCCCAGACTCTCCAATCTCGATTGAAGTCTACATTTTAGCTTTTCATGCTTCAGTTTGCTTAATACCGTTTCAATTACCTGTTTAGCTTCTGGCAGTTTTTGACAGTCAATCAAAATGTCTAATACTAGAAAAATAAGCCTTTCATCTTCCTCAGTAAGCTCTCTACTATTCAGTCTTTCATAAGCCGTTACCACAGTGGCATCTAAATCTTTTAAATGATCATACTGGATTTGGCACTTCTTTAGGTAAGCTTTCGCGCAATCAGGCTTTTCTGTAATGTGTTCATCTAAAAGCTTAATCGCCTCAGTAAATTCTTTCTTATAAATTAAACTGTCTATTCTCGAAAAGTCCGAACCTGTGTCAAAGCCCTGAGGATAAAACAGCTTCACCACCTGTTTTACGATTGGCGCAAAGAGAAGATCCTTGAGAAGAATAAATGACGCTAAAGCAGCTCCAATGGCAACAAATAAATAGAAAATGTCACCGACACCTCTACCAGCAAAAGCCAGGGTTGAATTATACAGAGCATAAATCAGTATTAAAAAGCCAAGCGTATATTGAATGAACAGAACCATTTTTTCCTTAAGATTTTAAGGAATTATATAGAATTCTTCTCTCGGAGAAAAGGCTTGAAGTGGACAGAGTAGAATTGAAGATCTAGTTCAAAAAGCTCTCAATAAATGAACTGTACTCATCTTTCATTGGTAAATCATACTCGACCTTTAATCGGCGGCGCTTTGCTTGAACCTTTTCTCCAGTAAGCGGATTCTCTGCATCTTTAAGAAACTCCTCAAAGTAAAGACCCACACCTCTTTTTTGCCATTGAGGTAAATCATTAAAGTTCACCCCGTTTTGAAAAAGAAATTCATTTTTACTCACTACTGATTTTTTAGAAAATTCAGCTGTAGCAGTACGGGCGTCTACACCTTGATCTCTAAGCATCCAATAACAGTAAGCATTCAACGCATTTCGATGAGCATCTTCATTACGCCACCTGAAGTAATCTACAACTAAGTTTTTATTTGGAAGCTGACAAATTCTAGAATCAAAAACACAATGAGAATGTAGCTTTAACGAAAAGTGAGCACTGGCTTCACCAGCTAAAATTGTATTAACCTTACGTATCTTTCTACCAAAAGCATTTTCATCAAAATCAAAGAGTAAAGAGATTTCATCACTTTCAGTGAAGCCATAAATGACTTTAAAACCACAATTCATGAGGTGTTCTACAGTACTCACCATTGCATCCCGAAAACGTCTATCAAACGGCCTTTCAAATACCAGTTTTTCTTTGGTCAGTTTAGTGAAGCTACGGCCATCTAAACGTGCGACCATATATATTCCTGGCAGCACACAGTGATCATGAGCCGTCTCAAAAACTCTCATTTTGGCATCTAATTCATCAAACTTCATCTTCCCACTCCGCTATTGAAAATTTTTCATCCTTGATTGAAACATAAAAAAGCTTATCAAAGCCTTCTTTATATTTTGGTAGAGTTAAATTGTTATAAGTTGCCAGTACTCCGCCTTTTGGAATACATTCCTTACCAGAACGCTGTTCATTTCTCTTTAGACATCTCTCAAGAAAAGAGGCAAAGTAATAACCATGTATTTGATAACCTGCTTCCTTCAATAATGGAATGTATCGCTGGCGGTCAGATAAAGAAGGATTAGTATTATCAACAACAATCTTAGCCTGTGTCTGTATACTCAGCTCGAGAAACCTTTTTTCACGGTTTCTGGTATTTAGTAAATCCATGCTGAGGCGAATATGAGAATTAAAAAAATTCTCTTTATAAAAACTCGACTTGCCCGAAGCTTGTAAACCCATAAAAATTAAGGCTTCCATTTAAACTCCCCTGAAATTTGAAAGCCTTAATTAAATCATCTTAAGCAGTCAAATACAACTGAGTTAAACTAAAAGCAATGAACAAAATAGACGAAGTGGAATTAGTTAAATCTGGTAAGGGGAAATATCTAAAGGCAAGGGCATGTCTAAAGAGCAACTCATTCCACCTCATGACGGATATCGAAAACTGAAAAGCTTTCAGGTCGCACAACTGGTTTATGACGTAACGGTTCGCTTTTGTGATCGGTACATAAGTATCAAAAGTAGAACTCACGATCAGATGGTTCAGGCAGCACGATCTGGAGTCCAAAATATTGCTGAAGGCTAACAATGTGCGGGAACTTCCAAGAAGTTTGAACTGAAACTTACCAGTGTTGCTCGTGCCAGTCTGGAAGAACTCAAACTGGACTGTGAAGATTTTCTGAGACATAGAGGTTTTGAGCAATGGTACAGAAACCCTCCTTTAAGGCAAGAACTGGTTACTCGCCGCTTCACTAGTGTTGAAGAAATTTCTGATTTGGTTAGAGATCTTCAGTCTCGACTGTCCACTTCGTCATCTTTGTCCACTCTGTCGTCTTCTACCAATTACTCCAGTTTAGCCACCATTGCCGCTTTCACTTTTATCAACGTCGTTTGCTACCTTTTGGATAAACAGATAGCTCAGTTATCTGAACAATTTGAAAACGAAGCCGGCTTCACTGAAAGGCTTTACAGAGTTAAGAAAACAAAGAAGGGGCTCACATCACTAAGTCCACTTCAACCACTCAGTCCTCTTTCCCCATTAATAGTCTACAAACCTCGTCAACATCAGGAACGCAACCACCCCAGACACCTCTACCTGTTTGTTGAAGAGCTGCCCAGAGCCGAACTGACTGTGGAAGTTGAGAATCCGGCTGGAGATCACTAAGCATATTTCTGGAAGACAAAAGTTCGTCTCCTTTTGAAATTGAAAGCTCACATTCTAAGGTCCCTACACTACCGAGTAAATTGATACCTCCCTTGAGATTTTGATCATCTTGGACTAATTCAATTATATCACCGTCAACAATTTTTCCGACAGGTCCTCCGGCTAAGGCTTCCGGGGCAATATGCCCAATACCTGGGCCACTCGTTACTCCAGAGAACCTTCCATCTGTAATGAGAACATTATTCAGTGTACTTCAGTGCAAAAGTTATTTAGGCTGTTTCAGGCATCCCGGCTCCAAGCGGGCCACGGCAAAGAAGTACGATCACGTCGTCTTCATTTATTTTACCGTCTTTGATTGCCTTTATGGCGTCATCTTCAGTGACAAAAACTTTGGCTGCTCCGCGGTGTTTGTATTTACCATCGACAAAAAACTCTGGAGCAAGCGCCGTACTCTTTACGCCAGAACCTTCGGGAGAAAGATTGCCATTCGGGAAAACCAAAGTTCTGCTTAATCCAGGCTTCTCTGCTTTTTCAGGCCCATGATTACATCAGTTGAATCAACGACGTCCTGTTCTTTTAAGTGATTCCTAAATGCTGTTCGGTGCTCAGAATTTTCCCGGTCTTCGAGATTTTCACCAAGAGTTTTTCCAGTAACAGTCAATGCATCCAATATTAAGTATCCGGCATCTCTTAAGTGCAGTATCACTTCCGGAACTCCACCAGCTAAGTAAAGCTGGACTGTTGTGTAGTTGACCGGACCATTGGGTAAAACATCAACTATGCACAGTACCATGCGATTTATTTCTTCACATTTTTCACATGAAGCGGCTGGAACACCAGCCATTCTAAGTGTTGCAGAAAGGTGCATAAGCAGGTTACTCGAACCACCAACTGCAGCGTAAAAGACCATCGCATTATGCAAAGCATCTTTCGTTAAAATTTGTCTGAGAAAAACTCCTTCTTACATAAGCTTTTTCAAAGCATTGGCAGATTCAACTGCCATTTGCAGCCTGATATCCTGCCCCGACGGAGCAAGAGCTGAATGTGGTAAAGATATACAAAGTGCTTCAGTAATGACCTGAGAAGTTGTTGTAGTCCCCAAAATTGACAGACTCCTCCTGAAGTTCCACAAGCTGCACAGCCCAATGATGCAGCCTCATAGACAGTAAGCTCTCCATGAATAAAGCGTCCTCCCATTGATTGAATTTGTCCGGTATCTTCGCCATGTTCGGGAGAAATAGATAATTCATCTGGAACAATAATTCCCTGTTTATCTGAATTTTCTGCTAATACCATCATCATTGTCGGTAGACCTTTGTCACAAGTTGCAATTCTCACAACAGCTTTGCGTTTCGGTAAAGAACGAATCAAACGACCAAGGACTTCACAGGCAAAGTTTCGATAAGCCAAACTATCCATCATCCCAGCTGTTCCCTGTGAACGGCCATCACATGGATCTGAGCCATGACCGGCAAAAGGTAATTTTCAGAAAAAGTCTGAGCGCTTCTTTCACTAAAAGGCCAAGTTCTCAGTGACCGGTATGATCCCCAAGAGCAAGAGCAGACCCACCATCCTGACGTAAGCCACCCATAATCGTTAAAATCAAAACCTGAGCATCTGCTATACGTTTGCCAGCCCAGCCTATTCCAACGTCTTGGGGCATCCCAAGTAATTCGCCTCCGGGACTGTAACACAGCATGTCTTCCGTGAGAGGAAAATCTGTTTTTCGCCTCAGAGCTTTACTTAAAACGCTATTATCGAGATCATACCAATTCATTAAAATTACTTATTACAAACATTTATACACATATCGAAATTTAAAATGATTTATAACATATCATTTCACAAGCAATTCAACTTTTTTATAAACTGATTACTTCTCGAGAGTCACTATCCACATAGGATTTGTACTTTCCTTGTATACATCAAGAGCCTTCAAAGAACCTGTCTTAGAATCACGTTTGAACACGGTTATCGTGCTATTATTAACTCCCGGTCCAAAAAGAAACTTGCCGGTTTCATCAATTCTCACACAACGAGGGTGACGGCCAACTGCAAAAGAACCGACCTTCTTAAGAATCTTACCAGTTGAAGGCTCAAGTTCATAAGCCGCTAAGCAGTCTTTGCCTTTAGGACTTTTTCTGTTGAGGTTATCTCTATTCGCAATATAAACAAATCGACCATCTTCAGAGATTGTGATATCTGAAGCCGCGAACTTTTCATTATTATCTTCAGGAAGAGTACAAACAGTTTGTTTCAGAGTCAGGCTTCCCTTTACATCATATGTCCAATGCGACAAACCACCACCTCGCTCATTTGAAGTGTAAACGAAATTCTTAGTCGGATGAAAAACCATATGACGCGGCTCATGATAACGCTGATCTACTGCCGGGCCATCAACATAGCCTTGACCAATCTTTGTCAGCTTTTCATTTTTAAATGAGAACTGATAAATTTTATTTGGCGAAGTATGCGGTACATATACAAAAGAATCTGTACGATCCATGCGAATACAGTGAGCATTTTTATCAGTAATCAAATCATCAAGAAGTCGTCCTTTAAAGATACCGTTCTCGACTTTGTAGGATGAAATTTTTCCTTCGCGATAATGAGAGGAAAAGAGATACTGACCTTTACTGTCCATAGCTAAAAATCCACAGAATTGCGGAGTCTTGCCATAACCAACACTTTTCAGTGAGCCATTATCTTGAATGGCGAGAGTTTCAATGCCAGTCTCGGTTGATTTCTTACTTCCTGACTGAACTGAAACATAGAGAAACTTTTCATCTGGTGAAATAACTGAATTTCCCGGTGCACCCTTAAGAGCGACTTTTTCTTTCAGAGCCAGCTTGCCATTGGAGGAATTAAATTGATAAACATCAAGGGTATTATCGCCCTTGGCAGAAACATAAACAAGTTGCTCCGCCATGGCAGAAAATACGTAGAAAAACACTAAGAGAGAGAGAAGCACGCGCATATGAAAAATCCTTTTATCTTAATAACGCGTACTCTACATCGTTTATGACAAACAAGCAGTGAGTAAATGGTTAATTTATTCCCACTCGATGGTGCCCGGAGGCTTATTAGTCACATCGTAGAAAATGCCGTCGAAGTGAACTTTGTCCTGAACCAATTGAGCCATCTTCTTTACTTTCTCCATCGGTAGACGCGAGAAGTTAGCAGTCATAGCTTCAGTACTATCAATTGGACGAAGAACAAGAGACTCATTTCCAGCATGTAAACTGACAGGCAGAAGGGCTACCGGCATCTGCCAGATATCTTCATAAAGCTTTTCGTCATAAAGATACTCAGTAACAACATGATCGGCTTCACGAAGAAGATCCAAACGATCTTTTGTCAAGAAAGCTTTAGTAAGAGTTATTTTACCACTCCAGTCTTCATCGCTGATCTGATAAACAACTCTGTTAACTTCCTGGAAGCGGTTAGTGATATTTGTTGAAACAGCAGCTAGAGTTTCCCAATCAGCATCACCAGTAATTAAACAAGGATGAGCGTATGTTCTGGCATCGCCCTGAACCCCGACACTCTTAACCGGTAGTACTCTGGCAGTTAGATTGTGCTCGGCGATCAGCCCATTGATTTTTGCTTCAACATCGCTGTAATCCTCAGAAACTTCATCACCTGAACACAGAACGCGAACTCCAAGACCCGGTCCCGGGAATGGGTGACGCCAAACAAGTTTATGAGGTAAGCCCAGAAGTTCACCAAGTTCGCGAACTTCATCTTTGTAAAGATCGGCAAGAGGCTCGATCACTTTACCCTGCTCAATAAGCTCAGTAATTCTATCAACGCGATTGTGATGTGTCTTAATCAGAGCTGCATGCTCTGTGCCACCGGATTCAATTGTATCCGGATAAATTGTACCTTGACCAAGCATCCATGTTTCATCCAACATGTGCGTGTCTTCAACAGCCTGATCTTTTACATCTAGGAAAGTATCGCCAATGATCTTTCTCTTCTCTTGTGGTTCCCAAACGCCTTCAACGTTCTTAAGAAAAGTCTCACCGGCATCAACAACGTGGAAGTTATCGAATCCGTATTCTTTAAGAGTCTCTTTAACCCACTGAGATTCATTTAAACGCATAAAACCGTTATCAACGTGCAGACCGTAAACGTTCTCTTCACCAAGAGCTTTATTCAGAAGACTGAAAGCTACATTTGAGTCAACACCACCACTGACGAGCAGGAATACTTTACGGCCAGCAGCCTGTTCCTGAATATCTTTAATTGACTGATCTAGGTAACTTTGTAAGCTCCACTCAAAATCGCACTCACAAACCTTGAGGAAGTTTTCCATAAGCTTGAGGCCATTTTCACTATGCGTTACTTCTGGGTGGTACTGAAGACCAAAAATCTTTCTCTCCGGCCACGCGACCGATGCTACTGGGCAATCGTCGGTAGAAGCAGTAATAACGAAATTTTCAGGAAGTGTCTTAACTGAGTCACCGTGGCTCATCCACATAACTTCAGATTTCTCAAGACCTTCATAAATACCGGAGTTTTCATTTATGTTCACGTACGCTGTGCCGTACTCTTTTACTTCGCCTGGCTTAACTTCGCCGCCAAGAGTGTGACAAATGATCTGGTGCCCGTAACAAATGCCAAGAATAGGTTTATCAAAATTTAGAATATCGGCGTTGAAAGCAGGTGCATCATCAGCATAAACGCTGTGAGGACCACCTGAAAAGATGAGACCGCTGTAGTCTTTAAGCTCAGACAGCTGGGCTGTCGGTCTGACAATTTCAGAGTAAACACCAAGTCTACGAACTCTGTTGGCAATCAAGTGGGCATATTGACCGCCGAAATCTAAAACACCAATTTTCTGCATTTATCTATAAAACCTTGAACATAATATGAAAAAGAGGCATAAGATAACGTAAAGCGCCCTTTCGTCAAGGTACTCCAGACGCTATCCGCCGATTGCTAAACATTTTTTAACCAGACCTCTATGAGATCGGCAAAACCCCTCTGATTTACTACAACAATAATGTAGGAGAGAGCCATGAAACAAATAAAATTCTGGATACTTTTG
>JAKVBD010000073.1 GCA_022446985.1 Lentisphaerales bacterium
TGTGGATCCTGAATCTTCCAGGATGGATCAGAAACAATACGCTTGGCAGAACGAAGATCTTCTGCATCGTCATTCCAGGAACCACCACGGGCTACACGCTCATAAAGCTTAGTTGGCCAAGGAGACTCAACAGGTGGGTTTTCTGCACCAATTGCCGGAATTGAAATAGGGTTATTAGCTGAACCGGATTTGTAGAATTCAGGGTTATAACTATCCAGACACCACTCAGAAACATTGCCGTGCATATCGTAAAGGCCCCAGGCATTTGGTTTCTTGACACCTCTTTCGCCGTATTTGTCATCGCCATTGTCATAATACCAGGCATAATCATCGATTTTGCTCATATCATCACCAAAGTAATAATCAGTAGTTGTACCGGCACGACAAGCGTATTCCCACTCTGCTTCAGTTGGCAGTCTATAGAAGTGACCTGTTTTAGCAGACAGCCACATAGCGTAGCACTTAGCTGCAAGTTGAGTCATAGAAACAACTGGACGGTTCTTTTTACCCATACCGAAACTCATATCGAGATAAGGTCCGGTTGGACGTGATACAACATCGGCAATTGGGTCAAGGTTATTAGGTGTATAGGCATCCTGCTTACGACGAGCGATATCCAGGTCAAACTGCCAGATCTCGTACTGATCCCAGCTCATTTCAAACTTCTGCATCCAGAATGGATCGATAGTCACTTCACGCTTTGGAAGTTCATCCTCTTCTGAACCACCCATGGTAAATTTACCACCAGGAATAGCGATCATCTCATATTCTGTTGGTGTCCCAGGAATAGTATTTTTGTAATTTTTCGTTTCCTGAACTGTGCCAGCCAGCTTATCAAAACCAAGTTTCTTGTAAAGCTCAGATGGCAGGATATCAACTTTAGCAACTTTACCGGTAGGACGCTGCTTAGGTTTCAAAGAAACATCAGCCGGCCATTCAGCACCTTGCTCTATCCACTTTCTAAGAAGCGCTTTCTCTTTGTAAGTCACTACCTGACCTTTTTTCATTGCCTTCGCTGGAGGCATGACATCATCGTGATCTTCATCAAGAATCGAAAGAGTATAAAGCGAACTTTCTAATGGCTTACCTGGAACGATACTTCTACCACCGTCACCACCCTTGATGGCGAGAGCGCGGGTATCAAGTCTTAAATCACCTTTATCCTTGGTAGGACCGTGACAGCTCACGCAGTTGTATTCAAGAATCGGCTGAATGTCTTTTACGAAATCGACCTTTTCAGGAAGCTGTTTTTTCTGAGCCACAAGTTTTTCACCTTTTGGCCACTTAGCACCTTTAGCAATCCACTCGCGGATAATCTCAGTTTCGTGTTTACTCATAACATGGTGATGTTTTGTCGGAGGCATAACATCATCGTGATCAGCACCGAGAACAGTCGTTGTGTAGAAAGTACTTTCCTCAGGTTTTCCAGGTACCAGAACGGCATCGCCACCAGCACCTTTCATAGTCTGCTCATAAGTATCGATTCTTAATTTACCTTTAGCTTTGGTCTCCTGATGACAACTCACACAGTTAAATTCCAAAACCGGCTTCACATCCCTGATGAAATCGATAGACTTATCGACTTCCGCATTGGCGGAATTCAGGGCGCAGGTAATCCCTAAAGACAGTGCAATCTTTTTAATCATATATTCTCTCTTCTTACTTCTTCTTAATTGTCAGTTCCGGAAATCCAGAACTTTTAAAAATTTTGAGACCATCATTCACTACTTGTTGAATGTAGGCTTCAACTCCGTCCATCTTCTCTACCAGTTCCAAGCCTTTTTCAGGCCCTAGAACTGTTACTGTCGATGCCATAGCATCGGCTGTCATGCAATCTCTTGCAACAATTGTTACGCGACATCTATTCGTTACACCGATTCCAGTCTGAGGATCGATAATATGCGAATACCTCTTGCCATCAATTTCGACAAATTGCAGTGTGTCCCCAGACGTTGCGACAGCTCCATAATCTAATTCAATCATCTGATTGCTGGATGATTTCTCATCATCAGCCAGAGTAATAGGCCAATTACCAGTTGGAGATTCCGTCATGGCTATATCGCCACTGGCGTCAACCAACGCATACTTCACGCCATGCGACAAGAGAACTTTTAGCGCTTCATCAGCGGCGTAACCTTTGGCAATCCCACCAAAATCAAGACGCATACTCTTGGCCTCAAGTGTTACTTTCTGCTGTTTATCATCAAAAATTATCATGTCGACACCTACCTTATTCGCAGCTCTTGCCATGGATCTCGCAGAAGGAAGTGATTTTTTTGCTCTGGCGATTCTCCACAGCAAGAAATAAGGCCCTGCCGTTATATCGAAAGCACCATTTGATTTCTTGTTAAATTCAACGGACTTTTTAAGGATGTGCCATAGTTCGGAACTGACTTTGACTGGTTTGTTCTTCCCTGAAGATTCAGACAATTGCCAAACTTCACTTTCAACTATGTAATCACTAAAAACCTGATTGAGGTCATGGACTCTTTTATTGGCAGCAGTAACGGCTTTTTCAGCTTGTTCTTTGGAATCTGCATAAACTGTGTAGCGGAACTCAACGCCCATCTGCCGGTCGTTAAAAAGGTACTTTTCGCCAGGATTCATCAGACAAGACGTCAATCCTAAAAGTACAAAAATTAAGATTAAAAATAAGTTTTTCATGAGCCTATAAATTTAAGAGTTCTCCCTGTGCACAGATCAAACGCGGCAAACCTAAGATAATGACAGCAAATTGTTTTATAGACTAAAAATTACAAAAAAAATGCCGCACGCTCAATGAGCATGCGGCATTTTTAAAAGTGTGCGAAAAATTATCCGTCGCTTCCGATAGAGCTGACCGGACAATCCTCTAACTGTTCCTGACAAAGGGCAATTTCGTCTTCAGACTGCGGCTGAGCACAAATGTATGCATTACCGTCATCATCTTCTGCGAAGAATTCAGGAGCTGAACCATAACAAAGTCCACAGGCGATACAACCCTCACCTTCGGAATCATCTGGATCAGTACAGTACCAAGGACCTGGGATATTTTCCTTGTGCTTTTCTTCTTTATTGGCCATGTGTAAACCTCATTAAAGTCTTTAAAAATGAAAATTTGCTGCACTTTTATAGAGCATTTTTAGCATTTTGCAATGAATCATTTAATTTTAGTTAAAACTTTGATTAACAATGACACAAGCAGGTAAAAAGCGTGACAATTGCCAGCAGTTGAATTTCACCGTTTCTTCAAGTAGTATGTAAGTTTAAATAAAATGTGATTTATCTATACTGGACTGGACATGAAACACACCTTAAAAGCTCTGTTAATTTTACTGACTGCCCTACTTTTCGCTTCCTGTAAAAGCTTCCCTCACGGCGATGACGATTACAGTTTGGAAGAAGTTGTAAAAAATGTTCCCGAACAAGGCATAAGAGCATTGGTTCATGGAGCTGATCACAAAAGAAAACTCTACGTAGTTTCCTGGTCTCACCCTAAAAATTTCTTCAACCGTTATAACTTTGTCATTTCGCCAAAAAATTCAACTGTTAAAAGCACGATCACCAAACTGAATCGTGGAGACATATTATACCTCAAAGGGAATGTGAATATGAATCGAGGTCAGGCTCATATAGAAGTCAGTCACCTTGAAATCAAAAAAGTTTACGATCCAAAAGTTAAGTACCCTGCTGGAAAGCATGAAAGAATAACAGAATTACCCGGTGATCTTATAAACAAAGCTGAAGAAGTCTTCTACCTGCACGCCACTGATGAAAGCGGTAAAGTGCTCGTTTTGGAACATGGCGACACTATAGTACCGATGATCGTCAGAAACCCTAAACTAACGACAAAACTCTACCGTGGAGATTATGTTAGACTGGCCTACAAGATCCATGACTCCGATGACCCTCGACGTGTCACTCACCTGTTCCTTAATGACAAAGCTAAAGAACCGGTAAAAGTCCTCGACTCAATCGTCAAGTTACACGAAAAAGAGATAGAATATGAAGGCCGTATGGTCATGTTTCCTAAAAGCCCCACTATTAACAGAAATATCTTTGCAATAGAAGCTTACTGGCCTATGGACAAAACAAAAGCACCTAGGTATTTTACCTTACTGCCTCAGGATTTCACGACTGAAAAATTTGAAGCTATGCTCAAGAAACTACAAGATCAATGGGATGCCAATCCGGACGAAATTTTCATGGGCCGCAACAAATACATCCATCAAAAGCTCCGTATAAAAATTAAAGGGAAAGGCAATGTCGTTTCTGAAAATCAGGCAAACCCACAGATCTTTGCTGACATTGAAGACCTCCATGTCCTAGGTGGCAAGAAAAAAGAAGTTGTCGATAAATAGTATCCTACCTGCTTGTCAAACATGTGATTATTTTTTACAGAAAACACAGGATAAAATGAGATTTACAAGAGAGGTTTCAATCCCGACTACTTTGTGTACTGAACTGTATTTTCAAACTGAAGAGCTTTGTCTTTTTGGAGGTAAGCTTTGACTGCATCTCTGGTATTGATTTTGACTTCTCTGAATTTGATAGTTTTGGATTTTATCAATCTACGAATATAATGAAAGCGTCCTCCTCCACCGGCGGCAACTCGGCTGTTCACCGCAACTTTGTAGATCTTTTGTTTGGGTATTTGAAGATTTTTGATAGTTTTACTTTTTGGATCTACTAAAATAATAAATCCAGCTGGAGCATTGAAATGGGACTTCTTGAAGAAGGGCATTTGTTCATCCAAAACTTTTCTTAACTGAGTTTCATTTAGGCTTAAGACATAGATGTTATTTTCATATGGGATGACGTTGAAGAGTTGGCGCATAGTCACTTTTCCCGAAAGGGAATTCTTCGAGAGCTTTCCATGTAAAGCATAATCGGCTTCTGTTGCCTCTATTAAAGAATGGGCTATTAAAGATGACGTTTGACTTCCAAGTCCAGGATAACCTTTAGCGGATATTTCTTCTTTAAGTTCAACAATCAGCTCATTCGAAAACTTCTCCAAAACCGGTTTCCAATGTTCGTATATCTTATTAGCACCATCATCTTCAACTGCTTCTTTCTGAACATTTATCAGTCTTGACTCTAAAGCTTCAACCTTTTTCTGTTGCAAATTGATCGTGGCCATGACTTCTCCCAAGTGACTCGCATGATAGCCCGCCTGAGAATAGTACGTTCCATAAATATTCCGACCGGGATAGTACTGGTGCGTATGTCCTCCAAGAATGAGGTCAATTTGAGGAAAGAATTTAGCCACATCAGTCACTTCATTAACTCCACGGGTATCTTTGAATTTAAACCCGTGGTGCATCGCCAGGATTGTCATATCAACCCTTTCTTTTTCAAGTTCTTTAAGAATTCCAGGTAATACTTCAACAACTTTTTCAACTGAGTAGCCTTCATAATCTCCACCGACAAACCAATGTTCCAAAAAACTGGCCTGCATACCAATTACCGCTATTTTCGCTCCTTGAATCGTATAAATTTTATAAGCTGGAAATTTCATAGCATAGGGAGGTAACAATGAAAAATTGCCGCTTAATGCCGGTATCCTCGTCTTTTTTAAAAGTTCATAAAGTCGCGGAATTCCAAAATCCAATTCGTGGTTTCCAAGAGCCCAGGCATCGTATTTCAAGTAATTTAGAAAGTCGATGGCGACTTCACCTTGGGTTGCAACAGCCTCGACTGACCCTTGGATTGTATCTCCACAATCAATCAATAAGCTTTTATTCTGTCGTAATTTATTAATCACGCCAGATAACTTAACCCAACCGCCTTGATGATTGTGGAGCTGACAATGTATGTCAGTTGTATGAAGAATCTGAACCTTAACTGTTTCTCCCCTAAGTACAGAAAGACACAGCCAAAAAATGCACGCCCGAATGCAAAAAATAGCCACTTGAAAGAACCCTTTGTATTGCCTTATTTCACTTCACAGTTTATATAAAGTTAACACTTAGAATCAAGGCTAGTATGTCCGAAAGTAATTCCAAAGAAAAAGTTACCGTTTTAGGCGTCGGCACCGGCGGTTCACGCATCGCTGCTGAATTGGCGGCGACATCTTCTGCCAACCGCTTAAAAATCGTATTAGTCGACACCGACGAAAAAGCCCTTTCTAACTTTTCAAATCATGAACAACTTCTAATCGGTAGTGACTGGACCGACAAGCAGGGCTGTGGTGGCGATATGAGCCGTGGTGAAAAAGCTTCGGGTGCCAGCTCTCAAGCGCTTTCGGATATCATTGTAAATACTGAACTTTTGATTGTCGTTTCACCTCTTGGTGGCGGAACAGGCAGTGGCACAGTACCTTTTATCGCCACTATCGCCAGACGTTTAAAAGTCCTTTCGCTTTTCTTTGTAACTAGACCATTTTCCTTTGAAGGAAACTTGCGTTTTAAAAATGCCGACAAGTCACTAAAAAGTCTTACTAAAACTGCCGATGCCGTAATTTGTCTTGAGAACGACATTCTCTTCAAAAATCTAAGTGGAAATATAAATAGCGATTTCAAAGAAGCTGATAAAACTCTGGCTGAATGCGTCGGTGGTATTTCAGAAATGCTCTTCACTGAAGGCTTGATTACAATCGACTTCACCCATATAAAACAGATGCTCAAGAAGCGCGATGCTGATTGTCATATAGGTATCGGCAGAGCTATTGGTGAAAATAAAAATGAAGCGGCCATAAAAGATCTGCTGGAATGCCCTACTCTTGGCGGCAGTGAAACTTTAGAGAACTGCAATACCGCTATTGTAACACTGCTGGCTGGCCCAGACCTGAACATGAATGACATCAATTCGTGTATATCACATATTAAAGAGCTTTTCACGGAAGATTGTGAAGTCAACGTTGGTGTGGCCACCTCAAGTGACCGTGAGAACTACCTGCAGCTCACTTTATTGACCATTAAAGATCGTAAGAAAGACGCCCAGCAAGAAGATCTTTTCGGTCCAGCTCCTAAAAAAACAACACGTCGAAAGCCACCTAAAAAAGAAAAGAAAGAAGCCACTGTCTACAACATCCAAGGTGAGCTTCCTCTACAAGAATTAACCAGTGGCATTTTTGAAAATTCGACACCAACTATGCACAATGGTCAGAACCTCGATATTCCTACCTATTTACGTCAGGGTTTAACTCTGGATATTGGCGAATAATGCGTCCTAGTTGAGGATTAAATAATTGCCTTTATCTGCAGAATCTTTAACTAAAGTTGGAATTTTATTAACATATGTGTTATATAATTCAAATAAGAAAAAATTTTCAGGGTCAAAATAATGCAAAATGACATAATTTTAAAATACCGTGAGTTCATAAAGAACTTTACGGAACTTCATAATAACGCTCGCCAACTTCCTATTGGCGATTTCTGTGAAGTTGAAGTCAATCCGAATCCTTCCTATAAGGTAATGACTTTCGCTCCACATCCAGATGATGAGTGTATTATCGGAGCTCTACCTTTGCGTTTAATAAATGAGCACAATGCCGAAGTTGTAAATGTCGCCGTCACACTGGGAAGTAACAAAGACCGCAAGCGGGGACGCCTAGAAGAATTGACAAATGCCTGCAAATCTCTTGGCTTCAGTCTTCTTGTCCCTGAGCAAATGGGCTTGGATGGGGTTTATCTTAAAACCAAAGAAAACTCCCCAGATGAATGGCTGCAAAAAGTAGACGTTATTGCAGACATTATCACAACGGAAAAACCGGACATGGTTCTTTTCCCGCATGATAATGACTTTAACTCTACTCATATTGGCGTTCACCACCTAGTCACAGATGCTCTAAATCAGATTCTTGCCCAAGATCCTGAGTTCAAAACATCGATCATCGAAACTGAATTCTGGCATATGATGGAAGACCCAAATCTTATGATCGGTCTTTCCGAAGAAGATGAAGCTCTTTTAGTATACGCTCTTTCAGCCCATACCAAAGAGGTTGAGAGAAACCCTTACCACCTCAATCACCCCGCCAGAATGCTCGACAACGTTATGCGTGGTGCAGAAGTTGTCGGAGGCCAAGGTGGTCATGCTCCCAAGATGGACTTTGCTATGCTTTACCGCCACTCGACAATAGTCGGCGGAAAAATTATCCCTGTTACTTCAAACAAAGTTTTTGGTGTGGAAGACGACCTGAAAGAATTGCTTTAAGCCGAGGATAATTTTAAAACCACGAAGTGAAGAAGAGAAAGAAGAATGAATTACTTCTAATGCTTCGCGCTCTTCGTGGTTAAAAAATTGCTTTAGGAAAATGCCGCAAAGATTGCGGCGCGCCCGGCTGAAAAAGATACTTCAGGGACACCACCGGCAGCTCGTCGGTTTAAGCCACTTCATGCTTCTTAAATCCAGTTCCCATCATAAACAGAGATCCAACTAACAGTAGAGCGACAACCACGATATTCTGCTTAGTCGTTTTATCTGATCCCGGAACTTTAGTGAGCTTCTCTTCTGTCTTAAACGTCACATTCATCGGCGCCATCGGTTCAATTTGCACCTGACGGTAAAAACGCAGCTGACGACCTTCTTTAGGCAAAGTTAATTTCAGAGGCATTACCTGGCGAGATGCTGCGGCTTGCTGAGACATGATTTTATCACTGACTTTGCTCAACATGCGACTTTCCTCTTCCTCCAAAGTCTTCTCTACAGCCTTAGCAAAACTATCGCTGAAGTAACCGCCATTGTAATTTCTTTCATCGAATTTAAAAACTTCTCCTGAAGTACTGGCTTTTAGGTTTTCTCGACGATTGACCAAGCCAACAAGAGTTTGCTGGCGCAGTGTCGCTTGCAATTGAACCCGGGCATCTTCATTGATATCGCTCATGCTATCCGACAAACTGACAACTGCTTCATAATTCTTGCGAGCTAAATCCCGGCGACCTGAATTACTCCACTCATAAGCCTGTTCCAAAAGAACATTTGCCTGCTCCCGGGACATCTGCTGATCAGCTTTATTCTTCTTTAGGTATTGGTCGATAGAATTGGTAAAATAGTAAGCTTCCGGAATGAACTTCATACTGCCGGCAAACTTATCGTATTTCTTTTCATCAGGTACGTAGAGGTACCAGTTAACGTCCATAAGTGGCAAATCAAACTGAGGCCCCTCAAAGTCAGCAGTCTGCCAATAAAAACTCTGGCGATCTGTTATATAAATCACTTCTAACTTACGACTACTTTCACCAGGCAATGACTGATTAAGCGGAATCAACAATTGTTCATCTACCTCGGAGACTTTTAATGGCTTGCCATTTGAAAAAACAGAACATAAATAACTGTCAGCCGGCATTTGCATTTTCAAATAATTCTTGCTGCCACTGGCGATCGAAATATTAACTACATTTAACTGGCGGCCGTCGAGTGCTACCATGGTTTCAATCTTTACACTCTGAACATTCGCCTGCAAAATTTCAGCTTTAGAGTGACGTGTAAAAGACATACTGCACTGCCACTTGCTCTGTAAAGTCCTGAAGCAGAAAGTCGATTTCTTATCTTCACCGCTTGCCAGGCTTTTGGGTAACAATCTTGGCTCATACACCTGAAGATCATTAGTCTCGGCAATAAATCCACTCATGTAACTCGGGACGGTCATACAGAGAAAACCCCTTTGCCTTTCTGCATCAGTGAATTGAATTCCCAGTAGTTGAACTTGCTGGCTGCTATCGTAGTAAGTTTGATACTGATAATTCAGCCGATATTCACCAAAGATTTTGCGTTTAAACTCAACTTGCCAGGTGCCTTCTGCTATCTTTTCAGTTCGAGCGATGTCCTTACCGCGAATTTCAAGGTTCTGAATTTGTTCAACGCCTTTTAAGGTCAAAAACTTAGTCCCGGCATTTTCGACTTTTATGATCGCACGGCCTTTGACTTTGTAACGCGTATCGGCAAAATCGATTGACTCCAGGCCTTCGACTTCAATTCGCGGACTCAAAACTCCACGACTAAGTTTTAAAGACCAATCCTTTCTTAAAAGAGCCATACTCATCGAGCCATCATTGACCAAAACTACACGGCCAATGCCATCCTTATTTTGAATCTCCAAACGATTCCCCTGCTCGGCTGAAACAACTAAGGTTCCCCGATGCCTTTTTTCGCCAACTACACTGATCTTCGGAGCGTCAATTTCAGCAGCCTTGCGTTCGGCATTTTTAACAAGAACCAGATTACAAACCACCGTTCCTTTGATGCGATTTTTAAAATAGAGAATTAACTGTCTCTGACCTTCCTTATTAATTTCGTCCCAGTGACTGATGCCATTTGCAGTCAGACTCTCAATTTCATAATCTCCAGGCAGATTTAATTTCACTTCGAACACACCCGCCTTTTTAATATCAACAGTAAGGCGATTATTGAAAACCAGTCGTTCATCGCCAATCGATAAATCTGCTTTCACATGTGCTTCAATTTCAGCTGCTACTTTAGAAGCTTTCAAAGTCAGATTCATCGGTAACTTCATGTAGTTATAAGAATAAAGAGCACTCTCGGGCTGACGATGACGATGCAAAGCAAAAACCTTTTCCGGGAAATCGACTGAATCAATTTCCTGAAAAGATGATTTAGCTCTGACTTGCACCTTCAATCCCTCCTGGCTCCCTGCCCCAAGCATACCGTACTGTCTTGTTGTTCCTAAAACTTCCGGCACAGATATACTGACTTCTTTGAGAAGGGATGGATTTTGAACTTGCGAAGTAAGGACCAATTTATGGTGATTTTTTATCCCTTGTAAAAACACCAACTCCAGCTGATGACTCTTCGGATTAAAGGCCCAGTTTGTCAAACCTGCTGCGTCGACAGAAGTAACAGTCTGATTAACAGGAATCTTGAGTTTAAGGTTTTTGATCTCTCCACGGGAAATTTTTAAATCAATAATATGTTCAAGATCAAAACTTCCCTCTCCTGCTAAACAAAGGCTCTTTGTCTCGGCGAAATAAACTGCCGGGATCTCTGAAATCTTTGTCTCGGCTGCTCTCCAGATAAAATAAACCGGACTGCTATTTTTAAACAAAGCAATCGCACTGTTTATATCTTTCAACTTAGAGAAATATAAGGCTCCCAAGTGGCTGAATTCCTGTGGGGTCTTCGACTGAATTTTTAGGCGGGCACTATTTTGCTTGGCAGATGGTTTAAAAAAGCGCAAGTGTTGATCTTCTTTAACTTTCACAAGAGGGACCTCAAAACTGATTTTAACTTTCTGTTTTGAGCCCTTCTTAACTTCAAAAAAACATTTACCTTTCTCAATAAGTAATTTTAAATGCTGATCGCTAAACTGAGTTTCCAGTAAGGCACATGGACTTTGAAGCACTAAAAACTTCTGCCCTAGTTCACCCTCTATTTCAAACTCGGCCTCAAGCTTTGCCGTTTTATCTCCGGCTTCAATTATGTAATCCGCATAATTGACTTTTGGATAAATCACCACTGACTTCTCTTTCGCACTTATATCCGGAGTCAGAAAACAACAAAGAAGTAATGCTGCTACTGTAGCCACCTTGCGGTGTGAAATTTTCTTCAGAATTCTAACTAAAAGGCGATTAAGAGATAAAATCATAACTATAGGTAAAAAGAGACATACAAATATAGCAAAGTAATACTCAGCCTGACTATTCCCCAGGCAAGCTAACCAGGTCGACAGCAAAGAGCCAAATACCGGCAGGAAGTTTTGGAATTTGAAAAGCCCTAGTAAACACACTAAGGCCAATGCAAAATAGATAATTCCCTGCTTTGAATCTCCTGCTACCTGCACAGAGTTATCTTTAACAATCCCGGAAATTTTCTGAACTTCATTTGCAGCACTGACAGTTTTCTTATAATCCATGACCTGATAAGACAACTGTGAAGCTCGATGGACTGGTCTTGGGCTTTTATCAATAAGTTGAACGGAGCTAATCAAGATAAGAATACAGCCCAAAACTGTACCAAAAATTTTCACTTGTCTGATTTGCCAACAAATCGCCAAAACAAGCAAACCGAATATAAAAGTCAGCACCTGTTGCTTCGCATTTCGAGTTGACCAACTCACAAAACTTTTCATAACTCCAACCATATCCAAACGACTATTCAAACTGCTTTCGCCAGTGGCATCCATGCTGCCTGTTTGTTTGGCAATTGAATAACCTCCCGGAAATTGAACTTGCCATTCATTAAAGACTCCAGGCACCGTATATTGTGGCGAAGACATCTCAAACAACTGACCGTCTTTCAATTCACTGCCACTCTCTGCATATGAGTACTTCACATGAATGGTTTTATTTGGATCCGAATTCCTTGGCACCGGAATCTGAAGCTTTTCTCCTTGAGAGGTAGAGCGAACCTGTTTTCCATCTACAGTACAAGACCAAAATTTGCTTTTAGCTGGAAGTTGAAGTGATAAGTGCTGACGGCTGGAGTTCTTTACCCAACACTCCACTTCAGTGACTCGTTCGCCATTTGTATTGACTTTAGTCACCATTTTAGAATGCTCTACCACTAGATCCAGAAGGCTGACTTGCTTGTAAGATTTGAGAGAAATAGTCGCTACATGGGGTGTTTTAACGTACTTGTACGCCAGGTGAACCGGGTGACTGTGAAGGAGCTTATATGCCGCCGGAACCTGATCCGTTTCTACTTCAAGAAGTCCTTCTCCAACCGAGACTGTACTTGCTTTTATACCAGTCGGACCAGAAACTGTTATAAAACCGGATTCTGAATTGCTTTCCGGCAGCTCCACTCCCCCGACAACGAACTCGCTATCCAACGTTGATTGATTCACTTCAAACGTCAGCAGTAAGGTAAAGTCGCCATTTATTTTCTTTTGAAGTTTCACCAGCCATTCGTCATTTGCTGATTTATACAATCTAGGTCGATGACGTCCGACTAATTCAAGATTTATATAGCTTTCAGGTACTTTTAGTTTAAACTGATCTATAGGAGCACCTGAGATATGAGTTGTAATTGAAACACTGCCGTAAACGACATTTTCCCCGAGGGAGTAAAGGTGAAGAAGTTCACTGTAAAGAGATGACTTCTTCTTTTTAACCGCTAAGTCACCCAGCCATTTGGCATCTTTAAACCTCCAGGCGGACTGAATATTTGACGAACGCGTTGGTAAAGAGGCTACCGGAACCTGGCGTAGATTTTCAGTATTCGAAATGTCTACCAACAAACCATCTGCTGCACTAACAGCTAAAAAGCCGCGGGCCGTTCTGGCACTTGCTAAAGCAACTTGAGGTAGGCTGGCAGATTGTGACCAGCCTTTATGCGACCACTCAAAAGTTAAGTCAATAAGACGTTTGCCGAGGACAGCTTTTTTGAAATAAACCGTCAGCTTTTTCTGCCGGTTTTCCTCAACAACTTCATAATCTTTTAAATCTCCAACAGAGATATTTGCCAGACTCAACCTTTTATCAAATAGCAGATTAAGTTGTCTAACTGCAGAGTCGCGAATTTCTGTCTCAAAACGAGCTCGCAGCTGCAATGAAGATTCTAAAACAGAGTAGTTTAATTGGCTATCGGTAAAAATAACCGGTTCAATTTTGTCTACCGTCATGTCCAACTGAACCGGCATGACAGCGAAATTGTAAACGAAAACAGAGCGCTGAGGGAAATGCCTAAAGTGTTTACGGGCATTACGGTGAAACGTCACCGGTTCTACCTGCGATAAGCCTATTGCTTTATTTACAAATATTTTCACTGCACTATTTGTTCCCAAAGCGACAAAACCACTGACGCGTAAAACTTCTTGTGGCTCTATGAAGGCAACATCGACTTTAGCAGGAAAAGAAGCTAAGGGCTGCTCTCCTTCAATTTTAAGCCCGAGAGACTTTGTTTCTTTATTGCGCAAATTGATCTCTAAAATTCGTTCTCCATCCTGATCTATAATCTGCCAATCGCGAATTGGCGTTTTGGAGTAAACCCGACTGACATTGAAGGATTCTGGAACTTTTAAAAGAAGTTGAGAGGCCGCCCCTTGTACGATCTGGTAATCGTAAAAGGAGTCGACTTTCAAGCTTCCTACCCCTACTGAAACAACTGAGTGTTTACTGCAGATCATACTCAGTTCCTTCTCAAGTTTTTCGACTTTTGGCTGCCAACTTATTTTGAACTCTTGTCCCAGTTTCATGAACCCGGAGTAAACCCACTCTCCCGCCTTATTTTGACGCTTCTCAGATTTTAGAAGTGAATGCAGTTTCAGATCTATGCCATCTTTCCCCGAATTAAATGAAACCGGTCGGATCTGAAAATCAGGTATCTTAAAAGATGAGTGAACAATTTTACCCTTTTGCTGCTTATCTACAGCCAATGATACCTGGAACTTCAATTTGCCGGTTTTGTGAAAGGAAACACAAAGTTTATTATCGTGAACCTCTAACTCTCCAGCCCCTTCAAGCTTGTGGTTTACCAGGGCATACTCGCCTTCAAAAAGAAGCAGTTTCTTGTTATCCGTTCCAGACTCTACTTCAAAATTTAAGTCCACAAGTACATTGCCCTCTACCAACTGACCATTGACTGTAACTCCAATCATTCTGGTTTCGACCGGCTTCTTATTAAAGAAGTCAAAGCTACAAAGCAAACAAATTATTAATGCTGCACAAAAACACCTAATTACACTACTAAATCTTATATATTTTTGATTTATTTTGTTGTTAAAAATAGACATTACTCACATTCTTCCCTTGTTGATTATTTTGATTTATTCATGAGTTGCAGCATTTCCTGAACATTTGGGTCGTTGTTCAATTCTGCTGCCAGTGGGCGCATATATTTCAAAAGATGATCAACTGTAATTCCCTCATCGAGACCGCCCCTTTTTAAGACTTCAGCAAACTTTCCAGACAAAAAAGCAAGGCGAAGTGATGCCGGCGCTTTGTTAAATTCATCGCTTACTACTCTGTTTTGCACCTTGAGCTTTTGCTCTTTCATGAGATTATCTCTGGCGTCTTTATAACGCATATTGATGACTGCCATAGGTTGTACTTTTTGTTCCTGAGTCAATTCGAGCTCATAAATT
Organism: Lentisphaerales bacterium; assembly: GCA_022446985.1. Lineage (GTDB taxonomy): Bacteria > Verrucomicrobiota > Lentisphaeria > Lentisphaerales > Lentisphaeraceae > JAKVBD01. Next base: position 14,960 of record JAKVBD010000073.1, read on the forward strand.
GCCGTCACAGACTGGCCAGAGCCTACTTCTCCGGCATCGACTTTATCATTGCGGAAGTCTTCATTTTTCAGACGACGGTTTTCATAGCCCAGCAATCTGTAACGAGCAACCTGCTGTGGATCAAAATCGACCTGAATTTTAACATTATTCGCTATGGTATGAAAAGTCTGAGCAAAGTTCTGTTCAAAAGTTTTTTGAGCCTCAACGCTATCTTCAATGAAGACATAGTTGCCATCGCCTTTATTCGCTAACTGCTCAAGGAAGTTGTCGTTATAATCTCCACTACCCATGCCAACTACAGTCATGCCTATTCCCTGATCTTTTGAATCTTCTAACTGCTTCAAAATATTCTGGGCAGAGACATCGCCCAGGTTCGCCACACCATCTGACATAAGAACCACTCTGTTATAAGTGTTTGGTGCCAGATTCTGGGCAGCCTGCTGATAACCCTCAATAATATTTGCTTCAAGATTTGTTGCTCCTACTGCGTTCAGACTCTTAACCTCTTGTTTAATCTGCCCTTTCTGACTGGCATCGACATTATCCAAGACCAAGCGTGGAGTCAGACCACCGGCAATCAAGCTGACTTTGTCGCCTGCCTGCATCTGATCAACAATCATAGTAATAACTTTCTTTGCCAGAGGAAGACGGCCGTCATCTGCCATAGAACCACTGGTATCAACAATGAACATGAAGTTATTCTGAGCCTTGACATCGCCTCCAGGCCGTCTTCCCTGAATACCTATTCGCAGGATGTTACTGCCCTTATGGAAAGGCGACACCGTCATATCTGCTTGTATATTAAAGGTCTCTTTTTGGGGTACTTCATAGTTATAATTCTGGTAATTTATGAACTCTTCAGCACGCAAAACATTTGGATCTGGATGGAGGTTATTTTCAATCTGGCTTTTAGCGATCTGATAACCGGCAGTATCGACGTCTATCGAGAATGTCGACTGAGTTTGTCCAGTCGCTGATAACATAGGACGTCTCTCAACTTGAGCTGTATTATCCTTCAGATTTTTATTATCTGCTAATAGCTTATCAACTTTCTCTTCGGCATTATTAAGCTCTTGATCTCCATCCAATAAAAGGTTTAAACCTTTTTCATTTTTCGAGTCAGAATACTCTTTTACTTTTTTCCCAAGTTCTCCTAATTGCTTAACTCGAGGAGCTACACCTACACCACCTCTTTCTCCTGAAACTGCCGTGGTAGTAAAAGAACCAGGAGAAAGAACTACATCCGATAGTGCTTCTCTCATACTATTATCATCAGTAGATGGCTGCTCATCACTTACATCTTCCAAGGCATAATCATTAGTTTCTAGATTGTCAATTTGAACCGTTGTTAGAACTGGAGAGTTGGACAAACCCTTTTCCACAATTATCGGTTCAGCTCTATCTGAACTGACTTTATCGAACTGTTGGAACTTCTTCTGAGGTTTATGAGCTTTCCCTTTGTCAAGGCGCTGACGCATTTCTGGAGCTGGTGACTCCTTAACTACGACTTCTTTAACATCTTCCATGCTCACGGTAATATCTTGAGGGCTTTCCTTAAGCATCATTTCCTGACGATGTTTCGCTTCTTCATAAGTTGCTCTAGCTGAATTATGCGCTCCTGATAATTTCGGTAAAATTATATATGCTGCTATGACCAATGCTGCAGCAACACTTATAACCACATGCCAGGGAAACTTCTTTATCCTTAAATCTTGAGCAAGTTCATTCTTTGAATCAACTTTCTTGGCTTCTTGAAAAATTGCCATTTTCTGATTTTGGGTTAAGCCTTCAACTTCCTCAGAGCCCACTTCTGGATCAAAAGTCTCGATCATACTTAAGTAAAAACCCATACAGCTTTCACATCCAGCAATGTGGGCATGTACTCTTTCGGCTGTTTCCTGAGAAACTTCACCAAGAACCATTTCACTGATTTCTATTTCAATATCACAACACTTACTCATGACCTTCTCCCGCTGGAGATTGATTGACTTTTCCCGTCAATTTCTTAATTATCCGATGTAAAACTATCCCTACATGCCCGACACTCATATCCAAAGCCTCCGCTATCTCTTTGTAGGACTTTTCCTCATAAACCTTCATATTGATAACGTCTTTTTCTTTCTCCCCGAGTCTTGCCAATTGCTGTTGCAACCATTCCCGATTGTCTTTACTTTGTAACTGCTCCGCCGGAGTCGCCTCAAGTTTGGGGCTGGTATTATCAACTACATGTTCTTCCAAAGCATCGTGTCTTTGCCTTTTCCTGAAGATATCTACCGAGAGGTGATAAACCGACTTAAACAACCAGGCGCGTTTATTTTTTATCTGCTCTGTCGATTTCTGTCTGAACTTCATGTACTTCATAAAAACATCCTGGACGACATCCCTTGCCTCATCCTGATTGTGAACTATGCTGCGAGCATACCTTATTAGCTGTATTTCATGCTCATTCACAAGCTGGGTTATTTCTTCATATAGTGTATTCACTAGCAACCTTTATTCGTCTTCTCTATTAGCTGAGACGGCCCTGATTCATGTTTAAAACAAAGACTTCCTAAAAAATATTAACTTTTTACTATAAACATTCCATTTCCCTTTCAACTTAAGAACAATCTTCTGCTTGAGTAGATTATAGTTCTGCCTTAGTTTATAATCTTAAAAACTTAAACAATGAGGCGCGTTTTGGGGTCTGAAAAAAGAGAAAATAAAATAGACTTTGCCAGTTATTTTGACCTGGCCAAAGCCAGTGGCGATAACATCCCCGACTCTCTTTCTGAACACGAGATGCTTGAACCTCTAAAAGACTCGCAAACGCGTTATCCTGAAATTGAAAAAATCAATCAAGGCGGGATGAAACGCATTCTTTCCGGTAATGATGCTATTACCGGCCGTAAGGTCGCTATAGCTCGCATGCTAAGCTGCGACACAGCAGATGATCTAGAGCTTTTTTTACGTGAGGCTAGAATAACTGCCTGCTTAGAGCATCCAAATATCATGCCGGTTTACGACATTGCTCTGGGTGATGAAGGCCTGCCTTTCTTTACGATGAAACTTGTAGAAGGCGAGGATCTAAGAATCATAATCGACAAGTTAAGAGAAGGTGATGCCCAATACCATAAAAATTATCGGCAGGCTTATCTTCTTGAAATGTTTCTTAAAATATGTGATGCTGTCGCTTATGCTCATAACCGCGGAATCATTCACCTCGATTTAAAACCTCAAAATATCAAAACAAGTGACTTCGGTGAAGTCCTTGTCTGTGATTGGGGTCTGGCAAGACTTTTAGATCAAGCTGACCCTGAACTTGTAATGCGCGATGGTGTTGCGGGACCTTTAGCCGACATAAGCCGGACAATCAATGGTGTCGTCAAAGGTACTCCCGGCTATATGTCACCAGAACAAGCCAATCCGAAAAAAGCCAATCAGGCCGATGAACGTTCAGACATATATTCACTGGGAGCTCTGCTTTACAGCTTTTTGACCTTTGAAAGATCAATCGATGGAAATACAGAAGACGTCATTTACAAAACTCTAACCGGTAAATTAGTCTCTCCTGCAGAACGCACTCCAAGACTAAAAGTGCCTTACAGTTTAAATGCCGTAGTTATGAAAGCCATGGCCAGAAACCCAGAGGATCGCTACCAATCTGTCAAAGAGCTGCAGAATGAAGTGCGTCAATATGTGGAAGGCTATGCTACAGAAGCTGAAAATGCCCCATTTCACAGGCTTGTTCTTTTACTGTTCAAAAGACATGCCGCACTTGCTGTCATCAGCCTTCTGATTCTGGTAGTTATTCCTATCGGAACAATTATTTTCCTTGAAAACCTAAAATAAAATAAACGACAGTTGGCTGAAGTTAAACAACAACAACAAGAAGAAGTGGTCAAGCGGCAGGTTCTCAGTGAAGATACGGCCCAAATTCTTCTCGAAAAAGCCATCTCACTTCATAAAAACCTCAAATACGAGAAAGCTCTTTCTGAGCTCAATAAGTGCCTTAAACTAAAAGGCGACTTACAGGAAGCCTTAAATTTAAAAGCCACTCTCCAGACCGGTGCTCTCGACTTCAAAGAAGCCCTGGAAACAGCCAATAAAATTAGTGATTACACGAATCAGTACTACATAGCGATTGCCGACAATTACAGCCGAGACCTACAAGAGAATGGTTTGCTGTCACTGGAAGCTTTTTTAAATCTTCTCGATGAAATTCAAAATGATCAAATGTTAGAGGAACAAGGTGATTTTGAGAGGTTTAAAAACCGCATTTCCAAACAATTATTTAAACAGCTGACTTACTCAACATTCAGTAAATATCCAGCTGATCAAAGGCTGAAAATTCTTGAAGAAATCATCGCTATCAGTAATCCTCAATGTGGAGATGATTATCTGAAAATAACTCAAACTGAAAGAGCCCTGGAAATCACCCTGGAAAACGATAGTGAAATAAACAATCTCGATGTACTCTTTGGACTGCCTATTTCAAAACTCAGTTTAAAAAACACCGGAGTTGAAGTCATTTCGGCTTTAATCCAATCACCTCTTCAACACCTTGATTTAACCAACACTAAAGTTCACGATTTAACAGTTCTGGCTCATTTACCTCTAGTCAGTCTGGATTTAAGTGGAACACCGGTAACTGACCTTTCACCTATTATGAAATCACCAATAAAAAGTCTGGCTCTGGGCTCGACTAAAATTACTCCCTTAGAGCAAGTCAATATATTTCCTTATCTGGAAAAACTGATCTTACCCGCAGAAATATATAAAGGGGCTGATAAATCAACTCTTGAGCCAAGAATCAAAGTTATTCAGAAGTAAACTTTAGCCAAAGAATGGCACGGAAGAAATCAATGGAGCTCGTGGAACGGCTTCGATAAGCTCCTGCTCCTTGCTTGCCTTGATTTGATGATAGCCTAAAGCGGCGATCATCGCAGCATTGTCAGTACAAAACTTTGGCGGCGTTAAAACAACTTCAATATTTTTCTTCGCTGCCATTGTTTGTAATCTCTCGCGTAAGGCTGAGTTGCAAGCCACTCCTCCACAAACTACAATGTGCTTTGAATGATACGTCTTTGCTGCATCGAAAGTCTTGTGAGTTAGAACATCTACTATAGCTTCCTGGTAACTTGCTACAGTATCTTTCATTTCCTGAGGAGATAAATCTTTATCTTTAACTTTATAGAGAAGGGATGTTTTCAAACCACTGAAACTAAAGTTAAACCTGTGTTCCGGCTTCCCCTTTAAAGGCCGAGGAAAGTCTACGGCTTTGTGATTAGCTCCTTTTGCCATATTATCGATGATAGGTCCACCCGGATATGGTAATCCAAGAATTTTCGCAGCCTTATCGAAAGCTTCACCAGCAGCATCATCAATCGTTGAACCAACAATCTCACAAGTCCCATCACGCGAGATTATAATAATCTGAGTATGTCCACCAGAAACTAACAACGCGGTAATAGTCGAATCACCTTCCTTAAGAATATCCTGCCGCTCTATAAAAGAAGCATAAATATGAGCAATGAGGTGATTGACTCCCACGACAGGAATACCAAGACTAGCGCCTAAACCATTTGCATACGATGTGCCTACAAGTAATGCAGGCAGAAGTCCGGGGTGATTAGTTACAGCGATACCGTCGAGATCCTCAAGTGTTTTCCCTGCATCATTCAATGCTAGATCCATGACCTGCCGAATGTTTGTCAGGTGTTCACGAGCTGCTAATTCAGGGATTACACCACCATATTCTGCGTGCTTCTTTACCTGAGATGAAATAGCACTTGAAAGTACTTCATGACCATCAACGACCAAAGAGGCTGCTGTTTCATCGCAACTAGATTCTATACCGAGGACAAACATTCCATATACCTATCTTAAAAATTACCCCAAACTAGCGTATTCTTTCTGTTTCGCACGTTGAAAGCACAAAATTAATTAAGCCGTAATGACATAATATTTCTCATTTAAACGTGAATAATTCATTTTTTCGAGTATTCTGTCCATGCGCGAGAAGTGCAATTATTAACAATCTATTAGGAGTCACTCATGGAAGTTGGCACTGTAAAGTGGTTTGCCGAAGACAAAGGCTACGGATTTATCACTCCTGAAAGTGGACAGAAAGATATTTTTGTTCACCATTCTGAAATTAAAACTGGAAGATTTGCCACTTTAGATGAAGGTCAAAAAGTAGAGTTTGAAATCGGCGAAGGTCAAAAAGGCCCTTGCGCGACTAACGTAAGACCAATCTAAGATAGTATTATCTGCTCAATAGCTAAACGCGCAACTGCTTGCGAGTTTAGCTATTTTTTTGGGCGGATTGTCTAGTTCCAATGACCAAGCTTCTGACCTACTCGAACTTTTTCATCTGTAGGTAGATTATCAATAAATTCAGCACTGCCTTCCGGGAAAAGCATCACAACTGTTGATCCCATGGCAAACAAACCAAGTTCGTCGCCTTTTTTCACTGGAATCTTTTCTGAAAATGTTTCTGCACGGACATTTCTGGAAATGTTCGACTCAGCATCGCTATACGTCACTTTAATTTTACCAACTACCGTCGCACCGACTTTGACAATTGCAGCACTTTTACCAGCACAATCGTAGTAGGTTGTTAGACGTTCATTGATTGGAAAAAGATTCTCAATATTTGCAACTGAAAAAGGATTAACAGGAAATAGAGTCCCAGGTATATACCTAAAACCAGTAACTTCTCCATCCATATAGTGATGCATGCGATGATAATCTGTAGGAGCCAGATAAATCGTCATGAAAGTACCATTTATAAATGGCTCTGCTTCCTTGTCATCGCCAAGTAATTCCTGAACTGTATATTCACGTCCTTTAGCTTGAATAATTCCACCATTTTCTATCGGTCCAAACTGAGCGATCTTGCCGTCAACCGGTGAAACTATAGCTTTCGGATTTTCTGAGTCTTCTATAGGACGCGCGCCATCCTTCAATTTACGAGTGAAAAAATCGTTAAGTGTTTTAAAAGATCCTATTGGTTCTTGAGCTTCTTCCAAATTAATTTTGTAGCGTTTTGCAAACCACTTTACAGCAATTTTGGAAATCGATCTTGAAGCCAGAGCCCCAATGACGCGACTCACCAAATTTTTTGGCAGTAAGTGAAGAAACAGCAAGTGAAGTGATTTCAAAATGACTTAATCCTATATTCTCATGTCTTTTCTACAGCGTACTGTAGATTTTAATCCCAATTTACATGGCATAATTAATAACCCCGTGTAATTATATTTCCTCATAAACTGGAAACTATTTTAGCAGACTACGGAATTACGGATAAAACTATGGGTCTTTGGCAAAACTTTTTGCACTTCATTACCTTCAGACCGATGCCACTAAGTGACAACTGGCTGGGACTTGAAGAAAACTGCCTATCGACGGACAAAAGAGCTCCTGTCACATTGTTAAACATCCGCTTTAAACCGGAAAAAGAAGAACTCAGGAAGCATATCGCACCTAAGTTTTTGGAAGAAAAGTTTAATGAAATCACCGATCTACTCACTTACTACTGCTCAAAAGATTCACAGGACGCTCCTGGCTTCCTTTACCTTTACGACGATTTCAGCCGTTTCTATGGCGATATAACAATCAACTGGTATGCGGAAGGAACCGGTAAGAGAAAAGGTCTTTACATCAAAATTTCAGATGATATCGATGAAACTGTTGAGATGACCCTCAGAAAATCGATTGAAGTGATACTGGCCCCTTTAAAAGGCAGACCACAAGTTGGATTCAGTTTGGAATACAAGATGGGTGCAGCACATCCCGAATGGGACGTGCCCGAAAAGTTTCAAGAACTTACTTTTTAATTTCGTCTAAGTGCAAAGCTACTTTGCGCAACGCCTGGTGTTGAATCTGGCGTACCCGCTCACGTGTACGACCAATAATCTCACTGACTTCTTCTAAAGTTCTTGGATGAGTGCCACCAATTCCATAGCGAAGTTTTAAAATTAACCTTTCTCTTTCTTTCAGCTTTTCGTCGATTACCTTGCAAATGTATTTACGAATTTCGCCTTCATCAAGAGATTCGTCTGGAGTAAAACCGTTCAAATCCGGTAAGATATCTCCAAGCACGCCTTCTTCTCCATCCTGAAAAAACGCATTCAGAGAAACAACATTTGAAGAAGCGCTGCCTCTGAGAGTATGAACGGACTTTTCTGAAATATCTAGTTTATCGGCGATTTCTTTCTCGGTTGGAATTCTACCAAGCTGCTCAGCTAACTCTAAACTGGCTTTTTGAATCTTTTTGATCTTCACTGCTGACTGAACAGGAATACGAATAATGCGGCTTTGATCTGCGATAGCACGTCGCATGGACTGCTTAATCCACCAGGCGCCATAAGAACTGAACTTTGCTCCTTTATCTGGACGGAACTTTTCAACGGCTTTCATCAAGCCAATGTTCCCTTCGGCGATAAGATCACTAAGTGGAACACCAAGACTTTTAAAATCGTGGGCGATTTTCACTACCAATCTCAGGTTCGCGACAATCATTTTCTCTCGAGCTTCTTCAGATCCTTCAGCAATAAGTTTGGCCAGTTCTACTTCATCTTTCCGTTTTATAAGAGGTATAGAAGATATGCTCTTCATATAACTCTTTATGCTGTCATCTGTAAAAGTCATTTTATGTCCCGCTCATGTTGTATTTTTTCACTCCAGAGAAGAATTCAGTCCAGCTAATAACCTTTCCATCTCATTCCCCGGCATCATGTCTCCAGAAATATTCGCACATTCTATACCATTTTTAAAAATTTCTTTCGCTTGAGCTTGATTGCCACTTTTCATGAGAGCCTGCCCTAAATGCAAAAAGGCTGCGGTGTAGTCTTTCTTGACACTCAAACACTTTTCAAGGTAAGGAATTGCGTCTTTACTCTCCCCTGCATCTAATAATGCTTTACCCAAGCCAAAATTAGCAATGAGGTCGTCAGAATCAATTTCTAATACCTGCTGGAACATACCCATCCGTCTCTTTGCTTCTGCGGCCTTCTCTTTCTCAAGCTTTTCTACTTCCAAACGCTGCTTGCGTTCTTTAGCTGCAATTTTAAAGGTAACGGTAGTAGCTGCTGCTTTTTCTGCTTCTGCTTCATCAATCATACCTTTCTTCATATAATATAATGACAGATTGGAGTATGCCATTACTTCTTCGGGATTAATTTCTTTCAATTGCTTCATGAGAGCAATAGCTTCATCGTAGCGTTCATGACGAGAAAGAATGACCCCTAGGGTTTCATAAGCATCCGCCATCTTAGGATTCTTGCGGATAGCTTCTCTTAAAATAGGTTCTGCTTTTATGTCATCTTCATCTGAAGATTCTTTAAAGAGATCCATCGCGCTATAGTAGAGGCCTTCGGCTTCGTCAATTTCGGACTTTAACTGATAGAAAGGTAACAAGGAAGTTGTCGCCTTAAAAGATTTTTCTTCAACTTCAACATTCAGTCTTGTCCCTGGAGCTCGATGCTTTTTGTTTATAAAGGCCAGGGCAATGTTTTTCTCTAGTGAAGGCGAATAACTAATAGATGTAATCACACCGCCTTTTTGACCGCGTACTCTGAAGTCGCTACTTTCCTCTGGAGAGTCTTCATCGAATATCATCCCCATCAAGCACTTATTTACCGCGCCACGGTATTTGACTCGAGCGACAATTTCCTGACCGACAAAACAGCCTTTCGTATAACTGACGGTTCCTGTTTGGAGATTCATTTCAGGGAATAAAGTCGATTCGGAACAATCACTTCCCCACTTTGGCAAACCTGCTTCAATACGCAAAATCTCTTGTGCTTCAGAACTAAGTTTAATCAAAGAGTTATCGGCATCTATTTTAGCTAGAAGTTTATTTACATCCTGAGCAAAAATCAAAAAGCCATTTTCACCAGTAAAGGAGTACTCAAGCAGAGGAATACCGGTGCCATTCCAGTCTAACTGTTGATGTTCAAATAAAGCATGAGGTTTTAATTCTTGAGAAAAAATCCCTTCGAGATACTTCCTGGTATTGGGTCCAGAAAAGCTTAGTACACCAAAATCAGGCTGGGAAACTTCTACTTCGTCCATAACGGCATACTTTTCTAAATGCTCAGCGACTGCCTGCTGCCTTTCGGAAGGCACCAACATATAGAGACAGTCTTTGCAGCGAAAATTATAAATGAGGGAGATTACTTTTGCTTTGGGGTCAAGGATCGCTGCAGCATGCCCCTGCCCGTCTTCCAGTGCTAAAACATCATTTGTCGTCTGCCCTTGTAAGAAAGTCAGGTGATCTTCACCTTTAAGTCTCAGTAGTTTCCAATCATCGACTATAGCTACTGCTACATCTTCACGACAAGCTTTGTACTGTTTTAACACTTCTTCACTAATTGTCATTTATCCGCCTTTCCAAAAATCATCATGTGCTGCCAAGGCAGCTTATCGTAAGACCTAACAAGCTTGAATGAATTGGCTTCCAGTTCTTTCATAATCTGGACCTTGCTCATTTTATGGTCTTCTTTTATAGGTACTGTTTTATCTTCTTTTCTGAATTCTACTAATACAATGACGCCTTTTTCAGTAAGGCTTTCATGCATTTTAGCAAGCATTTCTGCTGGTTTGGTGAATTCGTGATACGCATCTACCAAAAGAATTAAATCAACTTTCTGCTTAGGAAGATTCGGATCTTCATACTCACCTAAAATTGTCTCAAGATTTTTTACTGCGGCTTTATTCGCTCTGCCTTTTAGAAGCTTTAGCATAGTTGGTTGAATATCGACGCATAGTACTTTACCTTTGACACCGACAAGTTTGGCCATCATTAAAGATTGATAACCATTTCCACAGCCAACGTCTGCGACAACCATACCTTCCTTGAGCTCAAGAGCGTTAATCATCTCCTGGGTACTTTCTTCTTTCTCACGTGAAGTTCTCGTCAACCAATTTGCGGCATTTGCATGCATGGTGTAGGCAATTTGGCGCCCCATATAGACGTCTGGTTTTCGTGAGTTAATCTGTTCTTCTGCTAAGAGTGAAAATGTAGAGATTACTAAGAGAAGTAACACCTTCATAAACATTCATGCTCTCCTAAGTCGTTTCCTTGTCAAATATACATGCATTTTGAAGAATGTATGCAGCTTATCGACCAGAAAGATACAAGCGTTTAATCTCTGAACCCCTTAGAGCTTTGCTATAAATTCGGCACTCATCTAAATCTCCTTGTAGGTTGCGAAAATGAACTTCACTGTTTCCGCCAAGCTCTACAGGGAACATATTTTGTAGAAGAGTTCCAGTCACCTGGGTTTTAGAGTCCAGTTCACCATTTATATAAATTTGCATCGAGTCTTCATCGTAGACCGCTGTTACATGGTACCACACTCCCATTTCAAGAGCTTTTTGTGAGTTCAAATATTCTGGTTCCATGCCACTCAACGCAAAATGAATTTGAGTAGACTTAGCTCTAAGAGAGAGTCGCCAAGAAGAATCCCCCTTACTCAAAATAGTATCATAAGAATTTTGAACTTGTTTAATTCTCACCCAGACAGCCAAGCTGAAGGAAGATTGTAGATCTATGTCATTCACCCAAGCATGATCTGTATTTTGAAACTTTAAATATTCCCCTATGCTGTCTTGTTCGATAACTATCCCTTCTTTAATATCCCCGACTCTGTTGTAAGGGCTTAAATCTTTTAAATTCCCATTGGCTGTCAAAGAACCGTTAATATGAAGTTCAAGATCAGAACTTTCAGGAATAGCCAATGACTTAGAGGTTACTTGAATCTCCTCTCCATCAGTCAGAATCACTTCTTTAAAACCATTGCTGACTCTAACCCTCCCCTCTTTAACTGAAACTAAAGAAACTTGAGGCTCATCTTGAACCGAGAATTCAGTGCCAAGTATTTCCAGGAAGCCATTCGTCATATTAATTCTCAAAGGCTTTTTGCCTGATCTTTCTTTCACCTTGAAGTGAAAAACTCCTGTAGCCAGCTCTAAATGATCACTATCAATAACCGTTAATGAACTGCTTTTGGCAATTGTGACTTGCGAGCCATCTTTGAGAGTTACCTTTTTATCTTCATGCTGAGCTTCCAGTTTTTCGTGTTTAACAACAGAAACACTTGTCTCATTTTCTACTCTGCTCTGTAAAATGACAAAAGCAAAAATAAGACAGGCTGCTAAAGCGACTAAGCGAATTGGCCAATTAGTTTTGGCTGGCGACACTCCAGCTTCTGCCAGAATTGCTTCATCCTTATTCTTCAAGAACTCACAGAGGGCATAGCTTTCCGCAATATATTCAACAAATGCTTTCGAGCCTTCCTCTGACTTCAAAATATCGGATAATTCAATTTGTAAATCTTTGGTTAATTCTCCCGACAGGTAGGCATCAAAAAGTTCTGACTGTCTCATAATTCCCCCGATACAGACAACTTCAGCTGGGTACATTTACGTAGTTTTGCTCGCAGTCTGGATAATTTCAGACGGATGGCATTTACTGTAGTTTTACTTTCTTCGGCAATTTTCTCACACTTACTTTTCTTAAGGTAAAACTTTTGAAGGACTCCAGCATCTTCTGAACTTAAAAGCCTCACACACTCGTCCAACACCAAACTCATTGACTTTAACTTTTCTGTTTGCAAGGCAGGATCGTGCCGCTCAAAACTTTGTTCCACCAGATCCATTAAACTTGAATTGTAAGTCGCATATCTGGATTGCTTTCGGATAATATCTATGGATTTATCCCGAACAATTTTTTTCAGCCAGCCGTAAACATTATCATCCTCTGAAAGATTCCCCTGCTTTTTGTAGAGAATGACATAAGCATCCTGAACTGCATCTTCTGCCAGCCCCCAATCCCTGGTAAGAGAATAACTGAACACCTCTAATTTCCGCCGGCACTCAAGGGCCTTTTTTATAATGTCTGAATTGTCCATTTAGCCATTATATAAAGTCTTTCAGTTGAAGAGCAAATTATTCACTGAAGTAGCCCTCTTCCCATTGAGCTGCATCATTCCACTGTGGCCAGCTGGCAACATGTGCCAATCCTTTTTTCGCCTTTACTGCTCCGTCAACAAACAAAACATTCCAATAATTCTGTCCATAAATACTGTGGAACCAGTTATCAGCATATGAACCGTACCACTCAAAAAACATGTCTGAGGCAAAGGCGTCTCCAGTATTTACCTTCGCCAGATGTTCCGGTCCTCTGAGCCCCTTGCGCCACTCGTAGTTAACATTTACAAAGTTTGTCAAAATATTGGGATTCGCCAGGGCGACCTCCCACTTCTCGGCATTTGTTTTATAGTCTAAAAAGAGACCAACTGTATTACTGCTTGAGTCTGACTGCCAGTTATTACTCGGGCAATAGGCAACCTGCAAATTATCAAGGTAACCTTCCTTCAGTAGGCGACCTATTTTTGTAAATTTATGACCATCCGGGTTGTAAGGCTCAGTAATCGTCATGCGCCAGTTATTCCCGGGGTACTCTGAGTAATTTTTTGGAAAGAAACCATCATGATCGGCGGCGTAAGAGATCGTGGCTTTACCTATCTGTGAAAGGTTTGTTGTACATACCGCACGCTTAGTCAGTTCTCTGGACTTTGATATTGAAGGAAGAAGAATTGAAATTAAAATTCCCAGAATCGCTGTAACGACTAATAGTTCGATTAAAGTGAAGCCTCTCCTACGGATCAGCTTTACCTCACCGACCAAACCGTGCATGAAGTTTTCCCTCAC
>JAKVBD010000074.1 GCA_022446985.1 Lentisphaerales bacterium
ATCAACGCTGCTATTGGCATATTACTCGAGATATGTATCATGCGATCTGGCAAAATGGCGAAACCCTAAAAGACAGTGAGCCAATACAAAAAGCACCAACTGGAATTCTCGCCGTTGAATTGCCCAAAGAAGACTTTGAATATGTCAGTGAGAATGAAAAAGATGATATTGAAGAAACAGATTGAGAAAGCTGAAGAAATAATAGACAGTCTGATTAAACATCTTCATCGAAAGGACTATGACAAAGCAGCAAAGCATTTAGAGAATTCAAAAAAGCCATGTTAGGATATGTAGGACGTTGGCTAAAAACTGGAATTATTTGACCAAGAGCATCATCCCTTATTGAAAGGGTAATTCATGAACTTGCGCGACGAATTAAAAAGGTCGCCTACAATTGGTCTAACAAGGGCTGTGCCAAAATGGCTCGGATATTGTTATATGAAGTTTACTAATGAAGATTATTGGAAACAATTCTGGAACGAAAAGATAAAAATACAGAATAAGGTGATGATGGATATTAGAAAGATTGCTCCATCGTCATAGAACTTGGAACATTAATAATTTGTTACAAAAAAGCCGGAGTCTAAAGTCCGACCATCATTATTGCCCAGAGGAGATTTTTAAAAAAAAACCAACCCTCGTCTGGATCCCTTGAATCGTTTATTGGGTAAATCATTGGGAAGATTAAAGAAGCTGACATGCCCATCTAAAAACAAAATATTGACCCTTCTGTTACTGGAGTGCCAATGATGGGCCGGTTCTGTATTTAAACGGTTACCCTGCCAGGGAGTATCTCCAGTGACTATCTTTTTACTCGTCTCCTGAAAACTACTTAGTTTTAAGACCGTTTCTGCACTATTGCCGCGATCGTTTTTCACAACTCTTCTACACTAAAAACATCTCTTGCTAGTAGAGAATACGAACTACCTAAAGAGTTATAAAGATTGACAAATTCCAGGACATTATTTGATTGGCCTTTATCTGACGGACAACGGGCACCTCTGGTGAATCCAGGTATAAATTGAGAGGGGCATCATTGCGATCCCCAAACATATTCTGATAACCCGCCCAGGGCATTTTCTCGTCATCGTCTGCACAAAAAACATAAAGTTCCTGACCTACGCTATTTGCATTGGAAATGCACACTGTTCTAAAGGCACTCTCTTGCCTTTGCCACGGAGCGAATCAGAATTGACACTAACATTCCGATAATCGCGACAACTACCAGTAACTCGATAAGAATAGATTTATTTCTAAGCTCATCACTGCCCCGCTACTTCTCACACAGATGGGAATACAAGACAACTAATTAGGATATAACAGTAAAGTTAAAAGATTTTCTAAAAATGGTATCATTAATTTAAATTTAACTTAACTCTGCGTCTAGGCGGCGAATTTCACGATGCAGTTTATCCTGCACTCGACTTCTGAAAACGTAAGCCGTGTTTTTCTTGATATCGAGATCATTACAAATAGTCTCGATATCTTTCCCTTCTGTAAACATCAAGAAACACTCTCCGGCTTTACCGGTAAATTCTTCTTTGACATTTTCCCAGGCAAGATTTGAGATATGCAACTTCCACTCCGTTTCTGCGACATCGTAAATCTCAGGAATATCGAACTCTTCTGGATTTTCATTTAATCTTTGCAAAGATGCTCTTTCTACATCGTTCGCATGTCGTTTTGACTTTCTAAAGTAACCAACAACGACATTGCGAATAATGGTGTTCATCCAAGTGCGAAATTTGCACTTATCCGGAGTATATTCAAAATCAGGCAACTTTCCCCAGAGTACAAGAAGAACTTTCTGAACAAGATCCTCACATTCTTGATAAGAAACGCCCATTTTATTTACAACCACAAAAATGTAGCGTTCATAAAAGTAGACAAATTCTTCCCAGCTGCGATCATCATGCTGGTTGCGAATCTTGGCAATTAGAGTCTGTCGGGTACTGAAGCTTTCCATATATCTCTGTAATTATCTCATCACACACTAGAAGTATAATACAGTAAGCTGTGAATTGACTGCTTTTCCAAGATAAACTTTACAAAATGCGCTGAAAAAGTAATCGAAGACACTATCTTAGCCCTCGAATGAAGCAGTTATAAAGGATCTAATGGAAAAAGTCGGGATACTAGCAGGCCGAGGGCTCTACCCTCATATCTTCTGTGAAGCAGCGAAAAAAGCCGGTGTCAAAAGTGTTCATGTTGTCGGCTTTCATGAAGATACAGATCCTGAATTGGCTGCAAAGTGTGAAAGCTTTGATCTTGTCTATGTCGGCCAACTCAACAAAATCATCAAACACTTTAAAAGAAATGGCGTCGAAAAGATTGTCATGTGCGGCCAGGTAAAACCCGGACGCCTCTTTAAAGGGATGAAGCCCGACTTTCGGATAATCCGCATGCTTTGGCGCATCAAAGAGAAAAATGCTCATACTCTTTTTGGTGGACTCTGCGATGAATTTGCCAAAGACAATATAGAAGTTATTTCTGCCGTAACTTTTCTTGACGAGTACCTTGCCAAAGAAGGCGTTATGGGCAAAGTAAAAATGAACCGCGCTCGAAAAAAAGACTGGGAATACGGCAAAAAGCTCGCCAAAGACTGCAGTCGCCTGGATATAGGCCAAACAGTAGTTGTTAAAAAAGGTACCGTACTCGCAGTAGAGGGCTTCGAAGGCACAGACAAATGTATCCTAAGAGGTGGTGAATTAGCCCGTGGTGGCGTCACTGTCGTCAAAGTTGCTAAAGATAACCATGACATGCGCTTCGATGTACCTTGTATAGGAATGCGTACGGTAGAGTCACTTATAGAAGCTAAAGCACTTACTTTGGCAGTCGAAACGGGAAAGACATTATTCATTGAACAAGAAAAGGTTATGAACGCTTTAAACAAGGCTAAAATTTGTGTCGTTGGTATCTAAAAAACATCCTTCGACAACAAATATAACCAACGCCTTAAAAGAATTCTGAAATTTTAACAATTTTTAACAAAAACTTAGTCATGATTTTAGCAAAAACGTGCTAATTAGTAATACTCATATTAGGTTTATGGTCATGTTAGGTGGGCTTTTCGATAAGCTAAAATTAATATTTAGTTAGACTTTATACAGTAATCAGTTATTTTGTCCGCGTGTCGGAAGAAATTGGAAGAGTAATGTTAGTTGAATTTAAGTGTGGCAACTGCTCACAGATTATGTCTGCGGATCCTGCTCAGAAAGGTCATGATATAGAGTGCCCTGGTTGTGGCGCTGAATTAACCATTCCTCTCCAGGGCACAATCCAATCCGGGAATATAATTGAAGACCACCTAGTCCAGGACATGATCGGCCAAGGTGCTATGGGGCAGGTATTCCTCGCCAGCCACCTTTTAATGAACCGTCAGGTTGCGATTAAAACAATTAGCCCGAAAGTCCGACAAGACGACGACTCCTCTGTCCAACAATTCATTCAAGAACTACAAATGGGCGCCCAACTTAGCCACCCAAGTATTGTAACGGTCTACAATGCCGGCTATGTAGATGGCGTCTACTACATATCCATGCAGTTTGTCGATGGTTTTGACATGAATGAACGCGTTGACCAAAGTGGTCCATTGGCTGAAAACGAAGCTCTCGCTGTTGTTTCCAAAGTGGCCGATGCTATGTCTTATGCCTGGAACGACTTCAACATGATTCACCGCGACATAAAACCCGAAAATATTCGAGTCAGCACTCGTGGCGATGTGATGATCATGGATTTTGGTCTTGCTAAGGTACGACAGGATGATGATTCGAAAGAAGAAGGTTTAGTCATAGGTACGCCAGACTTTATGAGCCCAGAACAGGCTCAGGGTCAAATGGACATCGACTTCAGAGCTGACATTTACGGCCTGGGAGTTGTCCTTATCTACCTTCTCACAGGCAAGAGACCATTTATAGCAGATAACCCTTTTGATGTTGTTGCTATGCATATTAATCGACCTATGCCCAAACTGAAGATGCTGAATCCAGATGTAAAAGTTTCAGAAGCGACTCAAGCTATGATCAGTAAGATGGTTGCTAAAGATCGCGATGAACGCTATATAAGCTGGGAAGAAGTCGGTGAAACCGTAGACAGAATAATTGCCGGTCCTCAGAAACCAAGAAAAAAAACTCCAGCAAAAAAGAAAACCCGTACAAAAGTGAGCGCAGCACCGAGACGCCGCCGCCGCCGCCGCAGAAGTTCCAACATGGGAATTATATTCTTCATGGTTCTTGTTCTTGCAGTTATTCTTGGTGCCGTTTTTGCTTCAAGAATGTAAATCATACAACTTCATACATTTTTAAATCTTCATTTTTTTTGCTTCTGCAGACAATTTCCATTATAGTAATCTTAAGAGAAATATAATTTACTGTAAGGAAGGTCTTTCCAATCAGCGACTGCATACCTCGCCCCAAAAGACAAGTGATACTGCAAATGCCCTGACCGATAAAATTCCTAAACCCATGGATACCCGTCCTGGCGTTAATACCATATTTTACTTCCTATTTAAAAATAAGAATGAAAGTTTCCGCATTCCCAAAGATGAACAAGACTTTCATATCGGCAAAGGGCAATAGTGCGATATCGTCCTTGATGATCAATCTATTTCAAACATTCAGGTTTCCGTAGTTAAACTTGGAAATCAATGCCAGTTCATGGATTCCGGTACGGAGGACAGAGTTAGTTTCAATGGTATAAAATGCCATCAATTGGCTGCGTCTTCGTCCTCAAGACTTGTCGTGAAAATAAGTCAAACCTGGGTTATCTATCTTGCTATAGATTCTCAAGACTATGACGATGAAGAGAATACCTTTGTTCTCAAACACTCGCTTGTAATGGGCAAAAAACTACAGGGACGGCCTCAGACAGAACTTTCGCTTAGACCAACTTTGACGATAGCAGCTCCCATTTTAGGAGGTTCACGTAAAGCCTGCGATTATATAATTGAAGGGAAAAAGATAATGCCTTTTCAATTTATCATATACTTCCACCCAAAAGGCCTTTTTGTTGAAGGCTTAACTCAGCGAAGCACTGGAATCGTTATCGATGGACTTAAATCTATAGGATCAAGACCTGCAAAGGAAGATTGTACAATTAGCATAGACAAACTCGAAATTTATCTTTACGTCTATGCAAGTGTCAGGGAACGATGCGGATATCTCTTTGAAGGCCACCAGGAAAATTCGGATCTGGCAATGACAACTCTTAATACGTTTTTCACATGCACTCTACCACTAAAAGAAGTGACAAACCATATACATTGAGCCGAGACTCAACTTGTGACGTCTTTTTAGACGATGGATCTAGAAGTAACTAAAGCCAAAGTGGTGGCTGGAGACATCGTCGAATTCGGCAACGTTTGCTTTAAAGTACGCTATTTAAGCTAATTTATTGTTTCTTGGAAACACAAGTCATATATTAGACTAGACTCTTTTGTTTGTATGAACATACAGGTGTACTTATGCAAGATTACAAAACCCAGATTAATTTCCCTGATAATCCTATGCCCCGCCCTAAGAAAGCTGTTAGAACTAAAAATCCACTGGATACCGACTTAGCTTTGGAGCCGACATTTTACATATTCTCAAAAAATCGTAAAACAAACTTTCGAATCCCACAGGATGAAAAAGTATTCAAAATTGGCCGCAGTGAGCAATGCGATGTCACAATAGATGACCTGACTATTTCCAAAGAACAAATTGCTGTCATTAAAATTAATGACTTGTGCTACTTTATGGACTGTGGAATTAACGACTGTGTCTATTTCAATGGCGTTAAGCGGCGACAGGCCGCCATCGCCTCAAATAATCGCCTTATCATCAAAGTCGGTAATACCTGGATTATTTATTTTGGCCTTGATTCTTCCTGCGCAAATTTTGAAGATACAAATACTAACTTACTAAAACGCGTTATTCTCGAGGATACCCAAGGAGATAAAAATCCTCAAGCTGAATTACTGATTAAATCAAAATTCGGTGATGCGGTCACTGATGAAGCGCCAATCCTCGTTGGCTCCCATAAAGCCTGTGACTACAAAATCAAAGGTCCTGAAATAAGGCCATTCCATTTCATAATCTACTTCAATCCTAATGGAACATTTATTGAAGATCTAACCCATGGTAAGCCCGGAATTAAGGTCAACCACCTCAATTGTATTGGTCCCAGGCCTATTGAAGAAGACATTACCATCAGTGTTGGCTCCCACAACATTTTTCTTTACGTTTACGGCCATCTTCAAAACCGCTGCGAACACCTCTTCCACAGACTTAAAGAAAAGCCGGCTCTCGTACTAACTCCTTTAAAGTCCTCAGATAATCTGCCTATACAGCTACCAAAACTTGACCATCAATTGTCAATAGGCCGAGCTGATGACTGTGACATACATTTAGAAGACCCGTCTATCTCAATGCATCATGCCTTTGTTCAGGTAAATGAAAAATCCTTATATTTGACAGACAATCACAGCGCCAACAAGTCCTTTGTAAATCTAACTCCGGTTGAAAAAGCTAAAGTCCAACCAGGGGATATTTTAGAATTTGGCAAAAGCTGCTTTCTTCTCCATTATGCCAGTTAAAGCTGTTTAATTTGAGGATTACTATCTACGCCCTGAAGTCTCCACAAACAACAATAGACATCTACACCAATACTCTTTTACTTCATTTCATTATCCATATTGCGTCATTCTGATATTGCTTCATAAAACCTTGTAATGAATTGGCAAAATTTTGTATAATTTTTTGTTTCTAACTCAGTTGTGTTTTATAGTAAGAAGATAGAATAACTATTTTAGACCTTCAGGATATTCCCTTATGGATAAATTTCAGACGCAAATTAATCTACCCCCTATGACTCGAACTTCTGGCAGCAGTGGTATCTTCAAAGCCAATAGCTTCGCCTTGGATGCTACTTCTGAAGAATTAATCCCTTCTTTTTATATTTTTTGCGATAATCAGAAAAAAAATATCCGTATTCCCAAAGACAAAGATCTCTTCATCATAGGCAAGGGAGAGCACTGTGACATAGTTCTAAGCGATCAGTCTCTCTCAAGTGAACAAATCGCTGTAATTAGACTAGGGGATCAATGTTTCTTCATGGATCGAGGTAGTACAGACTGTGTTTTCTTTAACGGTGTCAAATCGCGTCAGACTGTGATTCACCAAGAGGGCCGTATGATAATCAAAGTTGGTAAGACCCTCATTATATACATAGGAATTAACTCCAAAAACTATAATGACCCTAAAAGCTCAGTGACTTTAAAACGCTCACTCAACGCAGTTCAAGAGTATCCAAATAACCCTGAGGCCGAATTACTTATAAAATCTAAGTCTGGAGAAATGGCCAGTGCGGGCTTACCTATACTAGTCGGTTCTCATAAAGTTTGTGACTACAAAGTCAACGGCATAGAACCATTTCATTACTATATATATTTCTCTCCAAGTGGAGTGTTCATCGAAGATCTGACTCATGGAGCCCCGGGGATCAGAATTAATGACATGAATACTCTTGGCGCAACTCCTGTAGAAGAAGACAGGACAATTAGCATTTCCGCGTTTAAAATGTTTCTCTACGTCTATGGAAATATCGCCAGCCGCTGTGGCTCTTTATTTAAAACCTTTGAGGAAAAGCCTGCACTGGCACTGACTCTTCTAAGTTCTCCCGAAGCCGGCCAGCTTATACTTCCGCGATCAGCCAACAAACTAATTGTTGGTCGCCATAGTGAATCTGATCTTATGTTGGATGATGTCTCTATATCAAGAGAGCATGCCTTTATACAGGTAAGAGAGAAAGGATTAAATATTTCGGATAATGGTAGTTCCAATGGTACTTTCCATAACTTGAAGAAAATAGATAAAGTGACTGCACATGCCGGCGACATAGTAGAATTTGGCAGTGCGGCTTTTCTACTTCACTATGCCTACTAAATTTTTGTAGGCATAACATTAAGCCTAATCAAATAAGCTCTTGATGCCGTCAACAACCCCCTCTGTACCATCTTTTATACCGTCAACTACATTTCCTGCGCCTTCTTTAATGGAGTCTACGGCCTTATCTCCAACCTCTGACAAACCATTCCAGGCGTCACCAAGAACATCCTTCGATTCTTTAAGTAATTCAGTTATGCTGCCAAGCATTGCTTCATAAATTAAACCTATTGTTTCACTGGCTTTAACATCACCGCCACTACCAATACCTTCTTTTACAAAATCAGGCAGTGTTATCTCTGCTAGCTTCTTCCCAAGTGCATAAAGGTGGATTTTAGTATTCGTCATCTTAAAAAGCTTAACTTCCATAGATTTTTGGGCGCCCTCTTTTTCTGGTTCTTCAGCCTTTTCCTCTGAAGGTTCACTTGGCCCTACATAAGCTTTAATGTTCTCAAGAATTTTCTGGTGATTATCTCCAGTAAGGCCTTCCCAACACAGCTCTGCGCCATCAACAGAAATCTCATCAATAACCATTTTATCAGACGTTATGGAAGCAATATTTACGCTCACATACGCCTTGCCAAGCTTAAAAGCAAAAGGTGCAGAGAAATCACCATTCTCCGGGTTGCCGATTTCCATACCCCTAACTTCACCAGAGCCTA
Source organism: Lentisphaerales bacterium (assembly GCA_022446985.1). Classification (GTDB taxonomy): domain Bacteria; phylum Verrucomicrobiota; class Lentisphaeria; order Lentisphaerales; family Lentisphaeraceae; genus JAKVBD01. Next base: position 8,585 of record JAKVBD010000074.1, read on the forward strand.
GTATACTTAAAGATGCAGACTCAAGCTTAACACTGCCTTTAGTAAGATCAGGACCAAAAGATTCTACACTCGTTTTAATTATGCTCCCAAGTAACATATAACCGACAACCGCACTAACGATAATCAATGCAAAAACGACGCCGCCAATTTTAATGGCTTTCTTCATAAGTTTTACCCCAATAAATTAATTGTGAAACAATATATTATAGCAATATGCCGCACTGTAGACAAATGACATACTACATCCTTGCCAATTTAATAAATATTGATATATTCGAATATATGAATATATGAATATATATAACCAACGATAATTTTTTAGGATAACAACAATGACTGCAAAATGTAAAATTCAAGATATTCTTAAAGACCGGATTATGGTACTTGACGGTGCTATGGGCTCCATGCTTCAAGGTTACAAACTTGAGGAAAATGATTTTAGAGGCGACAAATTCAAAGACCACCACCTGCCTCTCCAAGGCAATAATGACTTACTTTCAATAACACGCCCAGATGTAGTTCAGGAGATTCACGAAGCTTATTACGAAGCTGGAGCCGATTTTGCCACGACTAATTCCTTCTCTGGAACAACTATTGCACAAGCCGACTATGAGCTTGAGGATGCTGTTTATGAAATCAATTTTGCTGCAGCTCAATGTGCCCGCAAAGCGGCAGATAAATATACTGAACTAACGCCGGATCAACCGCGATTCGTTGTTGGAGCTATGGGCCCAACAAACAGAACTGCGTCAATTTCTCCGGACGTAAATGACCCGGGTAAGCGCCTGGTAACTTTCGACGACCTTAAAAATGCTTATTTTGGACAGGCAAAAGCTCTTATCGAAGGTGGAGCGGATGTATTGATGATTGAAACTGTCTTTGACACTCTCAACTGTAAGTCTGCTATCATGGCAATTAAAGAACTGGAAGATGAACTGGGGCACGAAATTGCCACAATGGTCTCGGGGACTATTACCGATGCTTCCGGTCGTACTCTCACCGGTCAGACTGTTGAAGCATTTCATGCCTCGGTCAGACATGGCGACTTACTCTCCGTCGGTCTAAACTGTGCCCTAGGAGCCAAGCAGATGTACCCACATATTTCCAGACTTTCCGGCCTAACTGACTATCCTGTTTCTGCTCATCCAAATGCCGGTCTACCCAATGAATTTGGCGAGTACGATGAAAGTGCTGAAGTCATGGCTCCACAGATCGAAGAGTTTATCAAAAACAGTTGTATAAACATCATTGGTGGCTGCTGTGGCACAACTCCAGAACATATAAGAGCCTTTAAAGAAATTGCCGATCAACATAAACCACGAGTAGCTGTTAGTCTGACGGAAGTTTTTGCAGTTTGACTAAGATCAGCAGAGTACAAATAACGTTTAAAGCCAATTTAAATTCGAAGGCTTTGACTACTATTTAAATAATAATAGCAATCTGTTGTGCTGAACATGTACAAGATGATCACCGCATATATTGAATTATCAAAATACCGGAATAGTATTGCGCCAAAGAAGAAACTTTAAGGAAAAGTGATGATGACGAGCAATGAAAAAATCAGAGCGATTTTAAAAGATCGTATTATGGTTCTCGATGGAGCTATGGGTTCTATGCTTCAAGGTTACACTTTAGAGGAAGAGGACTTTCGTGGAGAAAGGTTTAAAGACCACCACTTACCGCTTATAGGCAACAATGACTTGCTATCGATTACTCGTCCTCATATTGTGCAAGAAATCCATGAAGCCTACTATGAAGCAGGGGCAGATTTTGCCACGACCAACTCCTTCTCAGGAACAACCATTGCTCAGGCTGACTACGAACTCGAAGACGCCGTATAAGAAATCAATTATGAGTCAGCTCAATGTGCTCGTAAAGCGGCTGATAAGTATACTGAACTAACACCGGATCAACCACGTTTTGTCGTGGGTGCCATGGGACCAACAAACAGAACAGCTTCGATTTCTCCAGATGTAAATGACCCGGGAAAGCGTCTGGTAACTTTCGATGTTCTGAGAGATGCTTACTACGATCAGGCCAAAGGACTGATTGATGGCGGTGCAGATGTATTGATGGTTGAAACAGTTTTCGATACCTTAAACTGCAAAGCTGCAATCATGGCAGTCAACATGGTCAAAGAAGATCTAAACAACGACATCCCAATTATGGTTTCAGGTACTATTACCGATGCTTCTGGGCGTACTCTCACAGGTCAAACAGTTGAAGCCTTCTATATCTCAATTAAACACGGTGACTTACTCACTGTTGGCTTAAATTGTGCTTTGGGCGCTAAAGAGATGTACCCATATGTTCGTACACTTTCTCAGATGAGCTCTTGCGGCATTTCCGCTCACCCAAATGCAGGCTTGCCTAACGAGTTTGGCGCTTATGACGAAACTCCCGAAATTATGGCTCCTCAGATCGAAGAGTTCATAGAAAACGGTCACATCAATATCATTGGTGGTTGCTGTGGTACAATTCCTGCCCACATAAAAGCCATGAAAGAAGTTGCTGACCGATACTCTCCTCGCGATGCTGCCATTTTCCATGAAGAAATCATTCAAGGTCCAAGCTGTGCAATCGGCTGCGGCTGTAAGGGGGGTCAATAGTAATGAGTGATAAAAAAGTTCCAAACATGGTTCTTTCTGGGCTAGAGCCCTTAGTCATCGACGAAAATACAGGTTTTGTAAATGTCGGTGAAAGAACTAACGTTACTGGTTCACGTAAATTTGCCCGCTTAATTCTCAATGAAGAATACGAAGAAGCGATCGATGTCGCACGCCAGCAGGTTGAAGGCGGTGCGCAAATTATCGACATTAACATGGATGAAGGTATGCTCGATGGCGAAAAAGCCATGGTTCGCTACCTAAACCTCATCGCTGCTGAACCGGATATCGCTCGTGTTCCTTTCATGATTGACTCATCGAAGTGGAATATCATCGAAGCAGGTTTGAAGTGCGTTCAGGGTAAAGCCATCGTCAACTCCATTTCACTTAAAGAAGGTAAAGAGGACTTCGTTAAGTATGCTAAAAAGATTAAAATGTACGGCGCTGCTGTTGTCGTTATGGCCTTTGATGAAAAGGGTCAGGCTGATACCTATGACCGTCGTATAGAGATCTGTAAAAACTCTTACGATATCTTGGTAAATGAAATTGGTTTTCCTTGTGAAGACATCGTCTTTGACCCGAATATCTTCCCCGTTGGCACAGGTATCGATGAGCATAATAATTATGCCCTTGACTTCTTTGCTGCCACCAAGTGGATTAAAGAAAACCTCCCGGGAGCGAAAATTTCCGGTGGTCTTTCAAACGTCAGTTTCTCTTTCCGTGGTAACAATATTGTTCGTGAAGCTATGCACTCGGCGTTCCTATATCACGGTATCAAAAACGGTCTTGACATGGCCATCGTTAACCCTGCTATGCTCGAAGTTTATGATGATATTCCAAAAGACTTACTCGAACATGTTGAGGACGTCCTTCTTAACCGCCGCTCAGATGCAACTGAACGTTTACTTGATTTTGCTGAAGGTCTGAAAGGTAAAGATGGTAAAGTTAAGAAAGTCGCTAACCTGGAATGGCGCGAAAGTGATTTACAGAGCCGCGTCACTCATGCTTTGGTTAAAGGTATTACAGAATTTATCGAAGACGATGTTGAAGAAGCCCGCCAAAGTGTCAATAAACCTATTGAGGTTATTGAAGGTCACTTAATGAACGGCATGAATGTCGTCGGTGACCTTTTTGGCAGCGGTAAAATGTTCCTTCCTCAGGTAGTTAAATCAGCCCGTGTGATGAAAAAGGCCGTCGCTTACCTGTTACCATTTATTGAAGAAGAAAAAGCTGCATCCGGTAACACTTCCAGTAATAACGGCACAATCATAATGGCCACTGTTAAAGGTGACGTTCACGATATTGGTAAAAATATAGTCGGCGTTGTTCTATCCTGTAATAATTTTGAGATTATCGACATCGGTGTGATGGTTCCTCCTGAAAAGATTCTTGATAAGGCCGAGGCAGTTAACGCTGATATTATTGGTCTTTCGGGGTTGATTACACCTTCACTGGATGAGATGGTAACAGTTGCTACCATGATGCAAGAACGTGGGATGAACATTCCACTTCTGATTGGCGGTGCGACTACATCCAGAGTTCATACTGCAGTTAAAATTGACCCGGCTTATGACGGTACTGTTGTCCACGTAGTTGATGCATCAAAGTCTGTACCTGTTGCTTCTAATCTTCTTTCAGAGGACTTACGTGATGATTATTTAGCCGGGGTTAAAACTGACTACGAAAAAATGCGTGAAAATCATGCTAAGAAGCACAATCAAAAAGCAATTATGCCTTTAGAAACAGCACGTGCTGGCGCTTCGAAAATCGATTGGTCTGACTTTCAAATCGATAAGCCTTCTTTTACTGGCGTTAAAGTCTTTGAAGATCTGGATCTTACAGAAATGCGTAACTACTTCGATTGGACGCCATTTTTCAAAACCTGGGACCTTCATGGTCGTTACCCGGATATTCTGGAAGACGATGTTGTAGGAGAAGAAGCGAAGAAACTCTTGGCTGATGCCAATGCGATGCTCGATAAAATTATCGACGAAGGCTGGCTGACTGCCAAAGCAGTCCTTGGATTCTTTCCTGCTAACAAAAAAGGCAGTGACGATACTGAACTCTATACGGACGATAGTCGCAACGAAATTCTCGAAACCCTTTGCCACATTCGCCAGCAAACAGAAAGGATGAAAGCTGATTCACCTTTCCGTAGCTTAGCTGATTTTATTGCCCCTAAAGGCTATGAAGATTACATGGGAGCTTTCTGTGTAACAGCTGGTCTTGGTTGCGATGAAAAAGCCAAAGAGTTTGAGAAGGATCACGACGATTACAACTCAATCATGGTGAAAGCACTGGCTGACCGTTTTGCCGAAGCTTGTGCTGAAAGAATGCACGAAAGAGTTCGTAAAGAACTTTGGGGCTATGACGCTAGTGAAAACCTGAGTAATGGTGAGCTCATTCGCGAAAAGTACCGCGGTATTCGTCCTGCTCCGGGTTACCCGGCTTGCCCGGACCACACTGAGAAAGCAAAATTATTTAAGCTTCTGAATGTTACTGAAAATATCGGTGTGGATCTTACAGATTCCTTTGCCATGTTCCCAGCAGCTTCAGTTAGCGGCTGGTACTTTGGCCATCCTGAATCGCGTTACTTTGCAGTAGGTAAAATCGGTGAAGACCAAGTTGCAGATTATGCCGGGCGTAAAGGTATGGAACTTAAAGTTGCTCAGCGTTGGTTAAGTCCTCTCAGAGGATAAAAAAGATCAGTAGAACAATTCAAAAAGGACCCACACTTCTGTGAGTCCTTTTTTTATGAGTGACTAATCAGTAAAGTCTTTATATAGAAGACTTGGCTGAATACCGGTATTTCCCTGATACTTACCACTGGCATAATTTTCATGCTCACCTTCGATAGTGTGGTAGTAGACCTGACAAATTTCGACATTTGGATAAATTCTGATCGGCTGAACACAGAATATTTCTAATGTCCAAAAACCTTTAAAGCCGACATCACCAAAACCTGCAGTTACGTGAACAAAAAGCCCAAGACGGCCGATTGAGGAACGGCCCTCAAGCATGGGCACGAGATTATTAGTTTCAGTGTGCTCAACTGTCCTACCCAGGTAAAGCTTATTTGTCTCAAGAACCAAACCTTCAGGTGGAATGATAATCCGCTCGACCTCATTATCACTCTTCATATCAAGAGTTGAGTTCTTGTAAACGAGTAACTCATTGTGCAACGATAAGTTATAGCTGTTTGGATTAATTCTATTTTTATCGTAAGGGTCGATGATAATTTCGTCGCCGATTCTTGTCTCGATTTCTTTACCGGATAAGATCATTTTGTGTCCTGTATAATCAGAAAAAATTATTGAGTTGTAGTCACTACGAATTATTAAAGTCCGTGGTGAAGATATTTTTCATCAAATATAAGGGTGATCAACAATTGGCCAAATCGGTCTTTTCAACTTTTGGTAAGAATTCGTAGCTGGATTACTTGGATAAGGGCCTCCTGCATCAACATAAATGATATGATCGCTTATTCTTGAAAAACTATCGTAAAAATGATTGGTCGACTTAACTACCAAAACCTTCTTGGAGAGCGGATTAATCCCCATATTCGAAAACAGATCCGGAGAGAATGACTGCGATCTGGTACTGTTTAGGATAACTTCAATCCCGCAAGACATACGAATGACCACAGAATCCCCCATAGGCACAACGCTCTGACCGAAGCTTTGTTGAGCATTGAGAACTATTTTCGAAACGGTTACCAGGTCGTCGATAGGATCACCAGATTTAATGCCGGTTTTAGCGCCAAACCTAAGATTAAATCGAGCCCCTTCACCAGCTGCTATACACAGCCGAACTGCCATAGGATCCCAAATCGTGCCCACTGCAGAGTCAAACAGACTCTGATCAATTAATTCTTGAAGAAGAAGAGTCGAATCACCCGCAACACCACCACCTGGATTATCCCAGACATCTGCAACGACGACCGGGCTCGCCTTGGATTGTCCCGCTTCTGAAATACCTTTCTGAGTAGAGACATAACCCAGATCTTTAGATTGACACAAGGCAAATAACTCTCGACCAAGTTCTTCTGCCAGCTGTTCACCTTGTTGCTTATCGCCATCGGTGACAACAACAATTTTTGTACCCATATCCGGGACGTCTCCAGCCATAAAACCATGAATTACAGAAATTGATAAAATACCAGGACGCTGTTCAAGCATTCTGATTTTTTCTACAAAACCTTTCATAGGCTCCACACTGGTAGGCAGGACATCAATCATACGACAATCAAATACTGAAACTATAGGATCGATTTTCTTTTCCATATGCTGAATAGCAAATTCAACGACCTCTTCTGCTCTTTCAACAAAATCGCGGTGCGGAAACTCTTTAAAAGCAATGACTATGTTCGAATTTTCCGAAATAGCCTTAGTCATATGACTGTGTGGATCCATTTCTATGGCAATCGTCACATCCGGACCAACCATTTCGCGGGCTCTGACTATAAGATCTCCTTCACAATCGTCATAGCCCTCTGCTACCATAGCACCGTGAAGCCCAAGAATTACACCTTCTACCGGAAGGGCCTCTTGTAATTGATCAAGTATTTCATCTCGAAGCAGTTCATAAGTTTGTCTTTGCACTATTCCACCCGGCTCTGCCCAGGCTGCAGTCCCTTCAACTAACCTCCAAGGTTTTTCCTGAAACCGCCTTCTGGCGACTACTATCGGAGCCGAACATAAAGTCGGAGTGTCTGGGTGTTCTCCAGGAGGTGCGTACATTGATTCTTTAAAAGAATTTAAGTCCGTATAAATAGGTGCAAATGTGTTTGATTCAGTCGCAAGAGAGGCGACAAAAACGGTCTTATCTTCAGTAATAAGCTGATTGTCATTTATAGTCATAGTGTTTCTTCAAATACTCTGTTCTAAGATCTAAATTATCTATTGTTATAATATAACTTTAAATAGTACAATCCACTGAAAAATTCAAATATTAGATTGATATATTATAACATATGACTAAAGAACGACTTTAACATCTCTTACAAAGAGTCTAAAAAAGTTATTAATTTCTAACTGAAAACTATTTTATTCAGGCTTCTCAAAAAAGCCATCCATAACAGCCGCTGCATCTTTTGCCAGCACGGATTTTTGAACGGTGCTTTGCAACATCTTCAAAGCTTCTTTACGGAATTCATCTGGAGTAAATGTCGTTTGTTTTTTGAAGAAGGTTGAAAAATACTGACATGACGAAAAACCTAATTCAAAAGCTATTTCGGTTATAGGCCTTTGCTGATTAAGTAAAAGCTCTTTAGCCCCCTCAATGCGCTTTAAGTTCACAAACTTCAAGGGCGACATACCAGTCAATTTCTTAAATTGGACTCTGAAGTAATTTTCACTAATACCGGATAATTTTGCCAAGTCACATATCGAAATCTCGACATCTAGATTAGATTCAATGTACTCCTCAATCTCCTTGAGAAGTTTGATTTCATCTTGAGAATGCAAGCTACAGGAAAGTTTTCCCTCAAAAATCCGAACCAGATTAATAAACATAATTTCGAAATGATTAGCAACAACTTTGTGACTCCACTGACTATTGTCACGAAGTTCTTTCAAAATAGCTTTATGAGGTTCTGAAAAATAACTTCCAGCTTTGAGTATTCTGTCTTTTGATGTAGCCAAATTTTTATAAAGCTCTTCCATAAGATCCTTAGAAATACACCTCTTCAATGGCTCAAAATTAATCTGAATGAAGCGTCGATTACCTTTAGCAAGTACACCATTTATGTAAGCCATGGTCTCATAAGGACGAACAACTATAAATTCCTGTTCGCGGACAGTATAAAAACGATCATTCACCCAAACTTCTATCTCGCCCTGCTCGACATATACAAGCTGAAAATATTTGAGAGTATGAGCCGGCAGCATGCCTTTTGTTTGAGTCTCAATAATCCGCTGTCCAAGTATTGGCACCTCCTCAGCCAAGCTGGGCTTATCTATCCCGTCTCGCCCAAACCTTTCTTGAAAATTCGCCATACTTATAAACTCACTTAACTCTTTGACTCAACTTAACATAAATAAGCACAAATTACACTTAATACTTCGCCAACTTCCAAATCACTAAACTCACTCATAAATGGTATAAAAAATGAGAAATTTATTCCATAGTTGAGTAATCAGTGGAAAAACAGGAAAGAGCTGAAAGAAGAACAAGGTCCACACAACCGTCATGTCTTGATACGCGACAACTGCCCGCAAAACATTCAACTTTTGACAGTTATGATCTCACAATGTAGCGAAATTTTCTATAAATCTAAAATTGAAACCGCCGAAACCGGATCTGAGGCTATTTACACGTTGAGATACACCAAAAACACCTCAAAAACTTTTTCCCTACTTATTTACCACATCGAAGATAGCCCTGACCTGTATATGGCTAAAGAACTCGTCCAAACCCTTGTAGATAATCCTGAACAGCAACTCATTCTTCTCTTTAATAGAGATTGCCATGAATGGGGCTCCGTGATCAGTGAACTGGGTAGAAGAGATCAATTGATGCTTTTAAATAACAAAGCCACCAATCTAGAATTTATCCAGGCTGTTGAAGTCATGACCGCTAAGTGGCGTTTCTTGCATAATCTCAATGAAATGATGCGCGAAAGCCATGAACAGTTGGAGCGAACCACAACCAACTGATCATGAAAAAAAGCCAACTTTTGCAAGCTCAGAAACTTGAATCAATAGGTCAATTAGTTGCTGATATCGCTCACTAAATAAATACACCTATCCAATTCATTGGCGATAATGTCCGCTTTCTTGGTAAATCATTTGAAGACCTGCAAAAAATCATCGATGTATATGAAGCCCTCAGAAAAGCTTCCGAAAAAGGTGAAATGCCCCGGAATTATTAGAAATGACCAAGGAAGCTGATTACTAATTCCTCGTCGAAGAAATACCTCAAGCAGCACACGAAGCCTTCAGCGGTATAGATAAGGCTAAAAAAATTGTCCTAGCCATGAAAGCCTTCTCATACCCAGGAGACAGCAAGCAACCGGTGAATATATATAAGTCATTGAAAATATCTTAACGATAAGCCGCAATGTATGGAAATACGCAGCTCAGATCGATCTACAACTGGAAGAGTATCTTCCTGCTATTGCCGCTCTACCAGTAGAACTTAATCAGGTTTACCTTAAAATCGTTGTCAACGCAGACCATGCGATCGAAGAATCCACCAAAGACGAAATTGGCAAAATCACCATTAGTATTAAGCTCGACGAGAGCTTTATATTGATCAAAATCACCGATAGCGGTACTGGCATAAAAAAGGCAAATTTAGCAAGAATTTTCGATCCTTTTTTACAACCAAAGAAATAGGCGTTGGTACAGGTCAAGGCCTGCATATTTCGCGACAGATAATAGTCGAAAAGCACGAGGGGACGCTCCATGTAGAGTCCGAAATTGGCGAAGGCAGCACATTTATCTCCCCGCTTCCTCACAAAGGAGAAGAACAGTGAATAAAATTAAGATCTTATTTGTCGATGACCAACCCTTAGTCCTGTGCGGCATCAAACGTATGTTGAGAGATCTGCGCGATAAACGGGACGTTCACTATGTTGAAAATGGCATAGATGCACTCAACTTTTTGAGAAACGAAAGTGCCGACGGTATAGTTTCAGACATGCGAATGCCAAGTATGGATGGGGCTACAGTTCTCAAACTTGCCCGTTCCCGATCGCCTGAAACGGTTCGAGTGATTTTAAGCGGTTAGTCTGAGAAAACAAACTGATTGACTGTGCACGTTACTTCCACCAATATCTTTCGATGCCAATTTCTTCAGAAGAGGTCATTGGTGTCATTGAAATCGGTCAATGAATCGACACGATTTGTCGTGCTAAGCTTATTCTTCGCTTTCATAACATAACGAACTTCGGTTCTTTGCTTTATCTGACCATCGCCTTCCAAAGCAAAAAGTTTGCTGCGAAATAGCTCATCGCCTTTAGTGTGTACAGCATTTATCATACGATTTGGGGGCAGTGCACTAAGAACATCCCTTTCAGAAACCAAGCCTAAGAATTTAACCGTGTTATCTACTACAGCTATGTGCTGAATTCAATGCTTTTAAATGAGCTTCATGGCGTTTTCCAAAGGAGCAGCCGGAAGTAAAGTATGAAGTTCTTCATTCATTATATCTTCGACACTTTGAATATAAGATTCAAAAATCATATTTGCGCATTCTTGTCGTACGCAAATCAATCAAACGTTGATTACTCTTGTCCTTGAATTTTACAAAAAGCGAGAGCTTGGAAATACGAACAAAGGCCCTGAGAATATCCGTCGAGGCAATCATCCCTATAGCCAATTTACTCTCATCCACAACTGGCAGACAATCTATTTTCATCTGCGACATTTTTTCGATTGTCGGGAACAGCAAACCCGATGGAGCTGTGGTCTCTATGTTACGACAAAAGACATCGCTACAAGGTAATCTGACGGAGATCTGCTCTATCCCCTTTTCTACCAGTGTTCCGTACCCAGGAAACAACTGTCTAAGAACATCTCTATTCGGGATCAACCCTACTAAAAACTCTTCATCTGTGTCAGTATCTACATCTAAAACCGGTAAATGGCGCACTTCGTGTTGTTCAAATAAATTCAGAACCTGATTAAAGTTCTGGTCAATAATTGCTTTAATTACCGGCTTGGACATCAATTCGCCAAGGGCTTTTATATATCGAAAAAAATCTCCTTACCACTCAATAAATCTTCGATTACATCAAGTGCTAGAATATTCTCTATCTCAAATCTCCTACTCCTTAAACATTTTAAAGCTACAGCAATTTGATTACAACTTTTTGATACTTTTTGAGTAAATCTACAGCTTGCGGATCTTAATGGTTTTGAAGTACCAGACACTTTTTGTGTCGTGTGCCTGCAAGGCTATAAACCCGCCTTCGGCATTAAAAAAACGGCCTTCTCTATTTTTAGGACGCTCAACATTTTCAGGTTCTGTATAGTCTACAACCTGCTTGCCGTCTGCCCAAACTTGAATACGCTTACCTTTCACTCTCACTTTTAACTCAAACCAATTCATCTCATCGACAGGCGATGTCGCTAAATCTTGCACACCATAAAGGCTGGCAGTTTTACGCTTCTCTTTCTCTGTACAATTCAACTGGACCTCATACCCAAATTGCAACCACCCTGCCTTATGCCTGGAAGTTCCATCTGTATGAAAGTAAATACCGGAGTTTGATGAAGGCTCTGCTTTAGAAACTACTATAAGTTCAAAGTCCTTAAACTTCTCATTTCCATCACCTACGTAAAGCAAGTGCTGACCTTTATCCGTACTGTTAACTCTTAGGATACCTTCCTGTATTTTATAGGAATCCATACCGGCAGTCCCTTTCCAGCCTGTAAAATCTTTACCATTGAAAAGATCAACAAAACCTTCCGGGTTACTAGAAGTGCAAGAAGACATGTAGATAAGAGCAAGCAATAAAGTGAATGTTTTCAATTTTGGGAATTCCTATTTAGATTTCATAGTTGATAAATAGCCAAAGACTTTTATTAATTATGACTAATCAATAAACTGCTTTATGGTTCAACAAGATCCAGTTCTACCTCAGGCATCTTCTCAGGAGCCTTTTGGTTGATGTAGCTATTGATCCTATACTTGCCATTTTTACATGAAAAGTTGACTATTTCTATTTTTGATTTCTCATTATTTCTCTTAGTCAAAATCCCTTTATAGTAAAAAACATCGCCAAAAATCACAAACTCAATCTTGAAGGGAACCGCTTCTACATTTCGAGATTCAAATAAATTAAGTTCGATAACATAATCACCATCTCCGGCTTTTTGGAAAATTATATTTTCGACAGGATTGCTGACTGGATCTGTGGCATTTTTATCAATATCCAAAACCCCGCCATCAAGCTCTTTCACGCCATAGTAGATATCATCCCCGGAAGGTGTCGTACAATGAAGATCCAAGTCACTTAAAGTATTCCAAATAAGAGTCGCCCGAATATCAACACCACTGTATCGTCCTTTAGCTCCAAGAACTCTTTTTCTGAAAGCTGCATCGCGGACACCTTTCTGACCTCGGCCAATGACTATATCGCCAACGGCACCTGCTCCAGCTAAAACATTTACTGTACCGGTTGTCGTATCTTCCATAGCTTCTGCAAGAACTTCAGAACTGCTGGTCACCTTAGCATCTATATCTAAGTCTAAAGTAAGATTAGCTGGTGCGGCGTCCTGCAGAGTCGGTTCAATTTCTTCAACTTCCATATCCTGCCGGATTTCATCCATGATCTCTTCATCTTTAAGAGTCATAATGATCTCTTTGTTTTCTTTCTTCTTGTCACCACCAAAGTTTAAAAATTTATCAGCCAGATACATCGCCGCTATATGGCAGATAATAGAAATAACAACGATCTCTTTCAAACGTGACAAAACAGCCTGCTTTGAAAGTTCAAAACTTTTGAGTTTCAGAGCTACTCCAGCACCAAGTCTCTTAAAGTAGGCTTTCTTTTTTGAAGTCCTTGTTTCTTCGCTGCTTTTCTTCTTGCTGGATTTTTTCTTTTCACCCTTTTTTTTGGGAGAATCCTCAGCCTCGAGTATTAGCTCGTCGTCATCTTCTTGAAGTGACTTGTCTTCGCCTTTGCTTTTATCTGAAGTTTTCTCTTCTTTCTCAGGTTTTGAAGATTGTTCACCAGTCTCTTTCTTCTTTTCTGCTGATTTATCGTCAGAACTGATCTTTTTCTTGAAATCTTCAAGCGCTTTAGATTTAACATCTTCATCGACTTTCATTTTTATGGAATCTGTCGATGGGTAAGAGGCACCACCACGTTGCTTAATCTTGCGAATTTCCAAGTAGTGAAAATTGCCACCCTTCTCAATACTGAACTCACGTACAAGTGTAAAGGTATAGTCCCCTACTCTCACAACATCATTTAAAGATAGCTTGGATTTGCCGGTTATTGGAAGGCCGTTTAGGCGGGTACCATTTGAACTTTTATTATCCTCGACCCAGAAGTCATCCTGTTCATAAAAAATAAACGCATGCTCTCCAGATATTGCCGGCTTATTTATATGAATATGGCAATTATCCGAGCGTCCAATCAAAGTCCTTTTATCAGTATCCAGTTCATAGATCTGACTTTTAACTTTTTTAGCCGGTTCTTTTTCTACAGGGTTGGCCTGAGTCATTCACATACCACTGATTAGTTAACTTCAACAAAAAATGCTTAAAGAACCATTTTATTGTAATTCCAATTATTAATTTGGCCATTTCAGACCCACTATGCAACAAAAAAACTACAAGTCTGAAACAAATCGTGAAATAAATACGTATGAATTCATCATTTCTTACAATAAATAAAGCTTAAAGCGATAATTACTGTCAACTCTTTTTTTCGCAGCAGCGTTGTGCTCTATAAATGTTTAGGAGATCCCTTTGAAAATTTTTCTTATTATTCTTTTCATATTATGCCTAAATTCAGCAGCTCAAAACAAACCGAATATCATCTTTATTTTTACTGATGATCATGCTCAAAGAGCCATAAGCGCTTACCCCGACAGCTTGAATAAAACGCCCAACATAGACCGACTTGCTCAAGAAGGAATGCTATTTCAAAATAGCTTTGTCACCAACTCCATTTGTGGCCCAAGCCGAGCTGTTATATTAACTGGCAAGCACAGTCACATGAACGGCTTTAGAAAAAATGACGATAAGTTCGATGGTGGACAGAGAAACTTCCCAAAACTTTTACAGGCTGCCGGATACCAAACAGCTATCATAGGTAAATGGCACCTAAAGTCAAACCCTCAAGGTTTTAACCACTGGGACATTCTTCCCGGCCAGGGTCACTACTACAATCCGGACTTTATAAATGCACAAGGCAAGTATAATGAAAAAGGCTATGTCAGCGATGTCATAACAGACAAAACCATAAACTGGATAGAGGCCAATAAAGAAAAACCATTTATGGTCATGATGCAGCACAAAGCACCTCATCGTGAATGGATGCCAAATTTAAAATATTTAAACAAATATGACGATGTCACTTTCCCTGAACCCACGAACCTGTTTGATGATTATGAAACACGGGGTAAAGCTGCTCGCAAGCAAGACATGAACATAGACAAAACTATGCGCCTTACTGGAGATCTCAAAGTGTGGGAACTGGACACCAAAAAAGGTCATCTTTGGAAGTATAACATTGGCCGAATGTCCGCTGGGGAGAAGAAAATTTGGGATGCAGCTTATAGTCCTAAAAATAAAAAATTTCTCGATGCCAAACTTACAGATAAAGAGCTTATACGCTGGAAATATCAAAGGTATATCAAAGACTACCTGCGCTGTATAGATTCAGTAGACGAAAGTGTGGGCCGTATCCTGGATTACCTTCAAGAGTCAAAACTGGCAGACAACACGATCATCTATTATGGCTCAGACCAGGGCTTTTATCTTGGCGAACACGGTTGGTTCGACAAACGCTTTATGTATGAAGAGTCAATGCGCACTCCCCTGTTGATTAAGTGGCCAGGTATTACAAAACCTGGCGCGACATGTTCAAAACTCGTACAAAACCTGGATTATGCTCAGACAATGCTGGAAATGGCTGGTGTATCAGCTCCATCTGACATGCAGGGAAAAAGTCTGGTTCCACTTCTCAAAGAAGAAAATCCCGCATGGAGGGAATCACTATACTACCACTACTATGAGGGAGAACATTCCTGGCATAAGGTCGCCGCTCACTATGGCATAAGAACCGAGCGTTATAAGCTCATTCACTTTCACACCCACGATGAGTGGGAACTCTACGATTTACAAAATGATCCGAACGAAATGAGTAATGTATATCAAAACCCTGAGTATAAAGAACTGACTGAAAATCTCAAAAAACAACTCAAAAATTTGCAAAAAAGCTACCAAGTTAAAGGGCAATAAATTTGATTTCACAAGGGGAAGTAAAGGATATTTAGTGGGAGAGGAAAATTTATGACTGAAAACAAGTTTACACTGATCGAGTTGTTGGTTGTTATAGCCATCATTGGCATCCTAACATCTATGCTCTTGCCTTCATTGCAAAATGCCAGAGAAACTACGCGCGCTTCTTTATGCATGTCAAATGTCCGCCAAATCGCCGTTGCAACTTTTGCTGTTTCTGATTCTTTTAACGAGAAAGTTGGACCTTCAGGAAATTGTCAACAGTACCAGGCCTCCGAATCCAAAGGAAGCTTAAAAATAGATGACCAGGCTCTTGGCTGGATAGGAAACGCTTTGCTCATGATAGATGCAACAACAAGCTCAAGTTTAGCCGCTCATGAAGATGCGGTCCAAGACCTAAATAGAATGAAGCGCTACATGTGCCCGAATGATACGAATGACGTCCCGACAATTGATGTAAACTTCTCTGGAGCTGGCGATCCCCCAAATATCATCACTTCATATGCTCCAAACCATAATGTGTTTCAAATACACAATAACAATGACCACATATTGGGCGGCAACTTTGCGGCAATTTCAAAGCCTGCAGAATCTCTGATGGTCATGGACTCGGAAAATATTGATGCCTGGAACACACGCTACATTTTTGCCGGTCGTGATCAAACGATGCTCCAAAGGTACAATGACACTCTTGGCGGAAACTGGGGTAAAATTTTTCCTGTTGGTAGGCATATAAACGACAAAATGCCTCTCGTTCTATTCGATGGCCACTCTGAAATCGTCCGTATAAACAGTTCTGGCCAGATGGGCAAAATTGGTATTACTTCAGGTTTTTGAAATAAATCTGTCACTAAACCACCTCTCTTTCACGTTGTGCCTTCCAGTTGTGTTTAATGTGGAAAGTATGTATGCCCCGAAAATTTACCCTTATCGAATTACTTGTCGTCATCGCAATTATTGGCCTATTGATGAGTATCCTGCTCCCTTCTATTGCGGATGCCAGACGAACAGCAATGAGAGCCATTTGTGTATCCAACTCTAAACAAATTGCCACTGGAACCTTCATTGCTATGTCGAGCTTTGATGGAAAAGTATCAGCCAGTGGTAACTGTTGGGGATTTCAAAATAGCATGCTCAGTGCACCTAAGGTTGGAGACAGAAAAGTAGGTTGGTATGGTACCTTTCTGGTCATGTCAGACATAGTCTCAACCACAAATAGAACAGACTACACTGCCGATGTTTCAGACTACGCCAAAATGAAACCATTACTTTGTCCTGAAGATACCGTACAAACAGTTACCGACGAGTTATCAATAGGCTCTACGCCTCCAGATATTATCCATTCTTATGCTCCTAATAATAATGTATTCGACCTACAACAAACAAACGGTGTTTGGTTAGGCTGCAATCCTGGGCTCATTGGAGACACTTCAAATACTATGATGTTCATGTGTTCAGAAGTAATTTCTCAATGGAATGCGAGGTACATGTGGGCAAATGCCAATAAAACACTCGGCCAAAGATACTCTGACTGGTCTGGTGGTGCATGGGGAGAACTATTCCCTGAAAACAGGCACGTTGGCAACTCTATGCCAGTCACTCTTTTCGATGGCAGTGTAAGAATAAGAAAAGTGAATGCTTCATCACTCAACGACATAAATTTAACTAAAGGGTTTTAGGCAAATTGCCAAACCTACAACATGATATGACGAGTTTGTCATAAAAATTTCGTATGTGTTAAACTACTTTAGTAACTCATACACATACACACATGCTTAGGCTCGAAGTATGCTCTACTTCGGGCCTAATCATTTTTTAGTGGATTTACTTCTTTCCTGTACTAACGTGAAAAGTGTTATTTATCGGAGTGTGACTATGAACAAACTTATTCCCCTTTTACTTCTTTTTCTGCTTAACTCATGTACATCATCAAATGGCCCATTTATACCGACAAAACAAAATGAGTTCATTACAAAAAATACCAAATTAGAAAAACTATGGGACGGCGGAGTTTTTACTGAAGGTCCTACTCCAGACAAGGACGGAAACATCCTCTTTACCGACATACGCGTCAACCGCATTATGAAATACTACCGCGAAACTGGCAAAGTCGGTATTTTCAAAGGAAAAAGCAATGGAGCCAATGGCCTCTTCTTCAAAAACAGTAAACTCTATGCTTGTGAAGGCGCCGGGCTTCAATATGCCAGTGTTGCCTATGCCGATCTATTTGGAAAAAAGACCGTTCTTGCCGACAACTACAAAGGGAAAAAACTAAACAGTCCAAATGATCTTGTCGTAACCTCAAAAGATCATGTTTACTTCACCGACCCGCGTTATGGCTCAACTAAAGGTAAAGAACTCGACTTCGAGGGAGTATTCTTAATCAAAGATAAAAAGCTTATTCTCGCTACGAAAGAGACCCAACGACCAAATGGTATCTTAATCTCTCACGACGAGAAAACTCTTTTCGTCGCAGATAACAATAATCTCACTGGAGGTGCTAGAGATCTTCTGAAGTTTGATATTCAAAAAGATGGTACCCTCACTAATAAACAAATTCTTTTCTCATTCGAAAAAAATCAAAGAGGCATCGATGGCATGGCGATGGACTCAGAAGGAAACATCTATGCGACTGCCGGTAAAGGAGCCGATTCTGGTATCTATGTATTCTCTCAAAAAGGTGACCACCTCGCCTATATCTCCCTACCAGACAAACCAACTAACTGTACTTTTGGTGGTTCTCAAGAGCCGAATTACCTTTATATAACGGCTCAATCGGAAAGACAGCCTCACAAAAACGAAAGCTTCGCGCTATTCAGAATAAAATTAAAGAAAAACAGATAAAAATAGAAATTGCACTTTTGACATTTTGTCGTTAATTTTAGTAGGGTCTGCTCGTGCAGACCCTTTTTAGTTGACGGCGAATACAGAGGATTTTATGAGATATTTTTATGTCTGCCCACATTGCATGGCAAAAGTTGAATATGACGAAGAACTTCAAGACGAATACCTTCAGTGCACATGCAATAACCTTTGGCAGTTTACTAAGAAAACAGTCATGTCTGAATTTGATTATAAAAATGAAAAATCAAAGTTTGAAACCCAGTACCGTATAGAACTGAATCACCTTGTGAGATGCGAGCACTGTCAGGCTGAACATCCGTATAAACTCAGTATGATTAATAAGTCAATGGATTGTCAAAAATGCGGCCAATCATTTCAATGTATAGCTAAAAACGTTTTCCTTAAATGATACAAAGATTCGTCACATCTGTAGATAAAACTGTCTGGAATGGTCAAACACAAATCAATGCTTTAATTGGTGTCGATGAAAATAATCAGCCGTTTACCGTCACAACCTCTCAGGCATCTAAGCAAATTCGTATAGAAAAATTCCACTACTTTCTCTGGGATGGCAAAGAGCATTTCATTCAACTTATGTCTGTCGCCAACTATGTGGAAGCTATGGTGTTTGATGAAAGACTAAACCTGTACGAGTTATAAAAATTATTTCTTTAAGGCTGTAAATAAGTCTTCAAATTCACCTTTTTGGACTATCGCTCAGAAGTGTTCGGCATCTTTTCTCAGGCATCAATCCCATACCCCCAACTAAGAACAATTCAGACATCTAAAAAAAAGATCAATCTTTTTTTAACCAGGCTGGCGAGTGGTCAGATTTCGAAATTTTGCTATTCAGCTATTTAATGCACCCCTCAGCGTACTGTCGTATGCCTCAGGTATTCAAAGTAATACTTTTGTATATTCAAAGTCATAAAAATGCGCTCCTTGGCCCTTTCCACACCAGAATGGACTTAGTCATAGAATGCTAATCATGAGATATATATGACTATTTAGCCGGGCTTTTACTTTTCGTTTTCGAGGCTAGTTCCCTGGTATGAATAGAAAAACTAAAGATATAACTGAGTCGGAACTGAAGAACTGGCGTTTAGCAAAAGAGTTTCGTAAAATATTTGACGGCATCCTCAAAGATCGTCCTCGTAGTAAATCCGAAGATGATCCGCGCCGGCAGCTGCATTTTTTGGACTATGCTACCTCTATTCTCTTTGTATTTTGTAATCCTGTTATCAATTCCATGCGTGGTCTCTGCGCCGCCAGTCGGCTCGAAAAAGTCAAAAAATATACAACAACGGGACATTTGAGCCTGGGCAGTTTCTCAGAGGCTCAACATATCTTCGACGCTGGTGCCTTACAGGAGCTGGTCGTAAATTGGCCGTCAGGATCGCCCCGGATAAACTGAAAAAGAAAGATATACTTCCTGCGGTCAAAGATCTTGTCGCAGTTGATGGCTCATTGTTTCAAACACTTTCAAGAGTGTTCCGGGC
>JAKVBD010000075.1 GCA_022446985.1 Lentisphaerales bacterium
TCGTTCATTAAAACTTCCGTTTGTTATTTTCTGTTGTAACGAATTGAAATATAACACGTTAAACGGAAGTTTTTTATATTTTAGGCTATTATTTAATAGTGATTTATGGTTTCTGTCGGAGTGTATCTAGCTAAGTAGGCTCGCCGATATTTACCCATGAATGTACATGCGGTGAGCCTCTATAGTACCAGACAAATCCAGGGCCTTCTATACGCCAACGATCCCAAACCCGATCATCTCCAAGGTCATCTTCTTCATAAAAAGCAATATGCAGACTATCCAAGCCCCCTGCCATATGCAGATATTTTACAGCCTCTTCAACATCGCTATTTCGATAACTGGCAAACAAAGAATCCAGAGTTTCTTGCAGTAACTTCTTCTGCATTTCATTTAAACTCTTCCCACTTATGCCATCAAACTTTGTTCCCGCGGGGCGCAACTTAGCACTGTTCCTATGATCTCCTGGAGCATCATCTAAAAGAGCTGCTTTCTGTTGCGTTGCATCCAAAGCTTTAAAGAGCTCATTTGCCTTAACTGCCTGATGCCACCAAACATTTCCGGGATGATGCGGCTTTTCTGCAAATCGAGGTGCATGACCGTAAAAAACCGGTCCACCAAAAGCCACTTTATCGATAGAATTACCATCGGCACGCAAAGTAAGATGGCGACCAGTTAATACCCACTCAAATTTACCAGTTGATGGATCTCCAAAAGTAGCACAAGTATAATCACCAAAACCACCTGCATCGTCCTTCATTTGGATCATGTAATTCTTACGGCCATTCACAGTCAATAATCCAGAGAAAATCCTATGGATCAACTTCTGCTGAGAAGAGCTATAAAACTCACCAATAGAGTAATCATCAGGATCCACTACATCCCAATTATTTGAAATGTAACTCTGCTTTTTATGATCCCATGGGAAAGCCATAACCTTCTTCTGACTTGAACTGAGGGATTTATAAAACTCTTTAACTAAAGTTTCTGATTGCACTTTTTCTTCAGATGCCTGTATGGAGCATCCTGCTGACAAAGCAGCACAGCCAGTAACTTGAATGAACTTACGACGATTAATCTTAAAAGAAGGTTTATGAATATTCATAGTGGTTTCCTGTCTTCATTATATATCTAAGAAACTCACATTACTGAAAAGTTCAATCTTTTGAACCGTTAATCAATTTTCTGCCAGGAAATCTGCTCTGTTTTCAGCAACTCCAGTAAACGTCGTACTGACTTTTTAGAAACGGGCTTTGCCAAACAACCATTCATACCAAAACTTTTACACTCCTGCTTATTCATAGACTCAGGAGTCGGTGATAACGCTACAATCGGTGTATTTATATTTAAGCTGTCAATTTCACGGATCTTCTTGGTCGCGGCCAAGCCATTCATAACTGGCATTTTAAGGTCCATCAAGATCAAATCAAAGCTGTCTTTAGTCACGGCCTTAACCGCCTGCACTCCATTAAACGCCTTGCAAATCTTACAGCCGAACTTTTCCAAACTACTGCATACCAACAATTGATTCGTCAGATTGTCATCGACTACCAAAACATTAAAGCTTTGCAGCTTTGGTGACATAACTTGATTCTTTTTTTTTGTACCCGCCACTCTTTCAATAGAAATAGCTACGACAGCATCCTCTTCGCCTGATCGCTGACAGACAATTTCACCACTGACTCTGTTTTTACTGGAAATTCGAGGAATATATGAGAGCATTTCGACTGTGGGCTCCTTAAAATTACCTTTTAAATAGAACGCAACTCCAAAAGCTCCAAGAACAATTAAAAAGAGCGCTTCTATAACCAAAGCTAAAATCGAGAGCTCGGGCATAAAAAACCAGGAGCACATCACAATTGTCGTAACTGCCGACACTACTAAGAAACTTATTTCGACTGTTTTTTTCCGGCTTATGCTCATCATTCAAACTCTCTTTTTGACTGATGTGAAAGGAGCGCAAAATTTGTACCCGAAAACGAAAATCAGGTTGGATAATATTTAACAATAGTCATAAAACCAAAGCCATAGACACATTGCCATTTTTTACTAGGACTTAAGAAATCCGTTTCCGTTTTCGACCATTTGCCTTTCTCAACCAATTTCAGAAATTTCTTCATTTCTGTTTCACTGATTTTCTTGTCCATCTGAGGCCTAACTATAGAAAGCCTGACACAGCTCCCTTTATTATTTGAATATGCAAAAATGCGATAATCTTTATACTTAAACTCAGACTTTTTGACAGAGTACTTCACCCCATCGATTTTATTACCCTCTTCTACTTTGACTGCTTGGCCAAACTCCTTTTCAACCTTTTCCATCGATTCCCAAAGAAAAGCCTGTGAAGTCAGGGGTATCAAAAAAAGTAATAAAGATAAAGTAAATAAATTCCCAGTCCTTATAGTCCATCCTATAAGCCATTTATAAATAGAGACTGGAAAATCACAAAAAATTTACAGTTCAAATAATAATTAAGGGAAATCTTTATTTTGTTGGGACTGTTCCCTTCCAGATTCTAGCCATTCGCTTAGAATCTCAGGTACAGAAAGAAATCTTTCAGAAGCCTCCAACTCAGCTTGCTGCAAAGCATCATCCGACAACTCAACTTGAGTCAAGTATTTCAGCTTTTGTTTGAGCACTTTGTGAGAGCTTTTGTAAAGTAAATCCCACTCCTTTCTGTCTTCTCTAACTTTTCGCTTATACTGGGCATAGCCCTGATTGCTGCCAAATTTTTTCTTATATTGATGAGCCGAGAGGGAAATCGGCCTCTTGGGCATTTCAAAAGTATCTAAAAGCATCTTGGCTTCAAGTACTTTCTTTTTAAATTCTAATTCTTCTTTATCCATATATAAAAAAGAGCGGCAGTTTGAACTGCCACTCATTTAAAACATTCAATTTTTATTGTCTTCCAAAACGCGCTTTCTAAAAGAAACTGTCGCCATATACGAACGTACCTGAAACTTACTTTCACAGCTACCGCATTTAACTCGCTTGTCCATAAGATCCATCCCAGCAATCTTATATGGGTACCCGCAGTAAGGACAGTCAAAGCACAAGATTATATCCTGCTTTTGACTCATTATATTACCAACAACTATTTCTTCAACAACTGCCAAACATGCTCTCATAATTGATTAATAACAAGTTATGCAGCCTAAAAAGTTACTATTTGCCCTCTCAATTGCGACTCGCTTAAGTCGATTAGAAAATATTTCTTTTATGACCTGCTTACGCCTTTAAATACAAAGTATTTCTAAGCATACTTAGGTATGATTTCACAACTTACACAATCTCAGGAATATTATGAAGTACTATATAGGCTTTGACCTTGGCGGCACAAAAGTGGTTGCTGCTGCCCTTGATGAAAAATTCAATATACTTTCACGATCTAAAGAAAAAGCAGGTGCTGACAAAGGAACAGATGCTGTCTATGAGGTTATCTGCTCTGTCATTAAAAAAGCCTGTGAAGAAGCAAACATTATATTAGATGATGTCGTTGCCATTGGCGGCTGTGCGCCAGGCCTAGTCTGTCCCAAAACAGGCCTAGTATTCGACACCCCAAATCTTGGCTTCAAAAATTTCCCTCTTCGCCAAAAACTCGAAGACGACTTCAAAGTCCCGGTCATCATTGAAAACGACGTCAATGCCGGTCTCTATGGGGAACTTAAGTTTGGTGCCGCTAAAGGCTTTGAAAATGTCATTGCTATATCACCCGGAACTGGAGTTGGTGGCGGTGTAGTTATAAATGGCAAACCTTACCGTGGCAGCATGGGAGGAGCTGGGGAATTTGGTCATATTATCGTTCAGCCGGATGGCCCTCTTTGTGGTTGCGGTCAACGCGGTTGTCTGGAAACACTTTCGAGCCGTACAGCAATTTCTATGCAGCTGGCCTCATTTTCTATCCGCGGCCGCATACCAATGATTGCCGAAGCAGCAAATGGAAATCTCAAGAAAATAAAAAGTGGACTTATCGCCAAAGCCTACAATTCGGGAAATAAAGATACTAAAACTATAGTTCATCACGCAGCAAAATACCTTGGAGTCGGTATGGCTGGCCTCGTCAACTGCTTCAATCCAGAAGCGGTCATTCTTGGTGGAGGATTAATCGAAGCATTACCTGAACCATTCACTTCTATTTCAGCTAAAGTCATGCGCGAACAAGCCATGGGAAATATGGGAGATATCCCCGTTAAAGAAGCTCAGCTTGGTGACGATGCCGTCATCATCGGTGCAGCTCAATTGGCAAAAGAAGCCGAGGCTTAATCACCTACTAATTAGAACACAAAAAAAAGCACTTAATTTATGCGAATTAAGTGCTTTAAGTACGCCCGTCAGGATTCGAACCTGAGACCTACGGATTAGAAGTCCGTTGCTCTATCCAGCTGAGCTACGAGCGCATCGGTGCCCAACATTAGTGAACCAAAATAAAAAATCAAGCACACATTTTGATGTTTTTAGGGCATTTTTTAAGATATTGTTTCTCAAGTGCAAAATTGAGCTGTCAAATTCAGTTCCGCTGAGATACCCAACATGACAGAATTATCATCTATTATTATTTGCCCTGAAGTAAATTACCGCTAGAGTAGCAAACTTAAGAAAATGGGAACATCATGTCTAGTAGAAATCTAAAAGAACTTTCATCTGAAAAAATTATCATCTCGCCATCAATACTTGCCGCAGACTTCACTGAGTTAGGCACCGAAGTTTCCGAAGCAACTAAAGCCGGCATAGATCTTCTACACATAGATGTTATGGATGGTCACTTTGTACCAAATATTTCTGTTGGCCTTCCAGTCGTTTCTTCTCTGCGCAAAAAATCAGACCTGATTTTCGATGTTCACCTCATGATCTCCAATCCACTGGACTACGCAGAAGCTTTCCGAGATGCTGGTGCAGACCACATAACATTTCACATTGAGAGTCACTCACCGGTCAAAGAAACCATTAAGGCGATCAAAGAACTCGGCATGACTGTCGGCCTGACTTTAAAACCAAAAACACCTGTTGAAGACCTCAAAGAATTTATCGAGGATATCGACATGGTACTTGTTATGACCGTAGAACCAGGCTTTGGTGGACAGAAGTTTATGCATAAAATGCTGGACAAAGTTTCAACCATTCGCCAATGGGCCAATGAAGTCAACCCTGCTCTTCACATCGAAGTCGATGGTGGCATTAACAAAGACACCCATAAACTGGTCAAAGAAGCAGGTGCAAATGTACTAGTTGCCGGCACTGCATTTTTCAGACACCCGGAAGGTATGAAAGCAGCAGCTAAAGAACTTGGCAGCTAGACCGATCCGGAGCTTGAATACTCCCCTAATAACATTATTTTAGTGCGTTTTTTTTATACAGTTGCAAAGGTTCTTACATGATAGTAAGGGTTCGTCCCGCCTTACAGCTAAACAAATTTTATTAAAAGATTTAAAGTAGCAGGAATATTTATGTTTTCTAAAATAAATGGTGAATTCACCAAACACGCCAAAGGCTTCCAGATTCTTCTAGGCCTTATGATTGTTGTCCCATTCGTTATCATGGTCCCAAATACTGATATCTTCGGACCTGGTTACGTAGATGAATCAAAAAGCGTTGTTGGTGCTATAAACGATGAACAGATCATCTTCTCTGATTATGAAGTCGAAGCTAGGCGCTTCTTGTTAACCCAGAGTTTTACAGACGTCCAAAATGGCACTGTTCTTTCTGTTCTTCAAAGATACAGAGACATCATTAGAAATGAGTCTTTGGTACCGGATGTCCTTAACTACATCGCTAGAAACAGAGAACTCGAAGCACAGAATACCACAAATAAGTTCAGCACAGAAGCAGTATCCAGAGAAGAGACAAAAGAAGTCCTCAATGGTCTGAGTAACGCTCTACATGTTTTAAAAATTCGCGCTCAGCAGTCAAATAACTCTTTCAACCTTACTGTAAAAGAAACTCTTGAACTACTAAGACAGAACCTGCAAATAGGCGGCGAGGAAATTGACTTGGTCATCGAAAGAATTGTCATTGCCAAGAGATTCGACGAGTACCTGAAGAAAAAAGTCTCAGTTAAAGATGAAGACATCCTGGCTCGCATCAAAAAAGAAGAAAAAACTTATAAAGTCCGTACTGCAGAAGTTAGTGCAACAGACTTTAAAAATGATCCGCTTAAAGACTACTACGAAAAAAACAAAGACGCATTCTTCGATAAAGAAGCAATCAAAGCTTCTCTTGTTGTTTTTGATCCTCAGAAGTATAAAGCCGAAATCCTGAAAACAGACCTAAGTAAGGAAATCGAAAAAGCTTTTGCTGAAGAAAAGAAAACAAATGACAAAGCTGATGAAAATGCTAAGGCGATTAAAGAAAGTCTTAAGGATCGTATAGCTCAAGAAAAAGCAAAAGAAAAAGCAAAAAGCTTAGCGACTCTGATTGAAAGTAACCTTAAAGCTAAAATCAAACCTGAAACAAAAACTGCGGCTATCTTGACTATTTTCAACAGCCTGGCCAAAGCAAGTAAGCTAACCGTTCAGGAATCAAATTTTCACAATCAAACAAATTTTGAAAAGAACGATCACCCAATCAATGCCAAAGTTACAGAAGCCATCCTTTCACTTTCTGAAAAGTCTCCAGTGAAACTTCTTGATGATCAAAGCAAGTTTTACGTTCTTGTATACAATGCCAAAGGCTACTACCAGCCAATCGAAAAAGTAAGAGCTCAATTGCTTGAAGCAGTCTATAAAGACAAAGCAGCCAGCTACTATCAGGAAAATGTCAATGACTTCAAACAAGAACAGCGCTTGTCTACTGGATTCATCCAAATTTATGGTGGTCTCTTCAACTCACAGGTTTCCATCAGTGATGAAGAAGCTCAAAAAATCTACGATGCCGATGCTTCTTACCAAAATGCACAGAAAAATCTCCTCCAATTCACATATGATCTAAAAGACGATGCGAAAGAAGAAGACAAGAAAGCTGCTGTTGCTGCTCTAGAAGCTTTTGTAAAAGAAAACACATCAAAGAAGGCTGCTGAACTTCAAACTCTTGATCTTGGCAAAGACAGCAAGATTAAGCGCGTACCACTTTCATGGGTAGCCGAGAATGATCTGCGTACAGGCACTGACAACGAGATTGTCACCGAAGCGTTTAAAACTGAAGATGCTAAATTCACCAAAGTTTTTGAAAGAGAAAAATTTGCGGCTGTTGTTTTTGTAGAAGCCTCCAGAGAGTCCACTCCTTTTGATGAAGTCAAAATGATGATCAAAGGCACTTTAAGAACTAAGCGTCTTAAAGAAATCACTAACAAAAAAGCTGATGAAATCGTCAGAAAGCTCCAGAATGCTAAAAAAGGCGACAAAGAGGCAATCGCCAAGATTATTGACGAAGTTTCTAAAGAGTTAAAAATCACACCAAGAAAACTTGATGATTTACCAACATTTAAAGTTCTTGGTAATCCACAATTGGCTCAGTACGCCCAATTCTTAGCTCGCCAAAATGGCATATCTCCAGCATTTCTTCTTGATTTGACATCTCTTTCAAACGACAGGCTTTTCACAAGAGTCAAAACTCAGCCAAATATGTCTAAAGTTATCGGATATTTGATAGAAGATAAACCAGCGGGCTTCCAGACTCTCGAAGAAGTTACTGAGACGGTTTACGACAGATTAAATGATGTTGATGCTGAAAAGATAGCAACAGAAAAAGCTACTACCTTAAAAGAAGAGCTTGAGAAATCTGTCGACAATCCAGAAGAGTTCAAAAACCTTATGAGCAAAAATGACTTTAAAGAAGCCAAAGAAGTTAAATTCAAAGATGCTGACCCAACAATCGTCAAAATCCTTGAAGAAGATCCTAAGGCTAAAGAGTTCGGCAGTAACGCTGCACCAAATGGCCGCACTACAACTCTGGCTTACATAGAGTCTATCAAAGAAGTTGCTGAAGAGGATATCACTAAAGTAAAAGCTGAGTACGAAAAGAAGCTTCGTAAAGAGTCTGAACAAAAAGAAATCACTGATTTCTGGACAAATGCCATGAAAAAGTATGATATTAAGACTGTTGAGTCTTCAAAGGAATCGTAACTAAAATGGCTAAAGACGACAGCAGGCTATCACCTCCAACTGTTCTCCGTCTTTCAGAGTATCTCTTGATCCTTGAGCAGTACATCAAAGAAAATAAAGAGATTATCTCAAGCAGAGAGTTGGCTGATGCCTATGGCAATAACGCCAATCAGGTTAGGCAGGATATTTTCCATCTGGAAAACTCAGGCCGCCTGGGACAGGGTTATTCTACTTGGGAGCTTGCTGAAGAAATTCGTCGTACCCTTGGTCTTAGCGACATTCGCAAAGTCGGTATCGTTGGTATTGGTAATCTTGGTAAAGCCCTGGCAACTCACGTACCATTTTCAGATTATGGGATGAGCCTGGCTGCAGCATTTGATACGGCCCCGGATATTATTGGTAAGAAGATAAATAACCTGCATGTTCAAGACTTCTCAGAACTCGCCGATACTATTAAAAGTAAAGATATTAAAATTGGCGCTATCTGTGTTCCGGCAGTTGTCGCTCAAAGCGTATGCGATACTCTAGTAGAAAATGGTATCACTGGCATCTTAAATTACTCCAGAATCAGACTTAAAGCTCCAAAGCACATCAGTATACAGTACCAGCAGGTAATCTGTTCCTTCATGCAGCTTTCTTACAAAGTAAGTCACGACTAATTCTCAGCTTCGTCACTATTGCCTCAAAAAAAACCTCTGACCCAAAGTGAGGATCAGAGGTAGAAATTATTTGCGAATATCGAAATTTATTTCTTCTTAACAGGAGCGTTCTTGTCTTCCTGTTTAGTAGGTTTTGGCATAGTTGCTGTCTGAAAGTGTATGTATGCGCCAGGTAAAGCTTTCTGAAGTTTTTCGACTCCTGCAGCACTTACCTTTGATTGCCAAAGGAAAAGTTTCTTAAGGTTTTTCAAAGAACTCAATTTCGCAATACCTGCGTCAGTCACTGCTGTATTATAAAGATTAAGATACTCAAGGCTGCTCAACGAGGCTACAGAACTTAATCCAGCATCTGTAACAGCTGTATTATCCAAGTGTAAACGCGTTAATTTCTTTAATTCTCCAACTGGAGATAAAGATGCATCATTAATCTTTGCTCGGGATAAATTCAACCAAACGAGATTTTCCTTCAATTCAACCAAGCGCTTAGTCATTTCTGGGTTCGATTCAGAACCAAGAGGCTTAAAATTAATCTGCAGTAGAGGCGACTTCATTGCCAACGGCAGAACCAAAGCACCCATCTGCTCAAAGTGAGCTACAGCTGCTGCATTTGGAACTGGAGTTTCTTTTGCCAGTTTTTGAAGTAGGCTTTCGCCTTTTTCTTTCTTGGTATAACCATCGAAAGAAGCACCTTGCTTAATCCAGTCATGAATAACTTTTTTCTGTTTATCAGTAAGACGATCACCTTTAGGAGGCATGTACTCATCTTCATCATCAGAAACAACCAGATTATAAAAAGAACTGTCACCAGGGTGTCCAGCTTTTAAAAATTCTTTAATAGACTCCGGCTTGGTGATATCTAGATTGCCTTTATCAACTACTTTGCCACTTTCTTTAATGTGTCCGTGACACTTAAGACAGCGCTCCTCAAGAATAGGCATAACGTCTTTTGTAAAATCAACTGCACCTTGAAGTGTAGCACTCAGTAATATCGAACCGGCAGCGATTCCTTTCATCCATTTTTTTGTCATGAAGACTCCTAAAAATTTTGATAATGACCAGATTCTCTGAACAGAAATATCCAATCGTGTTTTTACTTCTCTCACCAAGTAATTACACAAAAACGTATTTTAATGAAATAAAATGTTTCTTAACACACTTTGCAATGCTTATGATAGCAAAAGAAGATCTTTCTTTACGTGACCGCCAACATCTGCCAAACGATAATCTCTTCCCTGGAAATAGTAAGTCAACTTCTCGTGATTGAAGCCCATCATATGCTGCATAGTTGCTTGTAAGTCGTGAATACTAACAGGATTTTCAGCGACATTGTAACCGACTTCATCAGTTTCACCATAAGAGAAACCTTTTTGAGCACCACCACCGGCCATCCACATAATAAATGCACCTAGACTGTGATCGCGACCAACCCACTTACCATACTTACCACCTCGATTTTCGCGTAATGGTGTACGACCGAATTCTCCACCCCAGACAACCAGAGTATCATCCAGCATGCCTCGAGTCTTGAGATCTTTTAGAAGTGCCGTCATTGGCTTATCTACATCTCGGCATTTGTCGGCAAAGCCATATGTCATCCAGTAGCCAATAGAAGGACGCCCAAGACGCGCGAAACCTATGTGCATCATCAACTGAGCAGGTGCATGGTTAAACTGGTCCGTGTGCATTGACTTTATAAGAGTAACTTCGTCAATCAGACTCTGAAAGTATGGTAAACGGTCTGAGACTATAGTCCCGGATTCACCATAATTTATAAATGTATGCTGGGGCCCCAACATGTCTGGAGTGCCTTTAGCAAAAGCCAGCTTCTTACCTTCCAGGTAAGACTGTGGACAAGGCTTACCGTCCATCTCTTTCAACAGAGGTTTGTAATCAAGCAATTCCAACTGAGAAGGAGCTCCAGCCATATGCAGAAATATAACTTTCTTGGCTGTTGCCGGATAACGCGGGATAGCTGATGACTTTTCTTCGGCAATCATGTTATTCAGAGCCATGGCTCCAAGCATACCGCAAGTTGAATGCTTTAGAAAACTACGACGACCATGTCCTGAACAACTTTCTCTTCTGCTTCTTGAAATATATTTTTAAATAAACTCATCTTACTTTCCCACCCCTATTTCTTCACCAAAAACTCATCGAGATTTATAATGACGTTAGCCACCAAGGTCCATGCTTCCTGCTCTGACTTATCAAACTCTTTTTGCGAGTCGTGGAAAACTTTCTTCAATGGAGCTAGCTCCGATTTCGCTATGGGCTGGCAGAGAGCTTTCTAAATGGCAAAATTCAGTTTATCCTCCAGACTTCTGGAGTGATTCTTAATCAATAAGCCGAACTCTTTGGCACACTCCATATAGACTGGATCATTTAAAGTCACCAGAGCCTGTAGTGGCGTATTTGTTCTCAGTCTTCTGATTTTACAGATTTCACCTGAAGGACTGTAAAAGGCTTCCATCGATGGATAAGGACTGGTTCGCTTCCAGTAAGTAT
The DNA here is from genome assembly GCA_022446985.1 of Lentisphaerales bacterium. Classification (GTDB taxonomy): domain Bacteria; phylum Verrucomicrobiota; class Lentisphaeria; order Lentisphaerales; family Lentisphaeraceae; genus JAKVBD01. The sequence continues at coordinate 11,198 of JAKVBD010000075.1, forward strand.
AAGGGCCTCTTCTGTACTGATCGCCATTTTTACTGGTGATCCATTTAATGCCGTTATAAACACCCATCCAGACACCATCCGGCTGGTGCGGCATAACACTCGGGCCAAACATTTTCGGATTAAGAAGGCTACTTACCGCCAGGCCCTGATCGCGAATTTGTTCTGAAGAAAGGCGAAAACGCGGACCACGGGACAAATAAGAATTAAACTTATCTTCGGTAATTTTTTCACTGGTTGCATTCAATGACTGCATATAAGTGGCTGAAGTTACAAACTCCTTCAGTAGACTTTTTATACTCCACTTGTGCTCGTGAATAAATCTATAAAATATGTCGTCCAGCAATATTGGGTGAGTTGGGATAATACCCTGAGACCCGAAGTCTTCAAGACTCTCAACAATTCCAACACCAAAAATCTGTTCCCAGAATCTATTGACTGCAACACGAGATAACAGAGGATAGTCCGGGTGCGTCATCTACTTAGCCATACCCAGGCGATTGCGTGGCCACTCATCCTTAAATTCATTAAAAATCTCAGGCACACCTTCCGTCACTACATCGCCTAAATCTTCCCAACTACCACGGTTGAAGATTCTGGTAACTCGACGCTTATCTTTTGGTAAATCCTGCATAATTGGAGTCGTTGCCGGCTTAAAGCTTTTAACTTTCTTTGAAAGCTCGGCATGTCTTGCAACTACTTTTGCACCTACAGACTTCTTCATTAAGAATTCTACAACTTTGGCTTTTTCTTCATTATCAAGATCTATTTGATTCTTATTTATGAGTTCAGAAACTAACAAATCCTCTGTAGTGAGCGATCCACTGCCCGCTTTAATTTTGAAAGCTTTGAGGATGTGTTTTTTGTGCTTAGATTCAAATGACAAAGTGATCTCAAATTGATCTTCAGGTTTAAGCTGAACTGGCTTAGCTAACTTAAACCAAGCAGTTTGCTCTACTGAAGTGCCCCCAGCTATGGCCCAGCCTTTCTCTTTGTTCTTAAGATTTAAACTGTCTTTAGCATAAAAGCCTTTTTGCTCATAAGTCGCTTCTGCTGATCCCAGTCGAACATTCTTTTCGTTCACTTTGACTGATATTCCACCAAGTACAAAATTCGCAATATTAACAGCTGTCTCCAACTCTATGTAGCTAAAAGTACTGAGTTTTGTTTTAGCGACTAAAGTAAACACAGCCTTATCTTTATCATTCTCAACAGATACCAAGCGTTTTTCGTTCTGAATTATTTTCTGTTTGCCATTCCCATTCAGTTTTTTAAACTCAAGAACTTCTGCATTCACTTTATCGGGCTTGGCTTTACGTGCCTCCAGAAGCTTGTCAAAGTTGGCATTCACCGAACTGCGAATCTCTTCAATTTTGGGCTTTAGTTCGGCTACTTCCACCTGCCAAACGGCTAATTGCTTCTTCTGATAAATATCCGGAGTTTTTATAAATGCCGCATCGTTATTTTTTGTGGCTGTCTGTGGTGTTATTGAAGAACGCCATGAAAGTAAAGTATTCTTCATGCTTAATTGGATCGTAAGGGTCAGTATGGCACTGAACACAACCATACGAAGTCCTCATAAAAGCTTCCCAGGTAGTATTTACTCTATCTATAATTGCAGCGACACGAAATTCTTCGTCATCTGTTCCACCTTCGGTATTAGTCATGGTATTTCGGTGAAATGCCGTAAGAATTTTTTGGTGCTCTGTCGCATTTGGCAATAAATCACCTGCCATTTGTTCAGTAATAAACTGATCTTATGGAGTATCTTTATTGAAGGCATTTATAACTTCATCGCAGTAGCGATAAATCACTCTACCATTGTCTTTCTCGTAGCCCTGAGTATCTGAGTAACGTGCCAGATCCATCAACATTCCGGCCCATTTTTCACCATAAGCTTTACTGTTAAGTTGACGATCAACCTGCTTTTCATAAGCATTAGGCGCTTGATCATTTCTAAAAGCCTGAAATTCTTCATATGTCGGAGGTAAACCATTGAAGTCTAATGATAAGCGACGAAGTAGAGTTTCTCGAGAAGCTTTTGTTGCGGGAGAAAGTCCCTTTTCTTTCATCTTAGACAGAGTGAAATGGTCGATACGGTTTTTAGGCCAGGAAGAATTAAGCCGTGGTAATATTTTCTTAAATGGTTTGGTATAAGCCCAGTGCTCTTCCCAGGGCGCACCCTCTTCTATCCATCGCTTGATTATGCCAATTTCTTCTTCAGTCAGTGGCTCTTTTTCAAGAGGCATCTTTTCCAGGCGATGCATCTTACCTTTTTCTTGTCAAAGACCTCAGATGGATTTGTGATCACCTTGTAAACCATACTTTCTTCAGGTTTACCCGGGACGATACCTATACCATGGTTTGTCTTACCAAAAGCACTTTCTTTGTAAAGCAGACTTAAACCACCAGCTTCCTTTACTCCTCCGTGGCAACCAGTACACATGCGGTTGAACAGCGGCCGAATCTGCTCGCTAAAGTCAACTTTTTCTGCATAGGTTTCTTGTAGAAAAATGACACAAGAAAAACTTGTCTAACATAATCTAGACACTCACAAACCTCTTGAACTCCAACACAGAAAATTTCATTCATTGAAATAATCATGCCAAAAAAAATAGGCACAAGCTTAATACAATTTTTCAATCAGTGAAATCAGTAACTCTTGTCATTAGCATTTACAATTTCATTTGTCCCCATGAAATTAGATCTACAAATTTTAAGCAAAAAATTACCAATCAAGAACAATTATCTTATTGAATAACAAAGCTCTAAAGCTTCTATACACTTGAGAATACTTTTCATAGAAGTTAACTGTTAAGTGTATTTGGACTTATGATTAGACAAAATGGCTTTTCGAGTTCTATTGTCGCCAAATTTATTAAGGACTGAAAATGTTTCGCTATCAAAAAACAAAACGCTTTGTCGGCATCCTCGCCGATGACTGTAAAAAGCTTGGAGCTCAAGAACTACAAGAACTTGGAGCCAAGAATACTGAGCTTGATTACCGTTCTGTTTATTTTGATGCAAAACCGGCGGACCTATACCGTATCTCTTACTGCAATAGGCTGTTCAGTCGTATATTAGCTCCTCTGCACCGCTTTGACTGTCACCATGACAACATCCTCTACAAAAGAGCCAAACAGATGCAGTGGGAAAAAATACTCAATCCAGAAAAAACTTTCGCGATCTTTGCCAATGTCGGTAACAGTAATATCCGACACTCAAAGTTTGCCGCTCAAAGACTTAAAGATGCCATCTGTGACTACTTTGTCGATCAGTGCGGTGTCCGCCCTTCTGTTGATACCGAAAACCCGGATGTCTGGTTAAACCTCCATATCAACAAAAATAAAGCGACGATTAACATCGACCTTATGGGGCAAGCCGGCCATAAACGCGGTTATAGAACCGCTGCTGTAGAAGCTCCCATGCGCGAAACATTAGCAGCTGCACTAGTTCGTGAATCCGGTTGGGATGGTGAAACTCCTCTTTACGATTTTTTCTGTGGTTCAGGTACTATCGTTATCGAGGCAATGATGAGTTACTGCCGTATTCCGGCGCGCTACAATCAAGAAAGATTCGGCTTCGAAAACCTTCCTGACTTTAGTCCTGGACTTTGGGAAAGCGTCAAAATGGATGCTGACAACAAAATGCGTCCTCTTGAACCCGGTTTGATCTTCGCTTCAGACATAGATAAAGAAGCAATAAGTGCGGTTATTGAAAACTCTGAGGCTTTACCATTTGGAGACCGCATCGAACTGACCACCTGTAAATTTCAAGATATAGAGTCAATCAGCGATGCAACGATCATCTCAAACCCACCTTATGGTGTCCGCCTTGAAACAGGCACTGATGACCCAGGTGAATTCATGAAAGAGATTGGCGATTTCCTCAAGCAAAGATGTACCGGCTCCACTGCCTGGCTCTATATCGGCAGCACCAAACTTGTGAAAAGAGTCGGTCTTAGACCTGCCTGTAGAATACCGCTGGACAATGGTGGTCTCGACGGGCGCCTCATCCGCCTGGATATGTACTCAGGAACTCTTGACCCTTAGTCAAAGATTTTTTGAATATCCTCTAAAATTTCAGCTGCCTGCAACTAAGTTAATGATCTGATTAAAAATGAGGTCGACAAATCTTGGGCAGGAAATTCGCTTTACTATTTATACTTTTAGCAGTTCAACTTACCATTGCAGCTGAATCAACGGTTTTAAATGCCTACGATGAAGCCTTAAATCTTATGAGTAAGCACTACTTTGATCCATCCTTTAGTGGCTTAAACTGGCAGGATGAAACCGAGAAGACCCGTGAAAAAATCATTAATGCTACTGAAGATGAAGAAAAATACAAATATATTTTAGAGCTCTTTGCCAACCTCAAGCACAGTCATCTGGTATTTGAACCGGCCTCACTTAACGATGAAAAGAAAACATTCCGACCGGCCCGCCAAAAAATATAGACTTTAACGTAGAAGCCATCGGCAATTCATGGTTAGTCACATCAGTTAAAAACAATTCTGCAGCTCAACAAGCTGGGCTTAAAATGGGCATGCAAATCATCAAACTAAACGATTGGTCTTTGAGCGAGTACTTCGATACTGAAAGTGCTATGGACTACTACATGCTGAGAAACGCCTTACACTTTTATCCTGAAGATGAGATGTCTATTACGGTCTTAGATAAGGAACAAGAGACAAAATCTATTACTATTAAACTAAAGAAGTTCTCCGGTAAATACCAAAAAATGGGACTCATACGGGATCCTTCAGAATTTGAGGAAAAAATACTTCCCGGAAATATTGGCTATGTGCGCTTCAGTATCTTCTTAGTGAAACCTGTTCAGCAAGCTATAGCTGCCATTAAAAAAATGCGAGACCTCCAAGTCAATGGTATCATCGTTGATGTTCGCAATAACCCGGGGGGAGTTGCCATGTTATCCACTGCTGTAGCCAAAGAATTTTGCTCCAAAAATTACAACCTTGGTATTCAAACTGGCAGAGATATGACTCTAAAGTTTCCGGTCTTCGCTCAACCAAAACCCTTTAAAGGAAAAGTTATTTTCCTGCAAAATAAAAATTCAGCATCAACCTCAGAGGTTCTAGCAGCTGGTATGCAAGCAAACAAAAGCATAACAGTTGTGGGCGACACCAGTGCTGGCATGGCCCTACCTTCAGTCATGGTTTCACTGAAAGACGGCAGTGTATTTCAGTATCCAATTGCCGACTTTAAAACTGTAAATGATAAAACTATTGAGGGCGTAGGCGTAATACCAGACATAAATGTGTCTCACACCTTAGAAAGTCTCAGTCAAAAAAAAGATATTTATATAGAAACCGCAATAAAGATAATTAACCAAGAGGACTAATATGAAAACCTTCACCTTATTCATCTCTCTTCTCAGCTCTATTTTTGGAGCCACTGCCGCAGAAAAAACTGCGCAGATGGATTCTAAAACAAAAGAAACTATGGCTAAGATAAATAAAGTAGCTGGTATAACAGACAAAGTTAAAAGCATCCAAACCGTAACTCAGAATGGCAAAATGCTCATTCCTGCTATGCAAATGAAAGGTGAAGTTAAAGTCGTTACAAAAGCCGACAAAATTTATGTCGAAAGCCGCATGGCAAGCATGGTAGAAAAACAGGCTGTTACCGGAGACAAAGGCTGGGGCCACAGTATGGCTACCGGTATTCGTAACTTAACTCCTCAAGAAATCGGTACGCTTCAAGGTGATACTATGAAATACATGTTTGCTCAGGAAAAGTTTTATGATACCATAAAGCTCGAGGGGAACGAAAACTTCGCTGGCAAAGACTGTATAAAAATTATTCTTACTAAAGCCGGCATGAAACCTTCAATCCAATACTTCGATGCGAAGACCTACATGCCAGTAGGAGAAATTCAGATTATCGCTTCACCAATGGGCGAAATGAAAGCCGAAATTGTCATCAAAGAAATCGAACGCCACAAACTGGGATTCCTCTTTCCTAAAGCTCTCGAACAAACTGTTGGCCCTATGAAAATGAACCTTATTATCGAATCGATAGAAGTCGATAAAGAAATAGACGACAAGCTCTTCGAAAAGCCTACTAACTAAGCTCATTTAGACTCTAAGCGGCTTTGCCGGAACTATCTCCGGCAAAGCCAGTTTTGTTTATTGACTATCCCCTTTTTCGAACTATTTATTAGTACAAATTTTTCACTTAGAAATTCAGGTTAAAACAGGACACATAGTGAGCGTCGAAAAGCAGAGAACTATCAAAAAAGCTATCTCTTATCAGGGAATTGCCCTACACACAGGATTCCGCGCCAGACTGACATTTAGACCGGCAGACGCCAACAGTGGCATCATCTTTCGCCGAATAGACTTACCAGGCAAGCCTACCGTAAAGGCCTGTGGCACAAACGTTACAGAAGTTATGCGTGGCACAACTATTGAAGACGGCGACTGCGTCATCAATACAGTAGAGCACGTCCTTGCTGCTCTTGTCAGCCAGGGCGTTGATAATGTTATAGTTGATATGGATCGACCAGAACCACCTATTGCCGATGGTAGTTCTATGCCGTTTATCAGACTCATCGAAGAAGCCGGGACTGATGAACAAGATGCAGAACGTGAGTACTTCATAGTCGACAAGCCCTATTTCCTTGAAATGGAGCATGCCATAATAAATGTCGTTCCAGATGAGAAATTCCGCATTTCTTGCACGGTTAAGTATGATCAATCTCAGTTAGACACCCAGTACCTGAGCTTAGAAGTTACTAGAGAGTCATTTAAAACTGAACTTTCTGAAGCCCGCACTTTCTGTGGATACCACGAACTTGAGTATCTTATGAAAGCAGGCTTGGCTCGTGGAGGCAGCCTGGACAACGCCAATGTTCTTCACGGCAACACAATTTTAAGTAAAGACGGGCTTCGTTACCCAGATGAAATCGTCCGTCATAAAATGCTCGATATAGTCGGTGACTTTTGCCTACTTGGCAAGCCGATGAAAGGGCACATTATCGCAGTAAAACCGGGTCACCCATCCAACGTGACCATGGTTCAAAAAATGTTGAAAGAGGTAAATAAATGAGTCAACTCTTAGGAATAACTGAAATTCAGGAACTATTGCCACAGCGCTACCCATTTCTTATGCTGGACAGAGTTCAACTAAATGAAGAGGACTCACAGTCTCTCACCGCTATTAAAAATGTAACAACAAATGAGTGCCAATTCACAGGTCACTTCCCGGGCAACCCAATCATGCCGGGTGTACTGCAGGTCGAAGCCATGCTTCAGGCCGGCACTATCGCTTACAAGAAAACTGCCGGTTTTACAGACAAAGCCCTGGTTGTTAAGAAAGTAAGTAAAGTTCGTTTCAAAAGCCCGATTCTCCCTGGAGATCAAGTAGTAATCGAAGCAAAAATCGACAACGTTACAGAAGAAGGTTGCGATGTAAAAGCAACATGTAAAGTTGGCGGTAAACTAAATGGTCAGGCACAACTGACGATTGGTAAGCTTGAAGCTGAAGATCTCATTCCAAAAAGCCTGACCACTGAGTTCTCAAACGATGTTGTGACTCCTGAAACTGAAACTATTTTCAATGTAAATGACATAGCTTCATTCATCCCACACCGTTTTCCATTCCAGTTTATCGATAACGTCATCTACGAAGAAGGTGAGCGCATCATCGGACAAAAGCTAGTCAGTGTCAATGAGCCATTTGCTCAAGGCAGCCTGGCAAATGCACAGTATATGCCGGACATAATGATCATGGAAATTGCTGCTCAGCTTGGTTGTGTCAAACTTCTTTCAAAAGAAGAAAATAAAGGCAAAATCGGACTTTTCCTATCAATCGAAAAAACCGAAATTTACCGCCCGGCAATTCCTGGTGACTTACTGACTTTCGACGTAACATTTGTTTATTTTAAAGGACCAATGGGGAAGGCTGAAGGAAAAATTTACTGTGGCGATGAGAAAATCTCAGACATGGTGATTGCTTTTGCACTTGCTGAACCAGGAGTTTAATAAATATGGCAACTTATATTGATAAAATGGCGGTCGTCCATGAGGACGCCAAGATTGGTGAAGACTGCTACATCGGCCCATTTTGTACAATCGGAGCAAATGCTGCTATCGGAGATAGAACATCTCTTCAATCACATGTTGTTGTTGATACTAACACAACACTTGGCAAAGACTGTAAAGTTTTTCCATTTGCCTCTGTAGGTACTCAGTCACAAGATCTAAAATGGAAAGAGGGCAACCAGTGTTTCACGACTGTTGGCGACAATACTATTATTCGTGAATACGTCACAGTTCACGCCGGTACAGATGATGGAACTTACACCAAAATTGGCAATAACTGTGCCCTACTTGCACTCAGTCACGTTGGCCATAACTGCGAAGTTGGCAATGACGTTGTCTTGAGTCACAACGCCACTCTTGGTGGACACGTTATAGTTGGAGATAAGGTAAATGTCGGCGGCCTAAGTGCTGTCCACCAGTTCTGTCATATTGGTCGTAACGCCATGGTTGCCGGCATGGCGCGTGTCGTTCAGGATATCCTGCCATTTACTATTGCCGAGGGTGCACCTGGAGTTATGCGTATCATCAACAAAATTGGCATGGAGCGCAATGGATTTTCAAAAGAAGAAATTTCAGTAGCAAACAAGTGTTATAAGATTTTCTTCATGAGAAACCTGCAGCTGGAAGAAGCTATCAAGCAAATTGAAGCCGACTTCCCAGAAAGTGAAGTTGCCCAAAATATGGTGACTTTCGCTAAGGATGCTACTCGCGGTCTGGCCCGTAAATAAATTTAGGTAAAGGTACTCAACTAAGGCTCTTAAAAATATCATGGTCAAGGTACTCATTATAGTCACTATTCTTCAAGTCGCGTTTCTTTTATTCCTTATGAATAACAAAAAGAAAAACGATGAGAATTCTGACCAGTAATCCATTCACAAAAAAAGCCGCAATTTCTTGCGGCTTTTTTATATAATGTTTTAAAACTACTTCTGAGTCAATGGTATTTTCTCACCATATATAGCTTCTCTTTCACTGCCTTTTTATCCCACTCAAGAAAAACTTCATTTAGGAATTTCTGCTTAGCGACTTTCATCGCCTCCATATCCATCCCTAAGTACTCTTGATCTTTCTCTTTAGTAGAAATATCTGGCATTGGTACATTCTTAATGCCTTTTTCTACTAAAATCCCAGTTAATAAACAACGATCATCTGTACCTTTCTGAATCGCCCTACTCAATAAGCTCAATACCTCTTGTGGTGCGTGAAAAGCAGCTCCGTGTGAAGCAGTCGCATAATCCCAACGCCACTGAGCATGATGAATAAGTTTTTGAACCGGTGCTATTTCTTCAATAGTCGCACCGGCATCCCAAGCTGCTTTAGCTTCAAAGTGTGCTTTTACTATGTTATCTTCAGCAGTCATCTTTAACTGGTGAACTTTATCCTGATTACTTGCAATACTACGAATAAGTTCTGCTTCTATCTGACGGTGACAATTCTGGCAGAAACGATTCATTTTAGCAATTGGACTATTGATCTGGTGGTCAGTTAACTTAAAGCCAACTTTGCTCATATAAGGTATATGACAATCTGCACAAGAAACACTATGCTCGGCGTGAACACCTTCTTTCCAAAGTTCATAACGAGGGTGCTGAGCTTTAATCATTTTAGTCTTAGCGGGTTACCCCAGTCAGCAAAACCGGCTTCATCGTAGTAATCTTCCATATTCTCAGCCCTAGTACCTTTAGCCCAAGGGAAAGTCAGGTATTGCTTATCGAAGTAGTATTCCACGTGGCACTGAGCACAAACAAAAGTTCGTTTATCCTGATGAGTTGCTTTTGAAATATCCATACCCATCGATTCGAAACCTTCCACCAATGCTGGGCGACTGATTCCAAGCGCCATGGTGTCACCATCGTGACAGTCATTACCGCCAATAGGATTTACAACCTCGTGACCTTATCCAGCCCACTTCCCATCATAGAATTCAGTGATTCTCTTCTCATTCATATAACGTGAAACATCGGTACTTTTACAAGCCCAGCAAGTTGCCTGTACAGGACCATCATTTTCATCTTTTGGTGCGCCCGTACGAAGAGTTTCGCGAATATCTTTGATTGTTTAGCTGTGACCGCGGGGAGCATTGTAATCTTTGGTAAAACCATAACCGGCCCAAAGAATCACCAGATTTGGATTTTTCGCCAGCATGACATCACGGCTACTGCTGTTGTGCTTACTCTTAAATGAAGTCTCAGCAGTTTTCATAAACGTGTCGTACTGATTAGGAGACTGCTCCCCCACTTATTACTGCGAGGTTCAAATTGGTCAATCTTTTCTTTTGGTTGGTAGATCATACGCGACTCAACACGTCGTTCCATAATGCAACTTACCAAAAGGCTCATTATAAACACTGCTACAGCCAGTAGTGGAAAAACAAATCAACTTACATTTTTCTTATTTTCTTCAATAGACATATCGCTACCCTACTTCTTCTCCTCATTAAGTTTCTTAGTGATCCAATCCGGAATGATCCTTTCATTTACCGGGATAATGGCATTAGGAGTTGCCGAAAGACTTCTTAACTCACCATGCGGTGTTTCTCTGTGACAATCCCAGCGGTATTTGCCATAACCATGGCTGGTGGGAGTTGATGTCAAAACACCATTTTCAAGATTTTGAACCTGGTTTTCGTGACAGCGAATACAGTTGTTTGGCACAACATCCATGGCGCCTTCACTAAGCGTTAATACTTTATGGCTCAGTACGCATAGTAAAACTGGTTGAATGGCGCAAACCGTCTTGAGCTTTAAAGTATTAAAAATATTATCATGAGGAACATGACAATCATTACAATTAGTTACCTCACGGTGAGCACTATGTTGCCAAGTCTCGTAGTGAGGTCCCATGACGTGGCAATTTATAAATGTCTTTTAATCGTCAGACAGATAAGAAGTCACATTTGTAATATAAACCATATCCAGCACTGCAAGCGTAAGTATGTATACCGCGATAAGAAGTGAGGTTTTCAGTCTCACAATTGGCCCTGGAGTCCATGTTCACTTAAAGCTGATATACATCATTCAACACAAGTGTCATAAGCTTTTCAAAAACTTCTTTCCTATTAATTTTCAGTTAATTGGGCTAATATATGTAGTTATCTTTAAATTGTTTTAGAGAGCTCCATAAGAGTCATAAACAATTGTTAGAAGTTTTTCATGAACCTTGGGTAAAGCCGCGACCATCATACGATCCTTAAAAATATCGTATGGCTGGTTTTTCTCATTAGTCACACTACAACCATTCTCAAGCATAAAGAGCATTCCTGCTGCTATATCATAAGGCTGTAAATCACTTTCCCAGAAACCCTGCATCCAACCAGCTGCCACATGGCAGACATCAAGAGCAGCACTACCAGTTCTTCTCATACCGCGGCCAGTCGTCAGAACCTTACCTGCACACTCAAAGAAATTTTCAAAAACATCAGGAGACCTATAAGGAAAGCCGGTTACATATAAAGCCTGACTGGCATCCAAAGTCTGTGAAACCTGTTGTAGTTTTCCACCTTTGTAGTAAAGGCCTTCGCCTTTCACACAAGTCCACAAGTCGCCATTTGCCGGTTTGTAAACTGCGCCAAGAATTGGCTGCCCTTTTTCAACTAAAGCAATTGAAACTGAAAAATGATCAACACCACTTAGGTAATTGGTCGTTCCATCCAGAGGGTCAACTACCCAGGTAAGATCCATAGAACCTTCCTGGCCACTTTCTTCACCATAAAAACCGGCGCCTTCGACTAAAGGCATAAGCTGTTTCTTTAAGATATTTTCCGATTCTACATCGACAAAACTGACCATTTCCCGTACATCTTTTTGGTCGCCATAACCAGCCGGCATTGTTCTAAAATGCTTTAACTGAAACTCTCCAGCTTCTTTTACGGCTTCTACACATTTACACATGACGTCATTAAAATTTGTACTCATCAAAAAAATTCCGAAATCTTTTCATTTACATTAAGGCAAGGCCAATACTGCGTTATAGTACCGGTGAACTCGAAAAATTCAGGTCAGGATCAAGGTTGAGACAAAAAAAGAAACAGAAAAAAGATCAGGCTGCTCTTTATAAAGAAGAACTGCAAAGCCTGGAAAAAAGTGAAGCTGTTTGCCCGCACTTTAACAGTTGTGGTGGATGCAATTTACAAAACTTCTCGTATGACGATCAAGTCAACACAAAGCTGAATGTCTTCAAAGGCATGGTTGAAAATTCCTATGCTAAACGCGCCTTCAAAGATGTCGAAATCACCTCCCTGGCCAGTACTCGACAAACTCGTTATCGCCAAAAAATGGACTTCGTCTGTGCCTTTGGAAAGTCTGGTTTGCGCGGCAGTAGTTTTGACGATGTCGTTGAATTAACTGACTGTCACCTCATCGAAGAAGAATCATTTACTGTTTACAAAGAAGCTCTCCAAGCTGCTCAACAAGCAGGCCTTGAATTCTATGACTACCTCAAGCATGAAGGCTATTTAAGGTACATCACCATCCGCCGCACTAGAACTGGGCAGCAACTACTCTCCTTTCTGACTTCAAGTATTGAACATCAGGATAAAATTGAAGCTATCGCCAAGCAATTCCTCGATGCCGGAAAGATTGATTCATTTGTCTGGCAAATGACCGGTGGTAAATCCGACACCTCTTTTGGATCTCCATATAAAGTCTGGGGCAAAGACCTAGTCGAAGAAAAAATGCTCGAGTACCGCTTTAAACTGACAACCAACACTTTTTTCCAGGCGAATCAAGAAGTCGCTGAAGAAGCCTACCGACAAATTCGTGAACACGCGAAATCATTTGAACCTGAAACCTTACTCGACCTCTATTCTGGAACCTGCACCATCGGTATTTCGATGAGTTCTGTGGCAAAACGCATTATCGCAGTTGAAAACTTCCTGCCGAATCGCGATATGGCCCTCAAAAACTTTGAGCTCAACGATGTTTCAAATATCGAGTACATCGACAAAGATGTTGCTGAATATATGGAGACCTTTGAGGAATCCCCCGACTTCGCTGTCTGTAACCCTCCGCGTTCAGGCGTCGATGAACGTCCATTGCGCGCTTTGGTTAAACTCAAGCCAAAAGGCATTTCATACTTATCCTGCAATCCTAAAACATTGCTTGATGACCTTGCTATCATGTCTTTACACTACAAGATTGAAAGCGCTACAGTACTTGATATGTTCCCGCAAACTAAACATTTTGAAACACTCGTTCAACTGAGAAGAAAAGATGTCTAAACGCCCTGTCTATAACTTCAAATCCGCCAGGAAAACTTTAGAGCTCGGAAAACAAACGCTGATTATGGGAGTTCTCAATTGTACTCCTGACTCTTTTTCAGATGGTGGATCATATGAAGATATAAACGCCATGGTCAATCGCGCCTTAGAAATGATTGACCAAGGTGCTGGACTCATTGACATAGGTGGAGAATCTACACGTCCTGGATCTGAGCCTGTATTTGAAGAAGAAGAGTTAAAAAGAGTTATTCCCGTCATCAAAAAACTAAGAGAAAAATCAGATATTCTCATTAGTATTGATACAACCAAAGCCAAAGTAGCTGAAGCTGCGATTGCAGCGGGAGCGGATATCATCAATGACATTTCCGGCTTCAAGATTGATCCAAAAATGAAGCAAGTTGCCATCGACACCAAAGCCGGTTGCATGCTTATGCACATGCGCGGAACTCCACAGACTATGCAACAATTCCTTGAATATGACGATATAGTCGAAGACATCATCTCCTATTTTCAAGAGATCATAGATGATCTGGTTTCTTCAGGTATCGATCGCCAATGCCTGATGATTGATCCAGGAATTGGCTTCAGCAAAAATGTTGAACAAAACCTGACACTAATCCGTCAATTAACTGACTTTGAAAAACTGAAACTTCCTATTCTTCTCGGCACCTCGAGAAAATCTTTCATCGGCCATGTTCTCGGTAAACAAGATCCAACAGATCGTGTATGGGGCACAGCTGCCTCAATTGCTATCGGCATTGCAAATGGCGCCCATGTCGTACGAGTCCACGATATAAAAGAAATGAGCGATGTTGCACGCTTAAGTGACAGCCTTATTTAAAAAAGGGAGAAAATATGAAAGCAGCTATTCTTACTTATGCCTTATTGCTGGTCTTCAGTCTTTCAGCAGAAGATAAGTACTACATCGTCAAGTTCAGTAAAAAAGTGATAGGCAACAATCAATTTTATGATAAGCACTTTTACTCATACCCCGTAAAAATCGACAATGATGAATACACCATAGAAGATGTAAAATTAGCCCTTCGCTATAAAGCCAATGAGGTCATCGGCAAAAAAGAAGTTTTTGTAGTCGGTGAAGCCAATACATTATCTAAAATTAAGCGACAAATTAAAAATATTGTGGGCTATCGAGATAGAAAAAATGTTGTTTTAAAAATCGGTTCTCGTGAGCTAAAAAAGCCAAAGAAACTAATGCCCGTATAGGCAATCGTAACTAAAATAATAAACATATTAGATTTCTTTCTTTTAAAATCTCAAGATTCCCATTTCCAAACCTTGACAAAAAATTGACAAAAATGTCACAATTTTAGTTGATTTTTAGACCCACTAGCCCGTACAGTGTATCAAAACAAGATGTGAGTGTAATTGTGAAAGTCGAAGATCAGTTGAGGTTTATTTATTTTGAGTATCTGCAAAGGTACGGCAAACCCAAAGGTTACTTTACCTATAAACCTGAATGTAAATCAGAAGAGCTGCCAAGTGAAATTTTAGTTCTCTACTGGCAGGCCACTGGTTCTAATCCTAAGACACACTTTACTACTCTTGGCATGAGTTCTAAACCCATGGAAGATGGGCAGATCGCAGAACTCCGTCTATCTGTTCGCGGACTGTTTACCGGAGATGACATCATTGCTTTTACCCGCTTCCTGGCCAATTTTACAATGTACCCATTTCTTCATGACTTTTCTGTTGATTGGTGGAACATTATTGTCGATGTCGGGCAAGTCCCGGTTTATCCAAACTCCAGTGCTCTATTTGTGCATCCCGAGCCTTCAGAAAAAGGCAATGGCGACATAGCCATGGGCGACCAAACTATCAAACTCTTCAACGTTGTCCCTCTTACAGCAGAAGAGTCAGACATGGTCCAAGAACAAGGCGTGGTTCAACTCCTGGATTATCTTGAGCAAAACGAAATCGACATGCTGCAAGTCAGATAAACTTCTTAGTTTTCCTCTTTCAACTGTAACATCTCATCATTTCATTACTTATAAAAAAGTAAAAAGGATTTATAGATGCGCACAATAAACAGCTTGATTCTCCTTTTCTCCTTCCTCCTTTTCCCAAACCTGCAAGCCGATACTTACACTCCTGAAGAAGGCTCTGTTGAACTCAAGAAGAGGAAAAAAAAGTCGACGACTAAAATCGACCCAAATCTGCCATTTGTACTCATCATTGGTGACTCTATATCTATGGGTTATACACCTTTTGTTAAAGAAAACCTCCAAGGCAAAGCAAATGTCATCCACGCTCCAGGAAACAGTCAGGGAACAACACATGGCTTAAAAAACCTTACAGACTGGTTAAATGACAAAAAGCTAGGTGATAAAAAGTGGGACGTCATTCACTTCAACTGGGGACTTCACGATCTCAAACACGTAAAAGTGGCCGGAACTTCAGAAAACTCAAATGACTTCAACGATCCTCAACAAGCCGACCTCCCAACATACACAAGTAATATGGCAAAACTCGTCGCCCAACTTAAAGCTGATGGGGCTAAATTAATTTTTGCAACTACGACTCCATACCCAGCAGGAGTTAAACCGGCAAGAGCTCCAGAAAATGCCGCAAAGTACAATGATGCCGCACTCAAAATTATGACCGAAAACAATATCGAAGTTAACGACCTTTACTCTTTAGTTCTTCCAAAGCTGAACACACTGCAAAAACCAGTAAATGTTCACTTCCATAAAGAAGGTTCAAAAATGATGGGCCTTCAGGTCTCTCAGGCTATTGAGAAACACTTAACGAATTCCCAATAACCAACACGGAATGACCAAATTTTAAGGAGAATCACTGCAACGGTGATTCTCAAATACCGGCAAGGGTGCCGGTGCTCCTTTAAAAGCGATACAATCAAACCTGAAACCTGTAAGCGAAGCGCCCTGAAACCTGAGACCTTTTAAGCCAATCCAGGCTGATCGTCCCTGAAGTAAATAGCTGAGTTCTTCTCATTTTCACGGCACTCTACAGAGTAAAGCTGCACCCGGTCATTGGTTTGTTCTTTCAACCAATTA
>JAKVBD010000076.1 GCA_022446985.1 Lentisphaerales bacterium
CAAGCCCCAGTCAGGACTTAAAGAAAATAACTGGAAGGATGCCCACGAAAGCCTATTTAATTTTTATGGTCCTAAAAGGCTTATGAGCTGGTATCCAAAAACTCAGCGTATTCGTGTTCAGAAAATTGCTTTTGATTCATTAGAGACGAACTACAATTGGGATAAGAATTCCCTATTGCTCAACTTAACCTGCAATCCAATTAACCGCTGGCGTGCAGATGACATGCTCACAAAATATATTGAGCTTGAAGGCTCCAGTGATTTGGTCGAATTATGTGCTGAAATACTTGCTAATGATCCTAATAATGAATACCTTCTCGAAGCTCTTTTAAATAAATATGGTGAGAATGCAGGTAAGGATCTTAAAAAGTATCAAAGCCTCATGAGTAAAGCTCGGGTGCCGATCAATTTGCGAAAATCCATGTCCTTGGAACTTTTTCCAGATAAAGACTGGTTACAATTGGGACCAATTAATCTGGAAGAAAATAAGACCGAACTTCTCCAAAAACCTGAGGAGAACTTCAACTTATCTGCGTTTAAACTCTCAAACAAAAAAGAACTCAAATTTGAAGCTCCGCGCGATAATGGCAAAGATTACGAAGGCTTAATGTACCTACGTAAAGATTTCAACTCCAGTTCATCATCTAATGTCTACCTTCATATTAAGCCTGAGAGTCGACGCTCTGCCTTTAATAACCTGCGCATTTGGCATAATGGTAAAGTCCTATCCGACACCGTTGTCAACACCGGTAGAAATCAGACAACGACTTTAAAAATCCCTCTCCGCAAAGGTAAAAATTCACTCCTTATCAAATATAGTTTTGAGCACTATACCAACCTCAAACTTAGACTGGGTAACGTTTATGGAGCCGACTTATCTTACATAAAACCAATAAAAATTTTGCCTGATACAATTGTTAGCTCAAGTTCTGAGGAAATTGCTTATTTAAAAACTTCAAATGTTTTTGATGGGAATTTAGAAACTCGTTGGAGTTCAAAATTTGAGTTTCCACAGTATTTAAGTTTGAAACTTCCCCGATCCATAAATATTAAAGATATTGAGATTTTTTGGGAAGCGGCATACGCAAAAAAATATACTATAAGTGTGTCTGAAAACGGAATAGATTGGAAGCTGGTTTATACAAAAGAAGGAAAAAAAACAAAGGATAATGATCAAATATCTTGCAATAATTTTCATGTCGCAAAATATGTACGATTTGACTTCCTCGAAAAAGGTAGCCAATACGGTGCCTCAATTTATGAAATCAAACTTAACAAAAAGTTCCTACACGAAGTAGTTCCCTCTTTCATTAAGAGTGAAATTTCTTATAACTCAAACTCCGTAAAGTTAAATTAATCTGATTAATTTTCTTAGAGATGTTTGTTTATAAAGACTATTTCCAAATAAAAGTTTCATAATCCATAGTAAATAACTAATTCAATATAAGCTCAAATGGCTAAATTTTTTAAAGACTTTACACAGCTAATCAACTTCTGAGTGAAGTGTCAGTTATCGGATCTTTTTAAGTATTCAAGCATGAGTTTAGAATGATTAAGAAGATTATCAACCTTGAGTTATTCTTACGATTTTCGCCTATTTAAAATATTTTTTACATTTATTGCCAGGTTCACTAATAGGTTCAAAAAATGTAATTTCTTTTGATTTTTATAAAGTGCAGCTGTTAAGAGATTTAAAGCGCGAGCGTATTTATGCTTAGAAAGCAAGTCTAAAATTAAATAATTTATGGAAAATAATATGAAGTTTTTTTTAATTACAATATTTTTATTGTCATCAAATATTTTTGCAGATGCTATCGCTCAGGCAAGTTCTAAGGAAATAGATATTCCTGATTTTAATCCTTCAAATGCTTTTGATGGAGATTTAAGAACCCGATGGAGTTCAAACAGAAAATTCCCTCAGTATTTAAGTTTAAAACTTCCCCGATCTATAAATATCAAAGATATTGAGATCTTTTGGGAAGGGGCATATGCAAAAAAATATAACATAAATGTTTCTGAAAACGGAATAGATTGGAAGCTAATTCATACAACATTAGACAAGAATTCCAAGGATAAAGATAAAATTTCATTTAATCAGTTTCAAACTGCAAAATACGTGAGATTTGACTTCCTTGAAAAAGCCACTTATTACGGAGCTTCAATATTTGAAGTAAAATTTAACCAGAAATTTCTTTCCGAATTAGTACCTTCTAATCTAATTAACGAAATTCGTCCTGATCTAATTCCTTTAAAACCAAATCTGTCTAATGATGGAAGTAGTCATGATGACAATAAGCCAACTAAATTGAAACGACTTGATAATTTTATTTATATTTAATGTAAAATGTAAATAATTATACAAATTTGCACCTGATTTGTTCACGTGGGTGAGTGAGTGAAAGGATTTGAGTTTAAATTAAAGGTTTTCTCAGCTTGGTGCGTGAGTGAGATGTCCATAAAGACCTAAAATCGTCTATTTTTTGATTTTGAGCTTAGAAATGTTCATGAACATTCAAATATAAAAAATGAAGTACGCTTTATTTAGAGAAGATGCGTTCTTTAAGGTATCCTCTTATCTACATCGATAAAATATCGGTTTGTTTCTGGATCTAGTGAGAGGACAACGTAGCCACAGTTAGAGAATCGCGTTTCTTCTTTACATTGTTCGTAGGTCCAATGAAAGAACCTCATTAGAAAGATCTGTAGTGTAATTCCGTGACTACTAAGTAAAATTGTATCAGTCCAATCATCATGTTTGAAATCTCTATGAAGAGTTTCTAAAAAGGTAGAAATACGATCGTAGACATCTGCTCCTGACTCACCATTGCCAAGGCGATAGAAAAATTCACTATGACGCCGTCTTTCGGCATTTTGCTTAGCTACTTCATCTTCAGTATAGAAGTTGCCCCAGTCCTGTTCGCGTAGCCGGGGATCTTCTTTAACTCTAATTCCTTTAGGTGAGGAGTTCTTGATTACTTCATCGGCGGTTTGTCTAGTGCGATTATATGGAGATTGCCACACGGTAACATTCTTATCGTGTAAGTATTCTTTTAGGAGTTCTGCAGATTCCGCACATTGCTGTTTACCCATATCAGTTAAATTAACAAGGTGGTCTGGAGTGTCAATATAAATTCCTTTGTTAACGTTTGCCTCAGATTGGCCATGACGTACGAGAATAATGTGTTTGGGCTTCATGTGGATTATCCTTATTCGTTTTTATAAAAAATAATGCTCAAACACATTTTTTTAAGTCAGAGTCTAAATATCGTAGCCGCGGAAGAAGCATTTGTAGGGTTCTTTGATTTTTAAAATGTCGGCTTCGAGGGCTTTTACTTTTTGCCTGCTATCTTCTTCACTTGTAGAACATGCGCTGTTCAGTGGGTCAAGTATATTGGCTTGTTCATGGGCCCATGCAAGCTCTTGTTCAGCATTTAGGTCCAGTTTTCCTGTCTGCGTTAAGTAGTTTTCCTTCTCAAGGTCACGGATTTTCTGGCGGTCAATTTCTTTTTTCTCTTCTTTCTTTTTCTTGGTGAGATCACGATCAAACTCGTGGACAGCTTTTTTGATTAAAGCCTCGAAGAATTTGTTGAGGCAGTGCTCAACTCTTTGCACCTTCCTATCACTCCAACTAGACTGAAAGTTTGGGCACCAGGATAAGATCTCTAACGTTAGTTGTTGGTGATTGTTATCACGTAATTCAATTGAGGTTTTTTGATCGTGAACAATTAAATCCACTCCTTGATAACGATTACTTTATGCAACAGTGTAACCACGTTTTTCGGCTTCTTTAAATATTGTATTTAGGATTAACTTGGCTCTTGAGAATGATGTGATATTTCTAAGGCCATATCCAGTGGGAGGATGAAAATAATTTGACCAGCGATCATGTTTAGCTTCTTCCTTCTCTTTTTTATAGAGCTCATTATATCTTGTTATAAATTTGTGACAGCCACGCAAATTATCTGAAATCACTATTTCTTCATATTCTGATTCTTGCTCCAAGGATTTTAATAAGAACTCAACCGACTCATCATTATCGTAGGAGTATTCAGTTTTTAAGTCTTCAACTGATTCTTCTTGGATCTTTTTGATACCCTTAATGGTAGCTCGAATAATGATCTCGGGATTATCAGATGGTTTTAGCAATTTAGTTTTATGAGCTTTTACACCACTTTCTATTTTGGCCCAATAACCGCGAGGTGGGGTCGGGATTTTATGCCTTTTACAGAGTTTGGCTAAACCTCGGTCTGAAATACCATATTTTTGGGAGATCTGAAGGATAGATGTCGACCAAACTTCATTATAGAGTTCTAGTCTTGTTATTTTGTGGCTTTTGGAAATACTCATGAAAACACCTTTTTTCTTGAAGGAATTATCTCGTCTAGGAATAGTCAAAGAATTAATGAAGTTTTATGATTTTAAATGAGCTATTTCTTAGAGAGTATACGAAAAGAGTTCGCCTAAAACAGTGAAACACTATCAATGTATGGACCTTACGAGTGAAATGTTGTTAAGTAGTGTCTAATAAGGCAACTAAAGACTTAATTACTTAAGTATTGAACCTGTATGACAAACTTCTTGAGTTTTGCTGTGATATTAAGATTTTTTAACATTAAATGTATAATCTAGAGTCATGAATAATTGTAATGTATATAAGTAGTGAGACAGTAGTCTTTTTGTGGGTAATACAGTTACATTAAGTTCGAGGGAATATTTGAGAATATTATTATCATTTGTTGGTTTTCACGATCCATTTGCGAAGAGCGCAATCGATGGTGTGGAATCACCTGGCCCCATTTTGACTGTTGCTGAGAATATGGCTTTTGATAAAGTTATTTTATTCTCGACAAGAGGTTCACAAGAACGTGCTGAAATGACTCAAGATGCTTTAATTAGTCGTTTGCCAAATTGCGACATTAATCTATGTCCCTTGGCAATAGGTGACCCCACAAATTACTTAATCATCATTCGAGAAATGCGAGAGTTCTTAAAGTCCTTCATGCTTGAACATAGCAAGGATGAATTTTTCATATCGGTCTCTTCTGGAACTCCGCAAATACATGCCTGCTGGCTACTCTTAACTAGCAGTGGCGAACTACCTGCGGAAGTTTTACAGACACGTGCTAAGAAATTTGTCAGTGATGAGGCCCCTCTAATCAAATCTATTAATTTGCGTGATCCCGAATTTCCTCGTATATCACCCAATGTTTGCAAGGTGGAGCCTGCTGACCTGGATACACCTGATCCAGTTGAGGTATTTCAACGTGTGGGAATAGTGGGTGATAGCGTGGGTTTAGCAAAATGTTTAGACCAACTTACACTTTATGCCGATCAAAACTTTCCCGTACTCATTCATGGCGAAACAGGCACGGGTAAAGAACTCTTCTCTCAAGCACTACATTATCTAAGTCCTCGCAATCAGCAAAACTATGTGGTTGCGAATTGTGCAGCGATCCCAGGTAAGTTAGCCGAGAGTTATTTCTTTGGTCATAAGAAAGGCGCTTTCACAGGTGCTGATACTAATCAAGAAGGTTTATTAGTTACCGCTCATGAAGGAACTCTATTCTTAGATGAATTAGGTGAGTTACCCTTGGATATTCAAGCAAAACTACTAAGAGTCATTGAAGATGGCTTAGTTACTGCCATTGGCTCAAATAAAGCAACTAAGGTTAATGTACGCATAGTGGCTGCTACTAATCGAACGTCAGAACAACCTGATATCCTGTATCAATGAAATTTCCCGGCGTGCAGCCGCCAAGGGAGTCGTCTGTTCTTATCACCCGAACTCGCCGGAAAGTTCCATTTGGCGTACACAGAGTGATTACGATCGCCTGTTACCAAAGCTCGATGCTAAAGTTCTCGGCTGGACTCCGGATGTCGGCCACATGGCTTACACCGATATGGACCCAGTGCAAATGATGCGCGACTACCGTTCACTTATCAATCACGTTCACTATAAAGATATGCACGCCGATCACAGCTGGGCTTTGATGGGTGAGGGGATTGTTGATTTTAAAACGATCACTGAGGATCTCGTTGACAGTGGCTTTGAAGGCTGGATTGTCGTAGAAGATGAATGTGAACGCTCCGTCAAGGAGCAAAATCAAGTTACTCTCGAATGCGGTACTTACAGCGATGAAGTCCTGCGTCCGCTTATTGAAAAAGTATGAGTACAGGTAATTCAGGCTTGCTTTCAATAAGAACAAACGAGGCAAACCCTAACCACCATTTGTGGAATAATAATGGTATTTGGTTTATTCATTATACCGTATGGCCCGATTCTTTTACTACATCACGCGTACGTAAATCGTTAAGGACAAAATGCCTCGATGAAGCCCGTCTTATAAGAGACCGCATTTTTGAAAAAATGCGCAACCAAAACTGACATGCCGCCTATGGCGGCTGAAAAGAATTTAATTAAGGAAAAATAATCATGAAAACATCAATCGGAACATGGGCCTATACAATCGGTCCTTACGCCAGCAAACCAGTAGACTTCGATACCGTCTGTGAAAAACTCTCTAAACTCGGTTACGACGCCCTCGAACTCGGCTCATTTGCGCCACACCCGAACCCGGATGACCTGCAGACTAAAGAAGAACGTCAGGCCATCGTCGAAAAAATAAAGAGCTACGGCCTGCAGATCAGCGGTATCGCTGCCAATCTCTGGGGTGAGAAGCTGATCAATACTGCCGATAACAGCAAGTACATCGCTGAATTCACCAAGAACTGTGAGTTCGCCGTCGACCTCGGTATCACCACTATACGTGTAGATACGGTTCAGCCGCCGACAATTTTCGCCGAAGTTGACTATGCTACAGCGAAGAAAAGACTTGTTGATACCTGGAATGTATGTGCTGATATAGCCGCAACTTATGGTCTTACTGTTACCTGGGAAGGCGAGCCGGGTTTTGCCTTCAATAAGCCTTCAGAAATAGTCGAAATTCTCGAGGCCATTCAAAAACCCAATTTCGGTTTCCTCTACGACACCTGCCACGCGCAGATTATAAGTGTCATGGGCACCCGTCAGAACGGCGAAAAAGAAGTTTTTGAGTGCCAGACTGAGTTCCTTAAAATGGTTGGTCCGCGCATCAATCACGTTCACCTCATCGACTCCGATAATACCTGTCACCAGGAAAATGGCGTCGATGAAACTTCTGCTCACCCGCCCTTTGGTCTGGGTTTGTTGGACTTCGATAAAATCGTTCCGGCCATTCTCGAGTACTACCCGGCCGACGGTTGGTGGACTAACGACCTGTGTTTCTGGGATAATGCCTGGGAAGCGACTGAGACCTGCATTAAGTTTATGAATGAGCTTAACGAGAAATACTTGGCAGAAGCTTAAACTCAAAAATCGGCGTTGGGTGTAAGCCCGGCCACTGCTAACGACCCGAGAGGGACACTTTTTGTGAACAAAAAGATTTCCCCCTCGGACTCCCCCTTCCCAAAAACTTCAATGAAGCCTCCCCGCCGCAAGCAGCGGGGTATCGCCCTACGACACGCCAAAATCAAATGTTAATTGATCCTCATGGATCTTCTTATATTCCTTCTCTTTACCTTGATTCTTTACGTAATTTCTTATCGTTTCCTCTCCAGCATATTGACCAACCGTATTGGCATAATAACCAGTTGTCCATAGAGAGCCACCCCACAATATTTTCTTGATATGAGAATGGTTTTTGAATATTTCTTTTGCTGTGATGCTTTTTATTATCGTTACCAGGCGGGTAACAGACATCGTCGGTATTCCTTGAACAAGAAAGTGAACATGATCTCCGTCTAAACCAATTTCTATGAAGTTCATCTCATATCTTACCCCAATTCCAGTACATACTTCACGGAGCGTCAGCTCAATTTCATCGGTAAATATTTTTCGCCGATACTTCGCAGGAAACACTAAATGGTAAAGGAGTAACGTTTTATTATGACTTTTTCTTATATGCTCACTCATATCACAATATAGCACAGAAAGAAATGTTCGCCCCAGAGGGGCGGGGAATAAAACCCTCCTCAGATTTAATTAATCCTTGGTGTATATATAATTATGATATTTAAGAGTGTTACAGAAATCTGCCCAAAGTATCAGTGGTGATTAAATACATAAACGATTAAACAATGACGTCTTTGGCCGGGCTTACGGCCAAGGCTCAAAAGTCCAGCTCCGGTAATTTAATTACCGGAGCTTTTTTCTTTTAGTCCGTGGCTGTTTGAGCTCGATAGAGGTTTTTGATAATAGGGGGTTGATAGACGTGCATTTACAAGCTATTACTCCGGCCACAAATTAGAATGAACTTTTACCCTCAAAAGGGGAATGCCGTCAGGTTAATAATAAAATTTTCATAAGGCGCACGCTAAAGCGTGTACGACATACCTAAAGCCTTTCCCCTAAGTATGTAGTCCACGATTTATCGTGCCCTCAAATAAGGAAGTACGTGTTCAATGTATTAAGAATCGTAATTTTATCTTAGTCTTGCAGTATTGAGATTTTTCCATCTATTAAATGGCCGGATTAATAGTTTGAATTTACAGTAGCATTACGAACGCCGGTAGCTTATTGTAGGCAAACCATGACTGAAAAGTTCTCATTATAGTAGGTGTATGAATATGAATAATACAGACAAAATCAAATATGCCCGGGAATTTTTGGATAAGGCTGAGCCCTTTGCCCTTTCTCAACTTTTTGAATACATGAGTGATACCTACTTTTTTGTTAAAGACTGTCAAGGCAGGTTTATTAAGGCCAATCAGGCTTTTCTTAAATTATTTGGTTATGAAAATCTGGAGCAGATCATTGGTCTAACTGATTATGATATGGTGAGCCGTGAATTGGCAGTTCGTTATGAGAGGGATGATGCCAGAATCTTCGCCGGTGAATCCATTTGCGAACATTCAGAACCGGTTAGTTCAGAAGATGGTATTATCAGCATGCATGTGAGCACCAAACTTCCCATAAGGGATAGCAATGGTGAAATTATTGGGCTCATTGCTATTACCCGAGATACTCTGAAAACCTTGAATGTGATCAAACCCCTGCAGGAATTTCAAGATGTGTTAGAGTTTGTGGAAAGGGAGTATCCCACGACAATTAAGATTGAGGATTTAGCCGAACTGGCCTGTATGTCTATGAGTACTTTTTTTCGGCGTTTCAAAAAACATTTTGGCATGACTGCGACCGATTATATTCAGCAAGTGCGCTATAAAGCTGTGTGCCGTTTACTTATGGAAACTAATCTCGGACTCAGTGAAATCTCTTACAATTGCGGCTATTCAGACCAAAGTCATATGACCCGCGTGTTTAAAAAGAATACGGGAGTCACTCCAAAGGCCTACCGCAGAAAGTTCTGCTGAAATATAGCTGCATGGAAGACCTGTGGATGAATGACGAGCTTTTGCTGGAGTTTGCCAGCAATTCTGGAAAGTTTATGCTGACCAAGGATATTTAGGATTTTGTCTTTATCATGGCTGAAGATAATCAGCCGATAATTCCACTTATTGGAACGCTTCTGGATAAAGATGAACTCTTTGAAAAACAAGATGTTGATTTCAGTGAATATGAGTGAACTATGCAAGCCTGGAAATAAATACTGTTTAACCTGGTTCCACAGCAACGCTCATTCAAAAAAATACACTAAGAGCGCCAATATAGGGTTCCTTTACATAAAGGTACGTACCGCGACATAGCGATATCGCCAATATACTCAAGATTAATTAGTTGCGAATTTTAGACTTTACCAAAATCGGGCCTGTCCATAAGATCGGCCATTCAGCTTGATTCAGGATGCCAATTTCAACTTTTTTCGATTGCGTGGACGGCCGACTATCGAGATATTATTTTTGATATGTTCGAAGAGACATGGGTGGTTTGTGTCAAAAAATCGCGTTGCAGCAGTACTGCCATCTTCTCTCTTTTTCAGCTTCGCCGTCTGTGACGTTTTTTTGGCTGATTTATAGGCAAGACTCGAAAACGTGGTAAATTAAGCACGAATCCAAGGCAATGTCTTGTTTTTATGTGAGCCTTTGGTGTAGTTCTTGGCGGAATGAGCACCAAAGGCTTTTTTATTTGAAAAGATTATAACTTTTTTGTAGTCATTTTGACACCATAAGCCATATTGACACTACTTCAAGTATATTTGATGCTAAATTAAAAACATGGATACTCAATTGAATAAAGAATTAGGAACGCGACTCGCAACCCTACGGAAGGCCAATGGATTTACACAAGAATCCCTTGCCGAAAACCTTGGCATCTTGAAGCCAACCTTATCTTCTTATGAAATAGGCAGACGTGCCGTACCGCTTGAATTATTAATTCGCTTTGCTGTTCTTTTCAAAATAAGTACGGATGATCTTCTGGCTACTGATTTTAACTATTCTATCTCAAAACCCGGGCCTAAGTCTAAGATTGAAAAACAGCTCGATGCTATTCGTGAACACCCCAGAGAAAAACAAAAAGCAATTGGCCTGATGCATGAAATGCCTTTAAACAGCCAGGCATCATAACTCTCATAGATCGCTGCAAATTGGCGCTTATCGACCTTGCTGCGATACATAAGTAAGGCTGCATTGATGCGACGTCGAGGACCTCTGCGAGGACGTTTTGGTTACACCCGCATAATCTTACTCATGTACAGCAGACTGGCGGCAATTGATCCCTATTTACAGGCCACTGAAGCCTCCCCGATAAATCGCGACTCCAGCTCGCACTCGTGTAAAATCGCTCAAACTCAAAGCGCCGCCAGCAAGTTGCTGGACCGCTGTATTTTGTCATTACTAGTAGAAGTCCAATCTGCTACTGCCAATATAGGACAAAAAGCGCAGACAATTCAAAATTAAGCATTCAAAATTTATAATTACAAAAAAAGGCCCCGTTAATCACTGGGATCAACGGGGCTAAAAAGGTCATTAGGTCTGTTTTTCACAAGAGCTAATATTTCTGTAACTTACTTATATCAAGCTTAAGTAGCTGTCGCTAAAAAAACTATCCGATACTAGATTTTTTCTATTGACTTAATTCAGTAGAAGGACTGATACTAGATTTTTCCTGAGAAGAGCCGATTTTAATTAAATGGCACTACGGGAGACTCCTTTGAAGATAAATGAAGGAAATCATTACATTCCTTCATTAAGTTTCCATATGCAGTTTTTTTACTAAACGTATCAAGAAACATTCTTTGGGAAGAAGTGTACCTTTTTACAATATCTTCTTCTTGAGTAATAACTCTATCAGTTGAAATATTATTTGAGAGATACAACCAATATGCATAAAATGAGACATCCATAGAATTCGATGTTCTCACTAAGTGAAGTAATGCATTATTAACTTTACCAAATCCATAAGAACTAACAATTGCGCCTCTTCCTTCTTCTACAAAAAATATTTTAGTTTTCAACTTGCCGTCATGATC
This sequence comes from Lentisphaerales bacterium, assembly GCA_022446985.1. Taxonomy (GTDB): domain Bacteria; phylum Verrucomicrobiota; class Lentisphaeria; order Lentisphaerales; family Lentisphaeraceae; genus JAKVBD01. The sequence goes on from JAKVBD010000076.1 coordinate 11,406, forward strand.
ATTCCCGCTTTCAATTGAATTAAGAATAACTATATTTAGCTTTGTTGCTAAATCTTCATTCTTGTTATTATTACAGGAAAAAAGTAACAAGAAAATTAACGATAATACTCTCATCTTATTTTTTCTTTCCTTGGCTTCTAGAAGACCAGTGCCACTCAAAAACAACAGTTCCAGTGCTTGTACATACTAGTTGAGTAATGAAATTTTCATTTCTTCTCTTCGTAGGTGCATCAATTATAGTTTCTTGAGGTGTAGGCTTCCCATCATTTCCGTTAGGAAATTGATACCATGGATTAGACTTACCGCCCTTAGGGATTTGGTTTTCTGCAGTAGGATCTGAATGACCCTTTTTTCCAGGATTATCATGCCATGATACCATACCATTCGTTACATGTTGAACCCAACCATACTCTGTACAGCAGTCTTCGGTACAGTTCCATCCTCTTTGAAAATCAAACTTTAATGCTACGCCTGTCATTAGTCCTTTATCTAAACCATGTTTTTTCGCTAAAGCATCCTTGTCTTTGCGATTTAATCTTGTTACAGTTATTGTTCCACAGTTATATACCTCTGTATGTATAACTTTCAACAATCCACTCGGATCAACACCATGATGTTGAGAAAAATATCCCACATACAAACTCATACCATCCACATATCCCAGCGGATCGCGACTAACAAACCTACCCATTTCAGTACTGAAGTATCTGGCTCTAAAGTACCATAGACCAGTTTCGCTGTCAAGGTAGCGACCAGTGAAGCCATATTGGTTGTCGTAAGCACTATCAGCAATGACCGTTCCTGTCGCATCCATGACAGTTCTTTCGCCATATGGTGTATAAGCGTAGAGTTCGACGATGGCGCCATTGCTGTCAGTAAGACCGCGGACGTTATATTGTCTGTCAGTGTGGTAGAAGTGTGTTGCAGGCGGGACGAGGCTGTGTGAAAAACACAAGTAATTCAGTAAGCTAGTTTTTTGATGGATGATATTTTCCTAATTGCTTATTCTACGCCACAAACGCTTTTGATTGATCCCTGTAGACAACACGGCAGTTGATATGAAAAAAGTAGGTCGATTTGCGGTTGTTCCCATCATGGACTTTGATATTTGCAATTCTTGTCATGTTATATGCTAGTTAAGCCAAACTAAATTCCGCATTAACCATTTTTAAGCCCTTCGTTATGAATCCACCTATGAGTGAATGATGTTTAAGCCATGAGAATGGAGCTTCTACAATAGCTTGTCGTAGACGAATAATATCTTGGTGCTCTTCGAGTCGTCTTCTGTTTCTTTCCAAGTACGGTTCGTATTCTGATCTTGAAATCGTTCGATATTGGGCTGAAGTACACCTTGATTTTATAGGGCAGTTTTTACATGCATTTTTATTTCTGTAATTGGATTTTTTATTTATGTTCTGTGTCTTTTGAGGTGGGAGTAATATTTGCTTTGCTGGGCAAATATAATAATCGTCCTTGGAAATGTACTTAAATGCTCTCTTGCCAAATAAACCTTTGCGCTCAGATGGAGACATCATAACTTCTGATACATAAGCAATAATATTATTTTCTTCACATAGCCTTAAATCTTCTGCGTTGAAATATCCTTTGTCAGCAACGCTCTCAGTTTTTTCTAAATTCAACAATTCTTTGGCTTGCTTACACATAGGCGCAAGTAATCCATTGTCGTTATTTTTATTAGTGACCTCACTGCATATAATTAAGCCATGCTTCTTATCAACAACTGTTTGCGCATTATAACCTACAACTACAGTACCATTCTTCTTCAAAATCTTTGTGTCTGAATCTGTCTGAGATATATATTCACACCCCTCCATCTCGCGTTGAATTGTTTCTATTTCAGCTTTGCGTTTTTCCAGGTGTTTAAGTTTTTTACAAACACGTTCTCTTAGCTGTTCATCTGAATCCACAGGGTGATTATCTGCTTCTTCCAAAAGCTTTAAGTATTGGTCTATTTCTTTTTCAAAATGAGAGCACAGGCGTTCAATTTTACTTTTGCTCCAGCTTTTATCAGGAGCATTAAGGCCTTTAATTCTACTGCCATCAACAGCCAACAATTGTCCGCTGATGTATCCTTTATCATAACATGAGATAGAGTAGGCCGCCGCAACCTTCTTGAAAGCTTCACTATTGTTTTTACGAAAGTCACAAATAGTTTTGAAATCTGGCTTCAACTTCTGAAGCAACCACATGATCTCTAGATTTATTCCACATGCTTTTTCTAATTTACGGCCAGAACGCAAGCCATTCATGTAACCATAGATTAACAACTTTAAAAGATGTTTTGGGTGATATGATGGACGGCCTCTACCTTGAATATCTTGTTTGGGGAATAAAAAACCGCATTCAACAAGATCTAAGGATTCTACAAAGTCATCCAGTTCTCGAATGGGGTTGTCTTTACATACATAATCATTTAAGCACGCAGGAAGAAGTTCAACCTCACGACGGTCTACAGCCTCAATAAAATTCAATTCACAGTTCCTCAATTTTTGATTGAGAAAACTATATACCAAAAGCCACAGACGTAAATAGTTTTTCACACAGCCTCGGGACGCCTGCGCTCCCGGCATCGTACTTGGCGACTATATCATCGATATACGTAGCATGAACGTAAGTCCTAGCATGATTATAGGCCCCTCCGGCCACGGAGTCGTACTCTTCACAGACTTTCTGGCCACATGAAGAGTAGAGGGTGTTTACATCGAGAGCTCTCTTTTCTGTACGACGGCCAAGAGCGTCATAAGTGAAGGATACTGTTTCGATGCTGTTTTTATTAGTCGCAGTTTGCAGGTGTCCATCGATATCCCAGATGAAGGTAAAATCGGCATTCTCTGTCAACTGACCTTTGGCATCGTAGCTCAAGGACTCACTTCCACTCGTGATGAGTTCGTGAGCATCGTTGTAAGTACGGTTCTCAAGTACGCCGTCGCGGCTTACTGAATCCCAGTTACCAATGAGGTCGAGGTTGTAGTCGCGACTGGTGCCATTTGTACGGTTCCAGGTCTGCAGACGATCGGCGTTGTCGAAAGTCGCGTTCCAGGAATAACCGGCAGTACTTCCCCCTGATTTATTACTTGTACGCAATTGGCAAATCAAATTTTTCCCTCCTCTTGTTGTTGTGAAGCAAACGGGCTCCGCCCCCTCAGGTGTAACTGAGCTTTCACCTAGAAAGCCCCGACAGTCAAAAACTGTCGGGGCAAAGTATAAGCTATATAGAGGCTCCTAAATATTCATCTAGCATAGCTCAGTATCAAAGACTTAAGTATAGCTAAAAAAAGTATCTACTACTGGAAGCTCTACTGGAAGCTTAAGTATAGCTAAAAAAAGTATCTGCTACTGGAAGCTTGTTAAATGATGTTAAGGTACCAGCAGAATTGCATTTATACGCCAATGGTGGTCACGGATACGGCTTAGGGTCTTTGGGGGAAGTTGACTTTGATTGGCCGGAACTCTGTAAGAAATGGTTACAAAGCATAACGAAGTAGGCTCTCTGTACTGCACTGGTGGAATCTTTTTCATTTTCCTGTTTTGTTATTTTTTAAATCGGTCTAAAAAAGCTTTAATTGAAAAGCCAACAAATATGGCCATATCAACTCTTCCTGCTTGGACAACGAGCGCTGAAGTTCCTGGTGAATGAATTATTTTCATCCGCTTCTCGGCCTCTTGCATGGCACTCAGAAGGCTCGCTGTTTTTTTACCGAGCATTTCAATTGTTCTAGCGGCGTGCATAACTGCAGCCATATTATTTTCAGTTAAAGCTTTAGCTAATACCGACAAGGAATTGGCGGATGTTCCATTTTTTAAGAGAGTATGAGCCGCTTGTATGCGTACGTTAATATAGTCGTCACTCAATGCCTTACCTAACGCTGTACGTGCATTTGTGGAAAACGTGCTACTTGCTGAGAGTCCCATGACTCCCCAAAAGCGAACCGCTGCTTCTTTACTTTTCATGTTCTGTAAATAGTGCTTCTCATCTGCAGTTCCAACCTGATTTGCGGCATCAAAGATAGCTGCGATACCATAATTTTTTCGGGCCATATCATAAGGGGTGGAGCCTTTAGAAAGCTCGCATTGCATGGCTTCTGGCAGGAAGCCAAGGTCTTTATTGGCTATGACTTGAGCTTTCAGTACGTCGCGCATTTCACGCAGTTTGCCCTGGTAGTTTTCCTGCAAAGCTAGATTATTGAGATTCATAGGGTCTTTCACGCAGTCGTAGAGTTCTTCGCTTTTACGTGTCGGACCTATAAAGTGAGCCTGAGGTGCAGTTAGCTTACCATTGGCAGCTTTATAAAACTCATGTCGTATCTCGCCGCGATCAGGCCAGCTTGTTGGCTGATTGTAACTTAAATGCGGCATGAAGTTGCGAATGTAAAGTAAGTCCTGACTGCGAACTGAACGTGCCATATCGATGACTTCGTCGACACGATCACGATGACCGACAAGGTAATTGTGAGCCGTGGTTTCTTTAGGACCGAGAAATGGCTGGCCTTCCATGTACTGGGGAATATCGATATTTAAAATACTTAAAACTGTCGGGGCAAAGTCGGCAAAATTTATTAAACGATTACTTGTGCTTCCCGGTGTCGCTTTAACCAAATGCTGCCACTTTTGCGGAACGTGCACCATCATGGCCACTTTCATACCGCTGTCCAGCAAAGCTCTTTTGTGACGCGGCATTCCAGAACCGTGATCGCTGTAGAAAAAAACAATTGTATCATCTGCAAGACCGTCTTCTTTTAACTCTCGCAAAATACTTCCGACTTGCTTATCCATGACGGTTACACAATCATAAAAACGCGCCTGAGTTCTACGTACAGCCGGAGTGTCCACATAATATGGCGGCAGGGTAATTGTCGCGGGGTCGTGGATTTCAGCAGCACTTAATTTACTTTGGATCTCCTTCTTAAATTTATCATAGGGCCACACCATAGCACGACTCTGATGAGAGCTCATCAAATTAAAATACTGAAGAATGGCTGGCCATCCGGGCGCTGGCGCCAATGAGCATTATCGCCCTGAGAACTCCAGGAGGCTTTAATGATGTTTTGCCAATTGGCGCTGTTATAATCAGTTTTAACATTATTGGAAGTGAAGTAACCTTTGGCTTTTAGAAGACTCGGAAAACCTTTCATATAAGCCGGGATCGGAAAGGCCGATCGCATGTTATGCGTCCCCTGGGAAGTTGCCGACAAGCCATTTATTAAACAGGAGCGCGAAGGTGAACAGACCGGTGCTGTGGCAAAGGCGTGGGTGTATAATACACTGCGCTCGGAAAACGTATTAAGATGGGGAGTTATTGCATCTTTATCGCCGTAGCAGCCCAGAACTGGGCTCATATCTTCGGCGGTAATCCACAGGATATTGGGACGGTCTGCGGCAAGACTTGAATAAGAAAGAAAAACTGCCAGAGATAAAATTAAACTTCGGTATTTCATAGAGACCTATTAAATTTGATAAGATGAATAAAATTATCACAGAAAAGGCTGAACTACTCGCATAGAATCCCTTGAAATTAGCATATTTGTCGCATCTACTATATTCTATGAATACTAATCAAGATAATATAGAAGCATTTTTTGAGAATTTAGCGGCAGGCGAGCAATTGCGCCAGATCTTTGATAATCTGCCAGGAGTTCTCTTTTTTGACAAGGACTGCAATTCAAAACTGATCTACTGTAATAAGGAAATGCTACAGTTTTTTCGCTGTCAGAAGGTCGAACAGATTTATGGAAAAACAGGAATTGATTTTTTTCCCGAGGGCATCGCCTCCCCATACCTCAAAGATGACCAACAGGTTATGGAGTCTGGCAATCCTCTGATTGATATCCTTGAGCTGGCCTTGCGAGAAGATGGTGAGCTGGCCTGGCACTGCACAAATAAATTGCCTTTACTGGATAAACAAAAGAAAGTCGTCGGTCTCATGGGGGTCTCCAGATGGCTGAACAAGGCAGACCAAAAATTACACCCGGCGGCCACCATTCTGCCCGCTCTAAGAGAGATACAGTCTAATTACATGCATGTCATAACAGTACAGGAGCTAGCTTACAAATGTCGTCTTTCAGTAAGCCAGTTTCACCGTATTTTCAAACGCCACTTTCGTCAAACGCCTTTGCAGTTCATGCTTAAAATACGCATTCAGTCTGCCTGTAAACTGCTGCGTTCAAGTTCTATGCTGCTTGTAGAAATTGCCGATAAATGTGGCTTCTCAGAGCAGAACTATTTTGCCCGGCATTTTAAGCAGGTGGTTGGTAAAACTCCGATGCAATTCCGCAAAGAATTTCGCTGTTAATCCAAGCGTAAACTCATCTTGCCACAAATCCCACGTCTTTAAAAAGATTTTACATTCAATCTATAGATTAATATTACAAACTAAGCAAAAAAAGATCAAAGTTGTAGTGAAAATATTTCACCTGCTGAAGTCTTTTTGCTGTAATGAAACCATATTTCCATGAATTTACCCGTGGGATTTAAAAAAATTCTTTATTTATAAGTAATATAAAAAATTATTCAGGGTTCAAAATGCTTCGAAAGCTTAAAAAAATTACCTTTTCACTCGCCAGTATGGCGATGCTCTGTGCAAATGCAGAAACTACTAAACTAACGCCGACTGAAATTGAGCAGAAGGCCAAGCTGCGCATTCAGAACTTTGTAAAGCCGGACGGCATGCAGATGAAGCTCTGGGCCGACGAAACGCAGACAACAAATCCGGCAGCAATTTATTTTGATTCTAAAGGTCGGCTCTTAGTGACGGAAATTCACCGCTGGCGCCGTGGTGTTGAGGATATTCGTCACCATCCTCACATGCTTTTGGAAGATATCTCGATCAATCACCTTTCAGAGCGTTTGGGAGTTATCAAGAATCACCTCAATAAAGGTCCTTGGAGTAAACTGGATAAACCGATGACCTGGTTTACTCAGTATTCAGATAAAATTCGTTTACTTGAAGATAGCAATAATGATGGCCGTGCCGATAAAGCGACTCTTTTTGCCGATGGCTTCAATGGAGCACTCGAAGGTCCGGGCATAGGTGTCATCGAAAGAGATGGCAAAGTTTACTATACAAATATCCCTAATCTATGGATGCTGGAAGATACCGATGGTGATGGTAAAGCCGATACCAAGAAGTCTCTTCAGGAAGGTTTTGGCATTCGTATGAGTATTTCCGGGCATGACATGCACGGCATGGTTTGGGGCCCGGATGGTAAACTATACTGGTCGCTAGGTGACCGTGGTTACAGTTTAAAGACTAAAGAAGGCAAGGAATTTCATGGCCCCAATGAAGGCGCCGTTTTTCGCTGCAATCCGGATGGTTCCGATGTCGAGGTTTTTTATCATCGCTTGCGCAATGCTCAGGAACTGGCTTTCGATGATTATGGCAACTTGTTTACGGCCGATAATGATGGCGATGCCGGCGATTTGGAAAGATACAATTACCTCGTTGAAGGCGGTGACTCCGGTTGGCATGCCGGTCAGCAGGCGATCATGATTTTTACCGATAATTTGAAATTCCGAACAGCGGCAGCGCGCGGCTTAAAATCACAAATGAGCCCCTGGATGACCGAAGGAATGTGGAAAGTCCGCCATGAAAGTACTCCGGCATTTATGCTGCCTGGTATTGGCCAATTTGAAGGCGGACCGTCAGGTTTTGTCTTCAATCCGGGTAACAGCCTTGGCGAGAGATACGACAATAAGTTCTTTGTCATTCACTACAAAGGAACGCCTTCTCGTTCATCGATCACGGCTCTCGATATAGAAAATGAAGGTGCCGGTTTTAAAGTAACGAATCAGGAAAAATTCTTTGCCGGTTCTAACTGTGTCGATGTAGACTTTGGTCCGGATGGCCGCATGTACATTTCCGAGTTCAATTATGGCGGTTGGAACAATCAAAATGTCGGAAATATCTATAGTATGGGTTTCCCTAAAGAATTAGCGAAGCCGGAAATTAAAGAAAACCAACAGCTCCTAACTACCGATTTTGCCAAGCTCGACAACTCTAAGCTTTATTCACTTCTAGGCCGCGATCACCAGCAAATTCGCTTGCGGGCTCAATTTGAATTGGCTAAAAGAGGTCAGGCTGGGGCCGAGCAATTCTATAAAGCTGCCTTTGATGATTCCGCTTCTACTTTTACCCGTATTCACGGCATTTGGGGACTCGGGCAGATGACTCTGAATAAAAACTACACTGACTTGGCGAAACTCACTGAACTTCTCGATGACAAAAATGATCAGGTGAGAATACAAGTTGCCCGTGTTCTCGGTGATAACCGCATACAGGCAGCTGAACAAAAACTGATCGCCGCTTTGAGTGACAAACACCCTAGAGTTGCTATGTACGCCGGTATTGGCCTTGGCCGCCTGCAATCCAGTAAATCTATTGCTGCTTTAATGAGTGCTATTAAGAAAAATAATGACCAAGACCTTTTCCTCAGACATGGTTTAATTATGGGCCTTTCCGGGGCTAAAGATAAGTCTAAAGTTACAGCCTATGCTAAAGATCAATCCTCAGCAGTTCGTTTGGCAGTTTTACTGACTTTGAGAAAAAGTAAAGACAGCCAAATCGCTGGATTCTTAAATGATCCTAATCAAAAAATTGTCAACGAAGCCATTCGCGCTATAAGTGACCTGCCAATCGAAGGAGCGACAGCTCAGTTGGCGGCCCATTTGGATAAGTATATTGGCCGTGATGTTCTGGTAAAAACAGATATCGAAAAGTTTATGCAGCACCGTTTAATCAATGCTTGTTACTACAGTGCGACAAAAGCAGATGCCGCCAGACTTTTAAAATATGCTCAGAATAAATCAATCCCCGTTAAGCAGCGCATTGAGGCCTTGGCTGCGATTGAAGCCTGGAATGATCAACACCCACTGAGTAATATTACCGGACTGCCGAGGCCGCAACCATCACAGCGCGCTGATATAAAAGACGTGGTTCTGGCTCATGCCGATGCGGTGATAAAATCTGCGCAAGGAGAGGTGCTGGCGATGGCCACTCGAACTCTTGAAAAGTATGGCTTTCAACTTCCTGCAAGAATTCTTATTACACAGGCACTCGACACTAAGACTGCTACAGCGGTCAGGCTTGGAGCTCTTAAAAGTTTAGTAAAAAGAAAAAACAGTAGTGTTGAATCTGTGGCAAAATCTTTAGTGAATGACTCTCAAATAGAAATGCGCCAATTGGCTCTGACGGCGCTTTTGCAGGTGAATGAAAAGGCTGCGATTGATTCCGCTTTGATGATTCTGAAAACTGCTTCTGTTAAGGATAAACAAAACACCTATAAGCTTATCGCCAAGCGTCACGATTCTCGCATTGAGGCTTTTTTAATTAAAGAGCTCGAAAAAATTATCAAAGGTGCCAACCAAACAACGACAGCTCTCGATGGCATAGAAGCAGCCAAACTTCGTCAGGAAAGTGCCATTAAAGCGAAATTGGCGGAGTATGAAAAGTCGATTCCTGTTGGCAACGCTATGGCTAAATTTGCTCCGGCACTGAATGGCGGTGACATCGCTAAAGGTAAAGAGATCTTCCTGAATCACAGTGGTGGCCAGTGTCTGCGTTGTCACAAGGTTAACGGTTTCGGTGCGGATGTCGGTCCGGACCTCTCGTCTCTCGGTAAAGAAAGAGATCGTGCCTACATCCTGGAGTCAGTTATCGACCCGGGAGCCAAAGTTGCTCCTGGCTTTGGAATCATTTCCATGACTTTAAAGAACGGCACAGCAGTTAGCGGTATTTTCCAGAAAGAAACAGACAGTGAAATTCACGTTAAAGCTGCCGATGGCAAAGTAACTAAATACAGTAAGAAAGAAATCGCCAGCAAGCAGCCGCCAATTTCAGGCATGCCGCCGATGCAATTCTTGCTCAAGCCTATGGAGGTGCGCGATGTGGTCGCCTATCTGGCTACTTTAAAAGCCAAAGTAAAAAAGACCCAAGGTCATTAATTTAAAGGATTTAAAATATGTTGAATAAAGAAATAAATAGACGTGATTTGCTGAAACTTTCAGGGATGGCAGCGTTGGCTTCTGCGCCGCTTTTCTCCTGTGTTTCAAATTCCAGCACAGATATAAAGTTATCGCTGGCAGAGTATTCTTTGCACAGAAGTCTTTACGCTGCGAACCCAAAAGCTAATCGTCATAACATACATACCAATGGAGCGGCACCTTTAGACCACTTGGATTTCGCTAAGAAAACCAGAGAGTTGGGGATAGATGGCGTTGAGTACGTTAACTTCTTCTTTCCGGATATGAACTATACAAATCAGTATCTAAAAGAAATGAATAAGCGGGCTAATGATCATGGTATAGACAATGTCCTCATCATGGTAGGGCGCGAAGGAAATCTTGGTAATGCCAATAAGAAGCAGCGATTACAGGCAGTCGAGAATCACAAGAAATGGATTGTCGCAGCAGCCGAATTGGGTTGTCACTGCATTCGAGTCGATGCCAAAGGCAATGGCGATGCCAATGAACAGATTAAAAATATCGGTGACAGTCTGAATCAATTAGCGACTTTTGCCGAACAGTATAAACTTGACATTACAGTTGAGAATCATGGCGGCCTTTCGTCGGATGGCAACTGGCTGGTCAAGGTTTTAAAAGCCGCCGATCACCAAGCTGTTGGTTCATTGCCTGATTTTGGTAATTTCTACGATAATTCACAAAAGAAGTTTTTTGATCCGTATGTCGGTACAGAGGCATTGCTGCAGTATGCCAAAGCCGTTAGTGCTAAGGCTTACGATCTTGTGCCGGGAACTGAGGCAATCATGAGGCACCCGTCGAAAGGCTACGAATTGGATTTTAAACGTCTGGTGAAAATGACCGTTGAAAGCGGTTACAAAGGTTATATCGGCATTGAATATGAAGGCGGCGACAGGATCTCAGAGAAAGCTGGAATCCTCATGACTAAAAATCTTCTACAAAAATATATAGCTGAATTCAGTTAAAATGTATAAGTCTAAAGAACTATTTGAGTTTTTAAGTATTAAAGATGAGCTGCCATCAAAAGTCGACCTGATCATAGGTTTCGGGCATTTTGACTCTCGCATCGCCAAAACCTGTGCGGACCTGTATAAGCAGGGCTATGCGGATAAGATTCTCTTCACCGGTGGGATCGGCGCCGGCACTGCCGATATCGATAAGCCTGAAGCTGAATACTTTCGAAAGGTGGCTCAAGCCTATGCTGCCGAGATCCCGGACGCCGCTTTTATTATTGAAAGTGAGTCAACGAATACCGGTGAGAATATTAGCTTCAGTCAAAAGACACTTCTTGACTTAGATGACAGTTTTCATTTTGATGCAGGAATTCAAACGGCGATTTTAGTGGCCAGCCCCTACAGACAGATGAGAGTTTTAAAATCCATGGAGCATTTGTGTCCGAAAGTCAAAGCCTATAATTTCCCGCCAGAGTCAGATTTTGAAGCCGAGAAAAGCCTGTTTCATTCTAAATCTCAGGACTTAAAAGAACTACTTGATGGCGAGCTGCAGCGTTTGATTGAGTACCCTCAATTGGGTTACTTTAGTGCTGTAGAAATTCCGCCACAATTTTTATAATGGCGGCATTATTATTTTAGTTCTTTCGTAAAGGCAGTATTGCTCTCGCGGCATTCCTAAGAATATCTTGCTGATTTTTATAGATGTATAGACCGACTGAAGACATCTCAGGTGCTGCATTATAAGAAATTCGCTATTTTCCTTGAGCGTTTTGCAAGGTTTTACCGTGGGGTTCGAATACATATGGATATTAGAATGTAGCTGGAAATGTAATTTTATGTGGAAGCTTTGAGCGATTTGAAGTTCTGCCCTTTTCTGGCCAGACTTTCAGAGGCTTTTGCCCAAAGAACAGATGAATTTTTTTGGGAAAAAAAGGTATCTTTTTGGTTCTGGCTTCGCTAACTTAGGTATCAAATGTTATAGAACGGCTGTTCGTATATGTCGCTTCTGTGTAAAGGCTTCTTTGAAGCGTGTAATATGATTTAAAATGATAGTATGAATTCTTTGTTAACGCTGGCTGCGGCCGGTTCCCCATCGTCGATGCAATTGATTATTGCCTCTGTATTAGGTGTTGCCTTAATCTTGTATCTCATCATCGTGATAAAACTTCACGCTTTTGTAACTTTGCTGTTAGTCAGTTTCCTCGTTGGCTTAGGCGCGGGAATGCCGATTACTTCTAAGACGACAATCAAGGTCGTACTCAAGGGTTACACGGCTCCCGATGTCAGTAGTGCTCAGACTGCCGATGAAATCAAGGCTCGCAATGAAAGTATTGAGGAGCACTTTAAAGCAGTTTTTGACTTTAAAAAACCCGCTGGTGACCATAAAAAAGGTGACCTAAGAGGTCCTTTCCACATCGACACTGCGGATAAAACAATACTTGTTGAGCATATTCTGGAAGTGAATGAAGATCACTTAGTCGTTGATCTTGATTTGGACGCCGAAAAAGTTGTCGAAAGCAAAATCGAATACAGTGCGTTAACCAGTAGCAGTACGCTCGTTGGTTTCACCAAGAAAGGTATAATTGATACCGTGAAAGGTGGCATGGGTGGCATTCTTGGTTTTGTAGCTATTGTCGTTGGTCTCGGTGCCATGTTTGGTAAGATGCTGGAAATATCCGGCGGTGCCGAAAGACTGGCAAAGAATATTTTGGAAAAATTTGGTGATGATAAAGCACCATGGGCGCTGGGTCTTACTGGATTCCTTATTTCCATCCCGGTTTTTCTTGATGTCGGTTTGATTATTATTATCCCCATTGTTTACAGTTTAGCGCACAGAACCGGTAAGCCATTGCTTTATTACGGTATTCCACTTCTTGCCGGTCTCGGTGTGACCCATGCCATGATTCCTCCTACGCCAGGGCCCATTGCCGTCGCCGACCTTCTCGGTGCCGATCTGGGCTGGGTCATTCTTTTTGGTTGTATCGCCGGTCTGCCGGCGATGGTTATTGCCGGACCTATATTTGGTCGCTACATCTCAAAGAAAGTGACTATTGGTATTCCTGATTTTGTAGATTTTGAAGAGCCGGATGAAGGCAAGCCCTTACCAAGCTTTGGTCTGGTTATGTTCCTTATCTTAACGCCATTGGTTTTGATTCTCGCCAGTACAATTATTGGTTACACGTCTATTCCGGCGCCATATTCTACCGTGGTTAAATTTTTAGGCGATCCGTTCGTGGCGATGTTGATTGCCACCATTCTTTCCTTTTATACCCTTGGAAAATTTTGCGGTTACTCTCGAGAAGAAGTTCAGGATATTGCCACTAAGGCTCTTGAACCGGCTGGTATCATTATCCTCGTAACGGGTGCCGGTGGTGTTTTTAAGCAGGTACTTATTGATTCCGGTGTCGGTCAGATGCTCGGCCAGATGATGAAAGGTTCGACCATGTCGCCAGTATTATTAGCCTTTATTATTGCCATGCTTGTCCGCGTTGCTCAGGGTTCTGCAACTGTGGCGATGGTAACCGGCGGCGGTATTATGGCGGGTATTATATCAGGTGCGGGCATGACTCCAAGTGGCCCTCTTCTTGGTCTTATCGCTATCGCCATAGCTTGTGGATCCACAGTTTTCTCACATGTGAACGATTCCGGTTTCTGGCTGGTGAACCGTTTCTTCGGCATGACTGTCAAAGAAACGCTTAAAACCTGGACCATGGTTGAGACCATCATTGGTTTTGTCGGTTTTGGCGTCGTTTATACTATCAGTCTGTTCATTAACTAAACATTATTAATAGGAGAGTATGCAGAGCATTTGCAAGATGGCGAGCGGTGAAGTTCTTGATTGTCAAGAGGCCCGCCTCGGGGCTCCCTAATGGGACGTAACTTAAGAAAATTCACATATTCTTTTGTGTTTGAATTAGCGATATTCCAAAGCTTTTTTGGAAAGGTCTGGAAAACTCTTTTTGGCACAAAAAGGTGTTCTAGCAAGCGAAGTGCTAGCCTTTTTCTTTTTCTTTTGCTTTTGCTTTTGCTTTTGCTTTTATTAAGATGGATTATTAAGGAGCTTGCTCCTTGAGCGGGTTTGGGCGGAGCCCAAGGTCTTGATCTTTTATTGTTTTTGGTTCAAGTTTATGATTAGCAATACTCTACAAACGACAGTCTTGCATGGGAACAGGAGTTCCCAGCTTTGCCTCGGTATTGAAGGCCCGGAGTCCGGCGGCCAGGGTCTCGACTCCAAGGTCGACGGTTTTAAAGAAATGATCAGCCGTATTAAAGAAGCTTATCCAAATGCTTCTACATTTGCCACCACTCTGCGTGAAGTGGTCAGCGCCAATTCCCATATGTGGGGTGCTATTCTCCATGAAAACGATAACTGGCACGTCATCAAACCGCGTGAAATCGGCATCTGCGACCGCATCGGCGGCGGTGATGGTTTTGTCGGTGGTATGCTCTACGGCCTACTCAAAGGCTGGGCTCCTGAAAAGTGGGCTCAGTTCGGCTGGGCCAATGGCGCTTTCACCGCGACTTTACTGAGCGATTATTCACAACCGGCTGATGAAGATCAGATTTGGAGTATCTGGGAAGGCAACGCCCGCGTTAAGCGCTAACAGCAAGTTGCTCCCGAGAGGGGCACTTTTTCTGAAGCCCTAACCTGGCGAAGCCAGAACCAAAAATATCCTGGGGACAAACTTTTGTGAAAAAAAGTCTTTCTCCCCAGACCCCGAGGCAATAGGTACACGCTATGAAAACGGCAGTACCTATTGTTAAACATGATATTTGATTTTTTAAAGGCAGTACAAAAACTACTATTATGGAGAGAACTTAATGTGCAATCAAGAGAATAAAATGAAAGAAAAGTGCAGTGGATGTGTCAAGGAGTTAGAATTTAACAGCGGCTGTTACAATACCCCCCGTGGAGTTTTTTGTATTGTTTGTTATGAAAGTAGCCCGTCTGAAATCAAGCGCCGTGACGGCAGCTGCCAAAACTTACAAACCTGTTGAGTCTGTAGTCGATTGTAACTGCGTCGCCGTGAGGTGGGATGGAGAGCAACGGAAGACGAGGATCCGATCCGTAGGATGACGAACTCGATTTGGGCAGTAGTTTTATACCCTACGCGGTTGAAATATTAATATTTGAAAAGCTCTGAAAGTTAAGGGGCAGTAAAGACTCCAGCTCTTGTAAAATACTTTTGTCGGATGAGATAATTGTTTCGTTAATAGCTTGGCAAAAGTCTTTGAATGTCTTGTAGTACCTAGAGTTAAAACCTTTCTTTTTTACGAACTCCCAGAAGCGCTCAATAAGCTTCAAATTTACTGAATGCGGGAGCTTTATTTGTGTGGCAGTAGTTCATTTTCTTTACCTTTGTAAAGATTAGTTTTTAACGACTCAATGCCATTATCTTGATATTGTTTCAGGTATTTGAGCTTTAAACGCTCAATGCCACCCTCTTGATATTGCCTAAGGTATTTAACCAATGTAACAGGCGAAATCCTACACAACTTACAAATTAGGCCATGGCTAAGGCCTTGGCTTTTAAGGTAAAGAGCTTCCATCTTTCGCTGAACTTTAGGGTTTGGGAAGTTATATCTATTATACTCAATATCATCTATTATTTTTTCTGGGAATTCTATAGGAATCATTTATTACGATCTCGTTAAATTTGGAGACTGAATACACATGTATTTCCTAAAAAAAGAGCAGGAAAGTAAGTAGTAAAGTACAAATATTTTTTTCATCACACACCATAAATATATTTATTTTGATATGGTTATATAGATAGATTTGATGTATCCCATGCATAAAAAAAATATTTTTTTGAAAAATGGCCGTGGGATTGCGAGTTAACCACTATGAATCAATAGAACGGGTTTGTATTTATATTGGATTATCATTGGAATCTGTTCGTGTGAGTGTTGTATACTATTGACAAATATGAGGTCGGTTATGAGTGGTTTTGAAGATAAGTATGGAGAAGAGCATCAGGCTGAATTTGTGGCAAATATTGCTAAA
>JAKVBD010000077.1 GCA_022446985.1 Lentisphaerales bacterium
CCGAAATGGGAAATTAGTATGACCGGGACGTTTCACCCGGTTAGCTCCTGACGCATTAGTCTGGGCACACGCTCAATAAGTGTAAATTTAGATTTTGACATCATTCCTAATCGATAAATTATCTTTGGAATTACAGAACATTTTGGGGAACAGAATTGCAAATTTTTAAATATATTCCCGACTATTTAGGGCAGGCCAAATCGCGCTTAATAAAACCAATATACCAATTCACCTGATATATTTTCTTAAGGTGATAAGACCTTGCAGAGCCATCGACATGAACATAATTGACTTTTTTATCATAGTGACGATTGATAAAAACCCTTCCCAAATGTGGATGCATGATAGCCCCATCCATGGCAAAGTGTTTACTTTCATCGGCATTAGTTTGAGGCCTCGCATCAACCCAGGCGGAGTCAAACATTAACGGAGTGGTGGACGGCTCATCGACTCGCGTCATCTGATAGTAATATCTATCCTCCGAGCGGCTACGCAGCCAATCTTTAGCGACATTATCATATCTTCTAAAGTTATATAGCCACATATTCATTCCATAAGACCCACTTTCGCCAAGATGAGTCCAAGGTGTCTTATGACTACCTGAATCAGGAGAACCATTTGCCTCTGGGCAAAAAGAGACCTGTTCTATGCCTTCGTACTTTTTAAAATCATCAATCCAACGGGGTTCCGGAAAGTGAAATGTATTATCCTTCACGAAAGAATGAGTAATAACTCCCATATTTTTTAAGTGCGACAAACAAATTGCAGACTCTGCCTGTGACCGTGCATGAGTTAGAGATGGTAATAAAATTGTCATAAGCATGCTTATGATAGCGACAATAACCAGAAGCTCCAACAATGTAAAATAGTTAGTCCTTAAGCACTTCATACTTTCCTTCAACCAGTAGTAAAATTATTCTCATGTGTAAGGTCTATACAGCAGAAAAAAGCTTAATGGGACTATCTGCGATCCAATCCGGCCTGTTTTTCTAGATAATACCTATTTAGTTCATATAGCTGAGGTCCATAGCATCTATTGATTTTTCAGGCATGTCACATCTTCTCATTTTCAACTGTACTGTGAGACAGTTGTGGCCGATGACATAAGGCACCTCTTTTGCGTATAATGTGTATATTTCAGGATCCGGAGACAGTATTGTCAAATAATTCACAGAGCCCTTTTTCAAATATGTTTCAGCAAGCAATGAACGAACCTGAAGCTGAATTGGAAGAGGAAATTGAGCGCATTCAGCAACTGCAGGAAAGTGGTCGCTACACTATTGAGGCGAAACTCGAAGGGGGTGGCATGAAGTCGGTGTCGGTGCAAAATGATGCTATAAGCGACAGGAAAGTGGTAATTGCCGAACTTCGCGACGATAAGCACGACCCGGAATCCATAAAGGCTTTTCTTAGGGAAGCCAGAATCACCGGCCGTATAGAGCACCCGAATATTGTCCCGGTCCATGAGATTGGCGTAAATGAGGCAGGCCTCCCCTACTATACTATGAAGTATATCGAAGGTAGAAACCTGGCGATCATACTCAATGAACTGGCAAAAGATGAAGAAGCTTCCAAGACAAAGCTCGACCAAAATGATCTGCTATCAATATTTGAAAAAATATGCCAGGCGATTGCTTATGCTCATTCAAAAAATATCGTCCACCTAGATTTAAAACCGGAGAATATTCTCGTCAGTGATTTTGGTCAGGTTCAGGTTTGTGATTGGGGTTTAGCCCGCGACCTGAATGATACTTATGAAGAGTCCGGTATGATCACCGGCACTCCTGGCTTCATATCACCAGAACAAATATTACAAAAAAATATTGATAAAGCTTCAGATATATATGCCCTTGGTGCCATCCTCTTCGCCATCCTGACTCTTGAGCCACCATTGAGCGGCAATGACGTCCAAACAGTCATTTCAAAAACTCTAAAGGGAGACACCCCCTCTCCTATAAATCTCAAAGGCAGTTATGGCATCCCTATTGCCTTAAATGCGATCTGTTCAAAGGCCATGGAGGTTGATCCAGAAAAAAGGTATGAAACAATTAATGAGCTTATTGCCGATATAGGCGCCTTCAGAAATGATCTACCGACGAAAGCGCATAATCCGGGAGTTATTTTTCAGGGTTGGTTGTTCATAAAGCGCAATCTGGTAACTTCTGTGGTGACATTTCTGATGATTATCATTCTTGGAATCGTCACCATGAGTTATATCAACCGCCTACAAGATGCCAAGGTTAAACATGAACTAACGGCCACTAAAACAGCCCCGCACTACTATAATGAAGCTATAAAGGACTACGGAAATTTGCAGTTTGAACACGCCCTGCGCAAAATAAAGATCGCCACAAAGTATATGGAAACCAAAGATTACAATGAACTCAAAGTAAAACTGCTGATAAGCCTTAGAAGACTGAATGAAGCCAGGCACCACTTTCAAAAGCAGAAGCGTTATGATAAGCGAATGCTCGAAATACTCGAACTTTTTCAACACCGGCAAGATCGCCATAGCGATGAGTTCATCATTGATTACATAGAAGAGCTCAATAAGCGCCACTTGCCGGGGATTGTCAATAATGTCATGTACTTGCGAAACAAAAAGATTAAGGACTTAAAAGCTGAATTACCCTTTATTCACCGCGCCATGCAAGCTATCAATCAAGCAGACAGTTACAGTATTAAAATCGTTGATAATAAAATTCACTTTAAAGGCTTGCAAAATATTAACCGCATAGAACCTCTCGCCGGCCTTCCCATTGAAGATTTACGTATACAAAATGCCTCAATTAGAAAGCTTTCCCCGCTCAAAGGTTCCAAAGATTTAAAGTATCTCGATATACGCAATACAATGATTGGTTCGCTTGATGAACTAGCAGGTCATGAGCTCGATTTTATGGATATAAGCGGGACTCTTGTCAGTAACTTTGAGACTCTATACCAATTCAAAGTTAAACACATAAAAATGCGCGGTCTAAAAGTCCTGCAATTAAGTGCTCTTCTAAAGAAGCCCGAAATTGCGTCTGTAGAGCTGGATGAGCACCGCTTTTATACAAAATACGATAAAAATAATATCAAGAAGATGAAAGCAAAAGGGATTTTGATCGAAACCAGAAGTCCCAAAAGAGCCGATTAGTTTTTTGCTATGCTTCTCATGCGACAAAACTTTTAGTTTTGATCAGGGTCTGCAGCATACTGCTCGGCAGTCAAAGCACTGATATTTTCCACATGGCCGTTGCCAAAGAGCATCGCCACTTTTGAATTGGAGTGCCACCAATCCAAAGCGCCCCATTGTGCTGAATTTGCCGGATTGCACCTTGTCCATTGCGGAGATGAAGCGACAACTGTACCATCTGAAGCCATAGGCCAGGAGGACGGATTTGCCAAATCTGAAAACATCATGGCACGGCTCATATCTCTGGGATAGTACCATTCTCCAAACTCATTAAACATATAACTGGCGCGGGCATTGGTTCCTGAAAAGTTGGGTCGGTCTTGAAACCGCCAAAAATTATAATCTTCCGGAGACGGATCGAGTGGGCAGATAAATACTTCATATGAGTTGCTTACCAGATTAAATAGCATCTCCATAGGTGGTTTACTGTCCAATGGCATAGTCGTACCGAGGTCTTTTGCACTCATTGGCAGTCCATAGACAAAGGCATTTGCATTAGAAACTGCATACATTGTCATCGCAATGCCAATTTGCTTTTCATTACTTAAACAGACCGAAGCTCTGGAAGCGTCTCTTGTCTTCTGAAGACCTGGAAGCAGTAAACTGAATAAGAGGCCAATGATAGCCATTATGATCAGTAGTTCTAAAAGCGTGAACCGTCTCATATATTTCTCCACATACATTACACAAATATATACGACCAACTGTTTAAAAAACATTGACCGCTTCATATACATCTTTACAAACATTACACGTAAGTAAATAAGCTTAATGCAGGATTATTACGGTCAGTTTTATAGAGTTTTTAATGAAAGTTAGCCTTAACCAAAAGTAACAACTTCACTTACAACAAAGATTGAGACAGATATGAGATAAACGTCAAATTAAATGCTTTATTATCTCCCTCAGGTTACTTAGGTAATCGGGGTGTTCCAAGACTCTTTGCGCATGCCCCGGTAGGTAACCAATCATCTGTCCGCCCCATGGGGATTGATTAGCCCAGCACTGAACATAACGCCGATTATCGATGAGTGATTCCATAAGATCAATCGTCGGCGATTCCTGATACAGATCGATATACACTTCATCTTCAGGTAAAGACATGGGAACCAGCTTACTCTGTAGTTCATGATCACTGTGACACAAAGTAACTTTGTAAGGCATAATTGGGTGAGTTGAATTTGGGATACTATCCGGATCCTCTTTTCTAACCCAGCGATGACCGACTATTTTTCGCCACCATTTCCAATGCCAAAAAGCTGCACTACTACCATGCAACATGAGAACGTTGCCACCATTTTTAAGATAATTATGAACTGATTCCTCAATTTCTCGTCCGGGTAATTCATTGCCACTTGTGCTGGAAATCATGTGAAGAATTAAAAGTTTACAAGCTGCAAGGCTTTCAAGGCCAGTGAAATCATCTTCATAGAATTCAATAGCAAACTCATCCCTTAACTGCTTATATATTTCCACACCACAATGGGCCTGGTAATGATTATCTGCAATAAACTTGATCATTAAATTCCCTTAAGCGATGTATGCCAATTGTTCCGAAAGGACTTCGCCTTGGAGCTCTCTTCCTTGCAACCAGTTGTGCATTTGCTCAATGACAAAATCAGCCATACGAACGTACTCATCATTGACTGACCCGGCTAAGTGCGAACTCAAATGAACATTCTCTAAAGTATAAAGTGCAGAGTCTGGCAGTGAAGGTTCTGGAAATGTAACATCCAGTAAAGCCGTTAAATCTACTCTGTCTTGTAAGACCTCGATAAGGTCATGCTCGTTAATCTGTGCCCCCCTACCGGTATTGATTAAAGTAGCATTTTGCTGCATTTTCATCAGCAAAGCTTTATTAATCAAGCCTTCAGTTTTCTTGGTATCCGGTAAATGATTACTGATAACATAGGCCCTTTCAAAGGCTTCCCCCATACTGACTAATTCGACCTTGTAACGTCGACAATCTTCGGGTGTCATCGAACCACTGACTGCCAGGAGTTTAAGATTAAAAGGAGCGAGTAATTCCATGGTACGGCGAGCGATGCGACCAGCTGAAATAAAGGCGACCTCAGCGCCGTAGTTGCCTTTACCAATAAAGGCTCCACCGAAGTGATCGTTGTTTTTAATTTCCCGGCAATCCTGAGTATTCCTAAAAAAACCTTTAGTCGCCAGAAGTATTTGCGCCAAACAAAATTCGGCTACCGGCTCTGAATTGGCATCGGCGGCACTGATAACCCGCACACCATTATTCAAAAAAGGTTCAGCAAATTTTTTTACACTACCAGCGGCATGTAAAAGAAGTTTCAGCTTTGGTAATTTGTCAACCTGCCCCTGAGTCAGCCTTGGCATGCCCCAAGTGGTAAAAATGACTTCCAGATCCTGAAGCTCAGGTGCTAAAATATCAAAGTTCTCTGAATTAATAATCTTAGGATATGTATTAAACTGTTTCAGTACAGTTTCACTGCGACCTTGTGCATAAACTTGTGCGAGACGCGGGCCATCATTAAAAAAAGCGACTTTAGTCATGATTATTTCTCCTTAAACGCAGGCTGTCAGATATTCTGCAGCAGCTTTATCTGCGATTACTTTTACATTTGAATGATTGAGAAGAATTGAGGCTGGACAATCTTCTGAGACTGGTCCGTCAAAAACCCGTTTCAGAATTTCCGCCTTGTGTTGCCCCGTCACCAACAAGAGAATCTGTTTAGCCTGCATAATTGTCGCCAGTCCCATGGTGAAGGCTTCAACCGGTTGTAATTCTCCTGGCTCGAAAAAGCGACTGTTATCCTGAATAGTTTGAGGGGCCAGTTTTACTCTACGCGTTTTCGAGTTAAACGAGCTTCCCGGCTCATTAAAGGCTATGTGGCCATTACTCCCCAAACCCAGTAGCTGAATATCAATTCCACCGACAGTCTTAATTCGCAAATCGTAGCCCCCGCCAATTGGGAAGTAGGTATTTTCTGTAGCAATCGAAACTTTAGAGAAAAGATGTTTCTCCATGTAAGCCCGGTAACTTTGTGGATGATTTTCCGGCAGCCCGATATACTCATCGAGATTAAAAGTTCTAACTTGCGAGAAGTCCACTTTGTGATCAATAATACTTCTATAAACAGCTTCCGGAGTTCCACCGGTCGCTAATCCAAGCTTCGCTTGAGGTGTGGTTTTTAAATAATCACTCAAAATATTGGCACAGACAAAGCAAGCATCGTCAGAACTGTCTAAAACGTGTAGATCCATATATCCTCAGTCCTTTTTTGCTGCGTCTATACAGCTCAAAATATCTGCATGTGACAGGCTTATCGAATGCAGTCGTAAAAACAGCTTTTTCATCCAAATGCTGTCACATTTCTTAAAGTTTTTCTGTATTCACCAGGCAAAAAAACGGGGATGCTGTGATGCTAAGCATATATGACTACACAGTCATTGGATTTTACTTTGCCTTTATATTTTCATTGGGCTTTATATTTAAACGTTTCAATAAATCCAGCAAGGATTACTTTTGCGGAGGCGCTCGTATGTCCTGGTGGCTGGTCGGGCTTTCGGCCTTTGTTTCCAACTTCAGTGCCTGGACTTTTACCGGAGCTGCCGGTCTGGCTTTTGAGTACGGCATAATTGTTTTTATCGTCTACGCCTGCGATGTATTTGGTTACGCCCTCGGTTACTTTTACTTTGCAAAGCGCTTTAGACAGATGCGCCTGGTCACAGCAATGGATGCCGTTCGCGACCGCTTTGGCAAAACTTCAGAACAGGTTTTTACCTGGGTAAAGGTTCCTATTCAGCTTATCACGGCCGGAGTTTGGCTGGTTGGCCTTTCAATTATTCTATCTGCTGTCTTTAACCTTCCGCAGGAACCCACTGCTGTTGTCACTGGTATAACAGTGTTAGTCATGGCACTTCTTGGCGGTAGCTGGGCCGTAACTGCCAGCGATTTTATCCAAGGGCTGTTATTAGTCAGCATCAGCATTGCTGCTGGAGTTCTTTGTCTGGTAGAAGTCGGAGGTATCAGCGAATTTATAAAACAAATCCCTGCAGAAAACCTGACTGTCTTACATGAAACTGGAGCTAAGCACGACTGGCTGTGGGTCATCGCCATGTTCTGCCTTGCTATTGTCAATCGCAACAACATCATGCAATCGGCCAAATATATCACCGTAAAAGACAGCCAGCATGCCAGTAAAGCAGCTGCAGTCCCATTAATTCTTTATGCCCTACTGCCGGTATTTTGGTTTATTCCACCTCTCTGTGCTCATACTCTTGTTCCAGACTTTCAAAGTACTTACTCAGCAATTAACAATCCCTCGGAAGTCGCCTATATCGCGCCTTGTTTGGAAGTCTTACCGCAAGGCATGATTGGTCTGTTAACAGCTGGGCTGTTTGCCGCTACGATGTCCTCTATGGATACCGGGCTGAACCGCAATTCCGGCTTTCTGATTAAGAATTTTTATCAAAAAATCATCCGTCCTAAAGCTTCCGACAAACAACTTCTTTTTGCCGGACAGGTCTGTACACTAATCATGGGCATACTGGTCATAGGAATAGCACTGATTTTTATCAATATGGGTAAAATAAGCCTATTTGACATAGTCATGATTCTGATCACCATGCTGTCTATTCCGGTATTTGTGCCGCTTTTTTGGGGCATGTTTATCAAACGTCCCCCTTTCATGAGTGCCTGGACAACGATGCTTTTTGGTCTTTTTATATCATTTCTAGTCTATAAAGTCAGCATGACCGAGTTTGCTATGAGTCTATTTCAAAGTCTAAATGCAGAAGCCGTACTGGAATATATAAGGACTCATAAAACAGCGGCGAATATCTTTATCAATATTCCCCTTAGTTCCGGCTGGTTTTTGCTTAGTGGTTACATTTTCAAAGCTGGCAAAGAAGAAAGGCAGCAAATCGACAAATTCTTCGAGCAAATGGAAGCACCTGTTGATTTTGAAGCTGAAGGTGGAGTGTCTAATGACAAAGATCAAGCAGCGACTCTTGGCAAGCTCTCTCTTGTTTATGGCTCTTTTGTGCTTCTCATGCTGTTAATCCCCAACACATTTGTCGAGCGGGTGACTCTTGCCGGCTGCGCCTTATTTATGCTTGGAGTTGGTTTTCTCTTAGTCAAATTTTCAAGTAAAAAAGAATCTTCGCAAGAAGATCCTGTAATTAATGAAAATAATCTAAAAAAAGGTCGAAGCTTAGTCCAATCTGAGTAATTCTACCGGTAATATATAACGATTCTCATATACACATACACGAAGCTCAGGGTATCACACTAACCCTGAGCTTTTTTTCATCTAAAAACAATCATAAGAGTTATTCCACAAACTCTTGTAGGAATACTGTCTATTATACTGCATTCCTCATAGCAAGTGTTTATCGAGCCTTAAAGTTTTTCAACTGATATGGCCCCTCCTCTATTTACTGATCTTCCCAAAACAAATTATCAAGAGTAGATCCAGATATGTGTGGGAGATATAACGCTTTAAGGGGTACTTCCTCCATTATAGCTACTCTATTTGTAAAGATAAAAGGCAAAGGGCTTTGATTTGCTTAACTGGGCTGCAGGCACTAGTTGCCTTGAATTTGGAATTTAGTACTTCATCATTATGGTACCTCACAGCCTTGGCAAAGATCTAGACGCTCCAAATTCAAAGTCACCATCTCAATAACAAAAGCGCTCCTAACTGTGCACCAACTTCGCAGCTTCTTTTTGAAGGCGTTGTTTCATCCTTTTTTTGATTTGATAGGCATAATTGCTACTAATTTTCATTTTCTGACAAATATCAGGTATAGTTGAACCCGCGAGAAATAAATCGATAAACTGCATTTGCAGTGGCGAAGCTGTTACAGACACTTTATGAAGCGATTTTTTTAGTACTTGGTTTCGCCATTCTCGAATCTCTGTTTCTCTTGAGTCGTCTAAAAGTTCAAAATCATATGTGAGCTGATCGCGGTATTCAACATTTTGCTTTTTCTGCTTTTTTAAGATATCCAATACCTTATTTCTGACGACTGACTGTAACCAGGAGGTAAACTTGGCAGATCCAGGCGTATAATTTTGAATTCTTCGCCAAATATGAAGTTTTACTTCCTGACTAATATCCTTGATATCCTCCTCTCCTTTAATCATTTTATAGATAATTCTGGAAATAAAGTCATCGTAAAGCCGATAAAACTCATCCCAAGCCTCATGAGACTTAGTATTCTGTAAGGTCTTTAAAAAAGGCTGCGAAATATAACAAATATCTTTCTTCATAAGGCGCAACCTACAAACATTTTACATCTTCAAGATGGGCTATTTGAAATTTTCGAGAATAGCGGCTGTAAGTCCAGTAGCCAAGGATCCTTACTTTAAAGGAAGTTGTTTTATGCAAGTTTATCCCATAGGCAAGTAACTGCTTACTGAGTCTTTTTCTCGGGTATGAGTCATCTAAATGATAAGTCTGCTTGGCTGTATCAAAGAAAAATCGGCCTTTTGAAATTCTCAGCATTCCTGAAATATAATGAAGGCGGCCATTAACAGGATGTAAAAATCTGTTGAATTCTTCATTTGGCTGACGAGAAGATTCGCCTTTTGCCCAGAGACCTTCCATACCGTTTTTTGCTGGCTCGTGATCGACCTCAAACTTCGCCTTTTGATAATCTTGATACCTCAAGGGATAGATTTTTTCCAATTCTTTGGCATTCGAGAAAACACTAAAACTCATAAATAAAAAAAGGCTGTACCAAACATAGCTATGCGACTCGGCGACTCGGCGTGAGAGAGTTCTTAAGAGTATTAAAAAATACCTCATGCGAAAATCTCCTCTACGACCCCAACTTGAGATTGTCGGCTGACATTTTTTGCCAGCAGTCCATAATGCTCCAGTTCAATTCCCTGAGAACGCAAAATGGTATTGTGCAAAGCATTGATAGTTTTGTGACGATCATGAAGCCAGTCAGGGAATTCGATGTACCTGCCATCGAGCGCCAGGTGTGGATTATTTCCAATAATCACGTGCGGCCACTCTTCAGCCTTGGAATGGTGCTGCTCAGGTGCATCGGAACAAAAAATGACTGTTAAGTTTTGAACTTCTTGCAGACTTCTGTTAATAAGTTGAAAAATATAATGGTGAACGATATTCGCTTCCTGGTGCGCTTTCTTATTCTCATAGCCCATGCATTGATGCCCCAGACTGTGTCTCGGAGTCTCAACACCTTTAAGGCTATTGAAATTCAAGACGAAGTGCTCAAAACCAACGCCTATAGAAATCGTTGCTGAATCGGTTAAATCATTCTTTAACGCAGCCGCGGCCATCTCAAAGTGAGCGTCTAGCTGCTTAACATGATCGGTCGATTTGTACTTCCCGGTCAGTTTCGGAATAACGACGCCCTGTTTCTTGCGAATCAACCCATTTCTGTTTTTTATATTTTCCAAAGAACTCTCATAAATATCCAGCTTCTTATCCTGACCCAAATAATTTCGGGATTGCTTAATGTTCGCCAGGATATTGTTGATAATCGCTTCATCTTTACTGATCGCTTGCTTATTTCCTATCGCTCCGAAAAGCCTGTTATAGGCTGCAACAGGATTACACATGGTTGCTATAGGTTTATCTTTCGCTTCTACTGAAGTGTTAAAAACTATGTCTTTTCCGGTCCCGGTCAGGCCAAGTACGACATTCTTAAAAATTTTGCCCGTATCCTTACCTACTAAGTGATCAATCGTCGGGTTTGGTAAAAATCGTCCGTCACGTGAATTAAATGACCCCAAAGTTCCTTGGTCTACAGAATGACCTCCGCCACAAACCCTACCGGAAATTCCCTGAACAATTAACATATTATCCTTATAATCAGAGACCGGTTCCAGGCTAAAAGGCAGACTTTTCAGACTGTACTCTTTATATTCTTTGCGATCCTCTCTGACTCTAAATGGAATATTCTCTGGATGAACATGCTTAGGTCGAAGACCGTTACTTTCGATGACAAAGAGATACTTATGAGCTTTTTTAACCTGGCGGCTTTCTGCCATAACATTGAGGCTACAGGCAGCTGTAAGAGAAGTTGTAAGGAAAGATCTTCTATTCATTATTTTCTCCTTGTGAAAGATTTTGAAGTCAATAAACTGACAATCGCAGATTTTAAGGAGCCACCATTTTTGTGATAAGCGGCTTCCATCTTGATCAGGGTATTGGCATCATACTCCGTTTCATTACGTCCCATAAAAAAGCGGAAGACATGCCTTAAAAAGACTTGGTGAACTTTTTTACTGGAAGCTAATTTATGAGCGTAGCTGAGCGGATCTTTAGCAAATTTACTGTGAACTTCAACTGGCTTACCGAGCTCTTGAGTTCTGAATTTCCCAAAGAAATCAAACTGCTCAAAGTTCAAGCCCTGTTCATCCATGTGCCGATGACAGGCCCAGCATTCTGAGTCCCTGGTTTTTTGCAGCTTTTCTCTTAATGTTAATTTTGGATCTGGTGATAATTGCGCGTCTACTTCTACAGGAGCATTTGGAACATAGCCGCCTAAAAGTTTAGTGCTAATCCAACGTCCTCTTTGAATTACCTGATTATGTTCATTGTCCGAAAAGCTGATCAGCCAAGCCGGATGAGTTAAGATCCCGGCGCGATTTTGAAGAGTATAATATTGGCGCCATTTATGAACATCTTCTTCTGCGATATTATAAAAACCATGATACTGAGTCTTATACTTATTGGCACGGTTTCGCTGTGCTATTTTTATATGGTTAGAATTGAAGTTTCCTTGAACAGAGTAGCTGTTTGAAGTCAGTAATTGCCTAAGAACATTCTTGTCTTTTTTGATAATATCGCGACAGAAAATATCGGCATCTTTTATCATCACTAAAGGTGAATAATTGTAATCGTCGACTTCTTCTTTAAAGACATCAGCGGCTCTATCGTATTCAAAGTATTCCCGCATAAAGCGAACAATTCTTGCTTCGCCTTCTGGGCGATTAAGTCTTTCTTTGATAACTTCCGAAAGTGGTCTATGTGCAAGCTCTTTATGAAGTTGTGAATCTGGCCCAAACTCACTCAAGGCATACCCCAAGCTGCGAGCTAATTCATGATCATTCATTTCTACCTCATACTTAAAAAGAGTCTCTACCTGCATGATTAAAGCAACAATTTGCGACCTTTCATTAAGATCAGAAAAAGACTTTCGCTGCGCTGAACTGATGGGCCGATTATAGATAGTTTGGTAAACATTTCCGAGCGGATCATAGCTATTTTGTTTTTTAAGTAGAGTCACATTTCTGGAACTGAAACGCCCCCGATTAGAATAAAGGTGTTCAGTTATATCTTTGGCATAAGCCAGCAACAACTCTGTCGTTGTTTTTTCAAACATATGTACAGAAGAAAAATCTTTAAAAGTATGCTTAGGAGTCAGGTAGTTAAAAGCCGGATTCTCCTTTGAAACTCCCTGACGTTGGTCCCTGTAGACCGGATAACCGATTATCTTATTGGCCAACTCTGCAAAGGCACTGGGATCAAGTCGCCAAATCCTTTTTTCTGTTGATGGTTGTAAGCTATTCTTCTTAAATAATTTCTTATGATCAACATAGTTTCCAAGACCTGGCTGAACTTTGCGATTGTGACCTTTGTTTTGCAAAATTTTATCCAGATACTGAATAAACTTCTGTCGCTCTTGCGAACTTGGTTGCTTCTTTCCTTCAGGCGGCATGATCTCTAAAATAGTTTGATCATAGACATCGAAAACCATATCCAGGTTTTTCTCAAAATCTACAAGATTCACTTTGCCTTTTTGTTTGTTATTGTCATGACAACGTGAGCAATAATTTTCGATAAACTCATGCGCTCCCAAAGAGACGATCACAAAGTATAAAGTAAAGAATGGTAAGAGCTTCATAATTTCTCCTTAGTAGTTGGCTCAATCAAGCTTGTAAATGCGTTCCATAAGCTGCCACTTTTGATCGGCAGAAGCAGTCTCTGAAGAATTTTGAAATTGGGCGACATAGTCCTCCCATTCGCTTTGTCTGGGCATTTTCGCCAAAGCTGCCAGGTCTTTTTCATGATCAAAATCAACGACTGTATCCATGATCATAAAAAGACGGTTTTCTAGAAGATAAATCTCCATATCCAGTATACCGACATCCTTCATTCCCTGAGTTATTACCGGCCAGACTTTGCCCTTGGCATGCACAGCGATATAACCAAGGATCAGTTCTTGATCATCTATCAAAGTCAAAGACTTACAGTAGCGTTTATAAGTCTGCATTTATGAGTCCCCGCTCTTGAAGTTTATACCAAAATGCGAGAGGAACTTCGTCATTCAAAAGTTCTATATTTGACCTGACCTGTTCTGGTTTTGTCGTGCTCAAAGCTACAGAGCAGATTTCTGGAAAAAGAAATGAGAATTGAACACAGGCAGCCGCCGGTGAAACATTAAACTCTCTACAAGTTACCCAAAAGATTTCTCTCCGGAAAAAGATTTCAGGATGAGTTTCCAGGCTGATCTTCTTATAATCAAAAAATTCACCTCCCAGTAGAAAACCGGAATGAAAAACGGCAGAATTGATAACACTCACTTCTTGCTTCGCCAACTTTTTAAGCAAGTTCCTGGCAAATGCCTTATGTCTGAAAAGTGTTATCGAACAGGCAAACATGGCCCAATCCAATTGTATATGATCACTTATAAAGTCAATCGCCGAGATGTCTTTAGCACCCACACCCACGGAGTCGACTTTACCGGCAATCTTCAACTCATTAAGCGCTCTAAAAGCCCCGAGTAAATCGTTCTGCCGTTGCTTAAGATCTTCTTCATTTTCAGCCGCAGCTAAAAACTCATCCGGATCATGAACTGAAACTACTTTTGCCAAATAACTGCCCAGCAATTGGTTTCCTTGCTCATAACACTCGAGAATGCCGTCGTAAGAAATTTGCTGAATGGCATCGTGCTCTATGCCAACCCAGGCATCCGGCTCAAAAGTCGGTTCAGGAGTCGTTAATGGAACTCGTTTCCAGGCCAATTTATTGATTATCGTTACATCTTCAGGATTAACCTTGAGCTCTTCCAGGCATTGCCCCAAAACTTCAAGGGACAAACCAGCACCATACTTACCGGCGCTGTCAAATACTGCGCCATGCGGATTTGCCTGAATCACTTCACTGACTATTTTCTTCTTCACCTCAAAAGGTGTCTCCTTGAAGAGATTGCCCAAGCAGGATGTGCCAAAAATACTCTTAGGAAATTGTGTAGAAGTTTGCATCTTAAAATCTCCTACACCTCGTCTTCACAATCGTGAACCTGAACCACTCGCAGGCCAAAAACTGCAATGACTACGAAGCAAATAAGTGGCATCACGAAAGACAGTTGAACTGACAGGTAATCTATCGCCCAGGCTTGAGCCATGGGCATAATGCAACCACCAACGATAGCAACTATTAGACCTGCAGCGGCTATTTTAGCCTCATCTCCCACAAATCCATTCAAGCTAATTCCATAAATAGTCGGAAACATCAAAGACATACAGGCCGAAATACCAACTAAGCAATACATACCAAACACTCCTCCCTGGAGGATTATACCACAAGTAAACAGAATGGCTGTATAAGCGAGAGTCGCCAATAGGACTCCAGGCTTAATATATTTCAGTAAAAATGTACAGATAAAACGACTGAAACAGAACAAAAGCATGGCATAGATATTGAAGCGTTGAGACTTAAGCTCTGCTGCTTGTTCAGACAAGCCCTGACTCATAAAGACTTCTGTGCCGAAGTGAATAATAAATGTCCAACACATAATCTGCGCCCCTACATAAAACATCTGGGTGATGGTCCCTTCTCTATATCTTTTAGATTGAAGCAGTCTTCCGAAAATGGCTTTTAAGCCAAGATCATGAGTTTCTTCAACTTTGTTATCTGGCATCTTGTACATACTGATGATAATGAACATGAGTAAAATGACCGCTCCACACAGAACATAAGGGGTACTCAAAATTCCTAAATCACTTTGCTTCAGAACTTCAAAACCTTGTGAATTAAGTTTACGGCGTTCATCCGCCGCCATAGGACTCATTTTTGCCGTGATAAAATTCATGGCAATAAACATACCCATGAGAGAACCAATTGGATTAAAGGCCTGGGCCAGATTCAGTCTCTGTGTCGCTGTTTCCTGAGGACCCATTGAAAGAATATAAGGATTGCAGGTTGTTTCTAAAAATGACAGCCCACAAGTAATGATGAAGTAGACACCGAGAAAAGGATAAAATGTACCAAAATGACTGGCCGGCAAGAAAAGAAAGCACCCCAGAGAAAATAAACCCAGACCCATAAGAACGCCGGATTTGTAGGAATATTTTCTGATAAACAAAGCTGCCGGAATCGCCATGACTCCATAGCCGCCATAAAAAGCCGCTTGTACTAAAGTGGCATCGAATGTCGAAGTCAAAAAGATCTTTTCGAATGACTTCACCAAGGGGTTTGTTATGTCATTTGCAAAACCCCACAAAGCAAAACATGCTGTAATCAAAGCAAATGGGATTAAGTATGGAATTGTTTTTTCTGTTTTACTGACAGTCCGCTCCTGCTTGAGTGGCATCGTCTCTAAATCGTCATTTCCAAGAATATTTTCAACTTCACTGGCCATGAAATCCTCGCGTTTAAAATAAATTTTGCAACTAAGAACACGGCCTGTCATGGAATCTGACTGAGCTTCTGAATTTTTATTGTTTCTTTGTAAAATCTGTAAAATTATGCGAGAATTTAGCAGAATGGTGTTATTGGTAAAACTTAGAGATATAAGGACAAAACTTACATGAACATCACTAGGGAAACACTCATCATCCGCCTGCAAAAGCAGTACGACGATAACGCCTGGGTTGAATTTTCATCAATCTATTCCGGCTTTATACACGCTATTCTTTTCAAGATGAATATCAATCCGGCAGATCGCGATGATCTAGCTCAGGAAATTCTTCTAAAAGCCTGGAAAAACATCCCTAAGTTCAACCTCGATCACAAGCGCGGCAAGTTCCGTAACTGGCTCGGAAAAATTGTTTCTAACACAGCGAAAAACTACTACCGAAGTACAGCCTCCAGACGCAATGCCCACTCTGGCAGTCAGGAAGCTTATGACTCCTACTCTGAACCGGAAATAGAGAAAATTGCTCAGGATGAGTGGCGGACTTTTATCGCCAACATGGCCTGGGAAAATATAAAAGATACTTTAGCTGAATCGAACCGAAAATGCTTTGAACTCATTTCAAAAGGTATGTCGGTCACTGAAGTCAGCGAAGAGTTAAATATGAGCTGCAATAACGTTAGCGTTTACAAAAAACGGGTCATGAACAAACTCTCTCACGAGATTCTTCGTCTTGAAGATGAGTTGAATTAAGCACTATCTGTAAACGACCTCAAATGAAACTTTACGGCCCGCTTGCCACGTTATAAAAGCCTGCTTGTGCCTATTACTCAAAATTAGTTTTTGGAGTTTCAGTCTGGTTAGGTTACTCTTTTTGAAATCAATTTTTATTACATTGGACAGATCTACTTCCCTCAACTTCACACAATGTGCGAGTGTCTCTAAATCTTTAATTAAGGATGCTTTTAACGTCAGTTTTTCAGGATGAATTAAGTGTAACTTCCCAAGTGAGAAAGGCGTCATGGAGCTTAACTCTAAAGATAATTCTTTAACAAATGCATTTACTTGAATCTTCTTTAGCTTATTGACGTAAAAAATATACTTCCGGTAAAGCTCTGACTTTGTTCCAAAATCCAGATCCTGTGACATTCCGCTAATAAGAGAATATCTGTAAATAGACCGACTGGTATGTTTATCGCAAAATTCAATAATCTTCATAATCGACTTCTTGGAGAGTCCCGAAACTGTATTCAAAAAATTCAACTCTTTTTCACTACCGGGAACTAACTTAAGTATGTTTCCGGCTCCACTCAAATCAAACGAAGCCAACCTCAACAGGCCCTTCACACGCAGTGCCTGATGATTTTGCGGGTTCAATTGCAGTGCCTCCTCTAACTCTCTGATTCCTTTTGCATACAAGCCATTATTAATTTTATTCAGTGCCCATTCATATCTTAGTCTTGAGTACTGTAAGCTATTCTGCCGTTCTTTTTCCTGTAAATCTGAGTATAAAACAGAGATCTCTTCTTCGGCTTCTTCGGCCTTCGCTTTTTCCACTAATGCCCTGTCACGGCTCTCAGTTATTCTCTTAAAAGAAAATGCCAGAATTAAAAAGATTATAGCAACTGCATGAAAAAGAAGTTTATTCCGCAGATACAGCAACTTCAGCAATCTCCAGGAAGACGGTTTTTCTGCTTCTGTTGCAAACCCGTGACGATATCTACGAATATCTTTAATCATCGCATCAACACTCTCATAACGGCCTTCGACATCTGCATATAAAGCTTTTTGGCAAATGGCTACAAGACTTGCAGGTAAACTTGTGGCAATCTCGACAGGAAAGTCATTTTGCCCCGGATCTTTGGGGGAATCCCCCGTCAGGATTCTATACAACAAGGCTCCCAGAGAATAAATATCCATAGAAGGAAAAGCATGATTGGGATTGAGGTAACGTTCTGGTGAGATATAACCAGGACTACCACAAAGCAAGCCATCACTTTGCGGCAACTTCAACTTGACGATTGCGTCTAAATCTTTATCAAAAATACTGTCGCCACCGACATCTTTATTGGTGCAGATTTCTGCAATCCCCCAATCACAAAGAGTAACTTCATTGTATTCGTCGATTAAAATATTTTCCGGCTTTATATCGCGATGAATAACTCCATGAGAGTGAGCATAGGTCACGGCTTCACAAATCTTCAAAAATATATCTAATAAATCATCTATCGTTAGAGAAGATTCTGGATCATTTAAAGTCTGACCTAAGTCCACTCCTTTTAAAAGTTTTGTCGCAAAAAAAGGCCGGCCATCTTCTAAACAGCCAATGTCGTAGACACGATTTATTGCGGGATGTTGCAGGTATGCATTTAGCCTGGCTTCTCGGATAAACGATTGTTCTTTATCATGGTCTGTGACAGAATTAGGTAAAATAGCCAAGGCTACTGTTCGGTCAGTATAAAGATCTTGCGCCGAGTAGATTTCTTTCATGCCGCCCTGGTTAATCAAGGTTAAATCTATATAGCGGTCCCTCGATACAGGTAAATCTTCAATTGAAAAATGACTGTCAGTCTTTTCTTCAGTTACTTTGTCGTAGATTTCCCCCAGAAAAGAACTATCCATGATTTCCTATCGATTTGAATTTCACACATACGTGCTTTTAAAATATGTTTTTTGCTATCGGCTGTCAAGCATGCTTGGCAACATGACAAAATAACATAAAAAACTTGCCTTATGCCTCCCTGATCACTTATTTTATATGCGGAGGAAGCACTTGAGGAATAAATTTACACTGATCGAATTGCTGGTCGTTATAGCCATTATTGGTATTTTAACGTCTATGCTACTGCCTGCTTTATCAAAAGCCAGACGTACGACTATGCTCAAGCTCGGTGTCTCAAATATGAACCAAATCGCCATTGCCCTTATCTCCTATACCGATGACAACAATGACGATTTTGTCTGGGCCCGCAATCCGGCGATGGCTGACTATACCTGGGACGACTACACCTCCAGTTATCTGGGGTATGACTTATCTGAAACTGACAAACAAGGTGAAAAACCTGCTTACCAGAGTGCCATGCAGATTTTACGCTGCCCTTTAGATGATCTCGAAAGAAATAAAGGCAGCGAGGCAGATGGCTACTTTAAAAGGACCTACCAGCTCAACAGCTTTAACTGGGGCAGTCAACGAATTTTCCCTATTGTAAATGGTGACACTCCCATGAAAACAGGTATGATTCACCAACCTGTCGAAACCATCATGGTCAATGAACAATCGAAGTCTCTGAACACTGTTGGCGATGAAAGTAACGTCGCTATGCTTGGAGCAGACATTGAACAAGTCACCAGCGCCACAGTTCTCGACTCCACCTTAAACTACAACCCCAATCATCATCTCAACAACTATCGAAATGCCTTACTTTTTATCGATGGGCATGTGATTATTAAAGACATGCGAACTACCCGTGCCAATAATGACTGGCTGTGGAAATCACAAAAACCATAAAAAAATCAAGACTTCAGTCAGATGCAGTTTTTCACTGTGTTTCTAAGGTCAACTACAGATCAAGTGCAAAAACTTGAAATGCTGTAAAGCCCAAGTCTAACTCAGAATTAAGTAAAGGATTTAAATTATGAAAAAACTCATCTCTGGAATTTTTCTTTTGTTGCTCTCTGTTTCCATACATGCCAACGAACGCTGGCTACAAAAAAGCGGCTATGGCCTCATGTTCCACTATGAATGTTTTAAAAACTATAATTCAGAACAGTATAATAAAGTGATTGACTCTTTTGATGTCACCAACTGGGCTGACAGCGTTGAAAGTACCGGGGCCGGTCACGTCATATTCGTCATCGGTCAGCACTGGGGAAAATACTGTGCTCCAAACAGCGTCTATGAAAGACTTCTTGGTGTTGAAAATGGCGTCTGGACTTCTAAAAGAGACCTGATTATGGACATCGGTAAAGAGTTGAAAAAGCGCGATATAAAACTGATCATCTACATGACTGCCAGAGCTCCTATGCGCTACTACGACATCATCAAAAAAATGGGCGATACTGTGCCAAAAATCAATGGCAAAGATGCCGGCCCTAAGGTTAACACCATGTCCCACCCAAGAAAAGTCAAAGGTTTCGTACGCAGTGAGCACCAGGAGCCTACCCCAGAATTCCTCAAAAATTGGGGAGATGTCTGTGGCGAATGGTCAATGCGTTACAAAGATCTAGTTGCCGGATGGTGGTTTGATGGATACAAAACTGCTATGAAAAATGCTTATAAGAAATTACAGCAAGAAGAGTATAATATCGATACCTGGGTAGCTGCTATAAAATCAGGTAACCCAAATGCAGAACTGGCATTCAATGCCGGAGCTTACCCGGGCGCTGCACTGTGTACTGACGGTCGACTTTGTCCACATCAAACATTCACTGCAGGAGAAGGCCATGGCTTCGTTTTAAAAGGTAAAAAAGGCAGTAAAACGGCTGTGACGCCAAAAAACTTTCCATCTCCAGAAGGAGTCATCTGGCACTTCCTTTTCCCGCTCAGTAAAGGCTGGGGTGCAGGCACAGAGCCAAAACCGGAATACACCGCTGATTACTTGATAAAAGGTATAGATACAGCCAACGCTCAAGGTGGAGCCGTTACTCTCGATACTCCATGCCTGCCAAATGGCACAATCCCACCAGCAGTTCTCCAACGCCTGCAAGAACTCGCTAAAGTTAAAGATAAATTGAAGGATGGTAAACCCTCCTTCTAGTAGTGAAGGGAGGTCTGCAACCTGTTGTCTCTTCAGGTTGCAGATTTTTCTTTCAAAAAACTACATAAATTATTAATTCTCAGTCAGATCGCCTATTATGCGGTGTTCCTAAGCATAAATCAAAGAGGCAAACTTATGAAAAGCAACCAGACTCAAAAACACTTTACTTTCCTGGAACTTCTTGTTGTCATCGCAGTTATAACCATTCTCATTACTCTGCTTATCCCCTCACTCAGAAAAGCAAAATTCCGTAGCGTCAGTGCTGTTTGCCTAAGCAGTCAGGGACAACTTTACCGCGGTTTAATGCTCATTGGCAAAGACCGAGATAACCATCTCCCTTACGCAAACTTTGCTTACTCCTCTAATCGCCCATACGAATTCCCAGGTCTTTTCGGTTACTGTCCTATGATTCAATACGGCCTGAGTTACGATTCCTTTAATTGTCCGATAAATGAATTTGAAACCTCATTTCGCCCCAGTGATGAATGGGCCAAAAGTCAAAAAGCCCGCGATGCATGGAATAAGTTCAAAGGCGAAGAAGATGAAGGAGCTAGCGATAATGTCGGCTGGCGAAATTACTGGATTGGTTATTCCTACTGGGCAAAATCAT
This sequence comes from Lentisphaerales bacterium, assembly GCA_022446985.1. Taxonomy (GTDB): domain Bacteria; phylum Verrucomicrobiota; class Lentisphaeria; order Lentisphaerales; family Lentisphaeraceae; genus JAKVBD01. The sequence continues at coordinate 21,143 of JAKVBD010000077.1, forward strand.
CTGATAATGGACATCTTGCCGGCTCAACTCTCGTAAGTGCGCCAACTTTATTTAATCAGGATTCATCAAGTCGCCTGCTCTCTGATACTGTAAAAACGATGGGCGGTAATCTGGTCGTAAATGTCGAAACCATAAAACTCTTTGGTGCTGATCGGAATCTGCCATACACCCTCCATACACTAGGCGGCACCGTCCCCGACTTTAATCAATTCTTCGGTGACGGCCATGGCGAGATCGTTAAATTCAAAATCCAAAGCCTTAAAAGCTATAGTTATGAAGGTTATACCTACTGGGTTAAGTAAGAGTAGAGGTTGCAAGTTGCAGGTACAAAATCCCTGACTCCTGACTCCTGACTCCTGACTCCTGACTCCTGATAATGTTGGATTTTTGTGGGAATAAAATCAATAATGTTGAAATCGACAAGCCAACAGTCTTGAATTGTCGCGATCATATCTTTATTTATTTAAAGCTACTTAAGGATTTTTATGAACAGAATTGAACGGCAGCTTAAGATTAGACAGGAAGTAAATAGTAAAGGTAGAGTTAAGGCGATCAACCTGGTTGAGCGCTTTGGAGTGACACCGGAAACTATTAGACGCGACCTCAACGAAATGGAAAAAGAAGGTCTACTGGAAAAAATTCACGGTGGAGCTGTCAGTCTGGTTCCCGTTGAGAATATTTTAAGTGAACGCTTTGACGAAAATTCAGCTGAGAAAAAGGACATCGCTCAGAAGGTTACCGGCCTTATAAAACCAGCTCAGCACATACTCATTGACTTTGGTTCAACCACCTTAGCCGTCGCTGAAGAGTTACATAAAATAGATGATTTGACTATTTACACAAATTCGCATGTCATTGTTCAGGCCATAGCCGCTGGTGGAAATCCGACGCAATCTATTCATATGCTTGGCGGCCACTATCTGCCAAAATTAAGAGCCAACCATGGCTATGAAACTATTAATTCAATCAACAAAATTATGGCAGATGTCGCAATTGTCGGTATTGCCGCGGTTAATGAAGATCACGGTCTCATGGTGGTCAACCCGGATGAAGCTGCTGTAGCTGAATCTATGTTAGACAATGCCAAGACTAAAATTATAGTTGGTGACAGCTCTAAATACTTTAAGTTAGGGCCTCATAAAATTGCCCGCATGGTCGATGTCGATTACTTTGTCGGATCCGATAAGGAAAATGATGCAATGAACCGCCTTTGTGAGAAAAGCAAAGTTGAGTATCTTTAAGAGTATTATATCAAAAACTGATCTATTCTAACTTCGGGCTGAAGGTCCGTTTTTTTATCTTGGCCCAGGGCAAACAAAGCTGCGCCCTGGGAAATCAATCGCAAATATATTCTTAGTCTACAGGACTAATTCAAAAATAACCATTATCTGCCCATACTGCCCAATGGCCGCCAGAGTTTTCTTCAGCAAATAACAGATTTTTTACAATATCTGAATCGCATCCATCTTCCTGACACATACTTACTCTGCATATGTTTATTTAAGTTCATTCCAGGCCTCTAAACGAACATTAAAACCCAACTCAAACACTACAAATACAACACAAAAGCAATAAAAAATGTTGGATTATTGTGCTTTTATTTGGATTTCATGTAGCAATTCCAACTTTTTAGTCTTTTATTACTTAAAACTAACTTGGACTGATTCCAGAGAAATTTAAGGAAATGATTATGACTGAAAATGGCTTAGTCTGGCATCGATGGTTGTATAAAACAGCACCATCAAAGTTAAAGAATAATTACGACATCGTCATCATTGGAGCCGGAGTTGTAGGTTGCGCTTTAGCTTATGAATTATCACAGTACGAACTCTCTGTTTTAGTATTGGAGAAAAATACCGATGTTGGCGAGGCAACCAGTAAGTCGAACAGTGCCATTATTCATACCGGGTTCGATGCCGTACCGGGCAGTCTGGAATCAAAATTAGTCACAAGAGCTGCTTACGAATGGCCTGAAATGGCCGAGAAACTCAAAGCGCCGATGATTAAATGCGGTGCCATTATGGTTGCTCTTAACGATGAACAAGCCGAACAACTGCCAGCTCTGTATGAGAAAGCACTGCAAAACAATCAAAAGGATGTTCGTCTCTTAAGTAGAGATGAAGTCTTAAACCTCGCACCAAATGTCGGAGACTCTGTCAAAGGCGGCATGATCATTCCACGCGAAAGTATTATCGACCCCTTTCAGGTTCCCATTGGCTTTGCTGAAATTGCCGTAGCCAATGGTGTCGATATCATCTTTGGCTCCAAAGTAGAGACTGTTACCAAAGTTGAAAATGGCTTAAAAATCTGTATCAATGATGGACTTGAGATTAATACTAAAAATTGTATCAACGCTGCCGGTTTATGGAGTCGTGAGCTGACTAAAAAGCACGCTGGCAAAGTCTATGACACCAATCCCCGTCGCGGCCAATTTATACTCTATGACAAAAGTGCCCGAAATCTAGTCGATCATATCTACCTGCCCATTCCGACTAAAAAGACCAAAGGCATGCTGGTAGCACCAACAATATTCGGCAATATCCTGGCAGGCCCTACCGCAGAAGACCTGGCCCCGGATGAAACTGAAGCGACGATTACCACTAAAGAAGGTATTTCCCAGGTCAAAGACAATGCTCTGAAAATGTGCCCTTCCCTCAGTGATCACCCTCCGATTGCCAGTTATGCCGGTTTGCGTTGCAATAGTAATGCTGGCAGTTACCTGGTTGAGTTCAATGATGGCCTGGAAGGTATGAACACTATAACAGCAGTACGCTCAACCGGACTGACCTCTTCCTTTACTCTGGCCAGATACATGATTAAAGGCCTTGTGGAAAACTGTTCTTTAAATCTGGTCAAAAAAGAGAACGCTGTGGACAGTCGTCCTGATAGTAAATGGCCGGGCTGGTGGAAGCCGCCATATGAACAGGAACATGTCAGCGATGAAGACAGTGAAATTGTCTGCTACTGCGAAAACATCAGCCTTGGCGAGATAAACCGGGCTTTAGATTCTTGTCTGCAACCCAAAACCATGGATGCTCTTAAACGGCGCACCCGCTCACAAATGGGCCGCTGCCAGGCTTTTAACTGTGGTGTTCCCATAGCTTCTTTTGTCGCTAAAAAACAGCAAACTCAAATCTCTGAAGTTACAAAAAAAGGTCTTGAAAGCGCGTTCGCCGGAGGAGCATGCTAATGAATTCTTACGACGTTGCAATTATCGGCGCCGGCCCAACCGGCGTCAGTGCGGCCATTAAACTGAGCCAAGCCGGACTTTCCGTCCTGGTTATTGAACGCAGCAAAGAAATTGGCGGTGTTTCTGCCAAGTACAAACGCACTTCAATCCGCACCTTTATGACACCGGCCGGATGGTTGATTAAAGGCGAAGATTATGCCAGATTGCTATCCGATAAACTATCGCGCAGCTCTGCCGATGTCTGGCTTTGTTCGCAAGTTCTCGAAGCCGACCAGCATTTAAACTGCCTAAGTGTGGTTCGCAAAGGATACGGTAAAGTCCGGGTAAATTTTAAGAAGATTATTTTTGCCTGCGGCAGCAGAGAAAAAAGCCGCACCGAACGTGGCGGTATTTACGGTTCCCGTCCATCCAGAGTTTACTACACCATGAATCTCTTGAACCTTATTGGCGAAACAGCTGAAACACCGGAATTCGCTGCAGTTTTAGGCGAAGATCTTATTGCTCATTCAGCCGCAACAGAAATCTCCTGCCATAGAAGTGACGCTCTGGTAACACTGGTTGGTGATAAAGGCAATCGCAGTAACTTTTTCGAACGTCTCTACTTCAACTTCTTTGGTAAAAATGACTGGGAAGCTGCTGAAGAAATGAGTATCAACGGCTTCAATCAACCAACAAGGCTAAAGTTTGCCGATAAAAAAATGGCTTTAGATGCAGTCATTATTGCCGGACGCTTAACGCCAAACAGTGAACTGCTGCAAAGCAGCGGCGTGTTACTGAATCAAAAGGAGCGACTGCCCTTACTCGATGGCTTTCGCACTTCTCACAAAGACTGGTATGCCGCAGGCAATATCATGGGCGGCTTCAACAGCGCTTTCCGTTGTTATCGATATGGAGCCCAGTGTGCGGCACAGCTCATAAATGACTTAGCCAAGAAATAGTTATGACTAGTACACAAGATCAACAACAAATCGTCCAGAAAAGCGCCAAGTACGAAAGCTGGCGCCGCCGTATCTTTGCACTCACCTGGTTAACCTACTTTGGCTTCTACCTGACCCGTAAAGCTTTTGCCGCGAGTAAAAGCAGTATTGATCTGGATATGGATGAAACTATGATGGGCTGGATCGACAGTGCTTACCTGGCTGCTTATGCCGTCGGTCAGTTTGTATGGGGAGCAACCGCCGACAAAATCGGACCTAGAAGAGTTATTTTGATCGGCCTCGGCTTATCGATAGCAGCCTGTCTGGCTATGGGCGCTTCCAGCATGGCCATTGCATTTTTAGTCATCAATCTTATTCAGGGATTGGCTCAGTCATCGGGATGGGCTCCACTGACTAAAAACTTAAGTTCATGGTACTCTCGCAAAGAGCGTGGCACCGTACTTGGCTGGTGGACGACGAATTATGCCGTTGGCGGCTTAGTAGCTACACCTTTAGCCGCAGCTTCCATGGCCTGGTTTGGAGGCAATTGGCGATTTGCATTTTACATCCCTGCTCTCTGCCTATTCGGTATTTTCCTACTCATTTATTTCTTTCAAAGAAATAAACCACACGATGTCGGCCTGCCTTCTATCGAAGAGTATCACGGCGAAGAGAAGGAAGCCGAAAGTGAAAAAATAAGCTGGCTCGAGATTATCAAACTGCCGATGATTGGCCTGCTAGGACTGAGCTACTTCCTGCTTAAACCAACTCGTTATGCCATTCTCTTATGGGGGCCTTACTATGTCGCTAAAAAGCTACAGACAGGTGTTATGTTTTCGACGACCATCAGCATCTCATTTGAGTTGGCTGGCATCCTGGGATCCATACTGGCCGGTATACTTTCAGATAAAGTATTTAAAGCCAAACGCATGCCTTTCATTGTCATCGCCTTGTTTTTACTTTCCTCTGTCCTCTTCTTTTTTGACGGCTTCGTTACCAGAACGACCAAACAAGTGAACCTGAATTCAGCTGCTGAAATTGCCACTAACCTACAAGGCTTATCAACTCAGGAGACGTTAAAAAACTCCACGAATGATCTACTCGCATTAATTGACTCAGGAAAACTAGACAGTAACAGCCTTAAGCTTATTGCCAAGAAGTTATCCACCGTCGAATTAGCGGGCATTGATGAACGAATCCAACTCAAGCAAGCCATAGTTGAACTGCGAAAAATCAGTCGCAGCCAGTTGCTCGCCAGCGGTAATATTGCCGATGTTTACCGCAGCCGACTAAGTGAAATCGTTGCAGAAATGAAAGAACTGAATTTTACAGAGAATCACCCGGCTGTGATCAATATGCAGGCCACCCTGAAATTGAAAAAACTTGAGAGTAAAAACTGCGTTATAATGCTCGATAAAACCCAGACTATACTTGTAAGTGGTTCACAAGATTCAAATGATATTCAAAGCAGTCTTCTAGAAATCAGAAATGATATACTACAATACCTCGAAGACCGTGGCGATGACATAAGCTTTGCTTTTCAAACAGAATTACAAAAGCTCGCCGCTCAAGCCCAAAATGATGAGCAGCTAAAAACTATACATGAGCCTCTTCTTGTCTTACACGCTGCGCCTTCTCTCGTAAGCGATGAAATACAAGATCAGCTGAAGCAGGCTCAAAAACAACTCACAAAACTCCCTCAAAGTCAACTTAACTTAAAGCTGTCCAAACTCTTGCAGGATATACAGTTCAATATTCTCTTTAAGAAGTCTGTCCCAGCAGAAAAAATGACTTCAGCATCCTGGGTCATGGTAATTTGTTTATTCCTTATTGGCTTTTTCCTTTTTGGAGCGGATTCACAGATATCCGGGGTCGCTGCCGTTGACTTCGGACACCAGAAAGGCGCTTCATCGGCAACAGGATTTATTAATGGTTGCGGCTCAGTATCGGCAATCTTTGGCGGCATCGGCGTTGGCTATATTGCCCAGAATTACAATTGGTCAATACTCTTTAACGTCTTCGCTACCATGACTCTTATAGCAGCC
>JAKVBD010000078.1 GCA_022446985.1 Lentisphaerales bacterium
AAAAGAAAACTAAAAAAGCGGCCAAGGCATGAATTTGAAGAGTAGAAAACAGTTTAACTGTGGCAAAATCGCCATAATTAAAAAAGATTTTTGAATGAGACGATGAGTAAAAAGCTAAGTGTACAGGACATTCAGGTTGGCATAACTCAACAAAACGGCCAGGACTACATCTGCATAACAGATATGGCCAAAGCCAAGACCGATGGCGCCCGGGCGGCAGATGTCATCAAAAACTGGATTCGTACCCGCACGACTTTAGAATTCCTCGGCACCTGGGAGTCGATTTACAATCCCGATTTTAAAGTGGTCGAATTCGACCACTTTAAAACTCAGGCCGGACTGCCCTCCTTTGTTCTCAGCCCCAGCCAGTGGGTCGAGAAAACCGGGGCAATCGGTATTTTTTCAAAAGCCGGACGCTATGGCGGCACTTACGCTCACAAAGACATCGCCTTTGAATTCGGCTCCGCTATCAGTGCCGAATTTAAGCTTTTTCTGATTAAAGAGTTCCAACGCCTTAAAGACGAAGAAAATGACCGACTAAAATTAGACTGGAACCTACAAAGAACTCTGGCCAAAGTGAATTACACCATTCATACCGACGCCATCAAGGAAAACCTTATTCCGGAAAAGATCTCTACCAAACAAAAAGCCCTGGTTTATGCTTCTGAAGCCGACCTGCTCAATGTCGCCCTCTTTGGCAAAACTGCTGCCGATTGGCGCCGTGAAGCGCCTGAATCTAAAGGCAATTTGCGGGATGCCGCCACCTTGGAACAACTGGTTGTCTTATCCAACATGGAAAGCGTCAATGCTCTGCTCATTCAACAAGGCCTTGATCAAGCAGCTCGGCTCGAACAATTAAACAGCATGGCGATTTCCCAGATGAAGTCGCTGATCAACCACAAATCAATTAAAAGACTCAAATGACTGACTCGACTATCATTTCAAAAATCTGGAACCTGGCCAACGTCTTACGCGATGACGGCGTCGGCTATGGCGATTACCTCGAACAGATAACTTACCTGCTGTTTATAAAAATGGCCGATGAACTCAATAAGCCACCTTACAACAAAGGCCTTAAATTCCCTAAACTAAAGGACATTGAAGGCAAGGAAATTGACGATGGCGAAACCTGCGACTGGGAAACTCTGGCAGCTAAAAAAGGCGCCGAACTGGAAGCTTTTTACAGTCAGTTGCTGCGCAGCCTTTCATCCGAAAAAGGCATGCTGGGACAGATATTTACCAAGAGTCAAAACAAAATTCAGGATCCCGCCAAATTATTGCGGGTTATCAATCTCATTGACAAAGAAGACTGGAGCCTCATGGGCGCTGACGTCAAAGGCAAAATCTACGAAGGCCTACTCGAGAAAAATGCCGAAGACACCAAGAGCGGTGCCGGTCAGTACTTTACACCGCGTTCACTGATCAAAACAATCGTCGCCTGTGTCCAACCGCAACCCTTAAAAAGCATCGCTGACCCGGCCTGTGGTACAGGCGGTTTCTTTCTGGCCGCATACGACTGGATTGTTGCCAGTCAGCGTTTAGATCCAGAACAAAAGAAATTCTTAAAGAACAGTACATTCCACGGCAATGAAATAGTCGCCAATACCCGCCGCATGTGCCTGATGAATATGTTCCTGCACAACATCGGTGAAATTGACAATGCCAGCTTCCTCTCCTCTGCCGATGCATTGATCGCCGATGATGGCAAGCGCTACGACTACATACTGGCCAATCCTCCATTTGGTAAAAAGAGCAGTATGACCATTACCAATGAAGAAGGAGATATTGAAAAAGAAGACCTCAGCTATAACCGTCAGGACTTTTGGGAAACTACGTCAAATAAGCAGCTTAACTTCCTGCAACACATAAGAACGCAGCTGAAAGCCACTGGTCAAGCAGCTGTCGTTTTGCCAGACAATGTTTTATTTGAAGGCGGTGCCGGAGAAAAGATCCGTCAGGAACTCATGAAAACGACGGATTTACACACTATTCTCAGATTGCTGACGGGAATATTCTACCGTCCAGGTGTCAAAGCGAACGTTCTCTTCTTTGACAATAAGCCAGGAGGGAAAGAAATTCAGACCAAAGAAATATGGTACTACGATTATCGCACTAACGTCCATCACACTCTCAAGAAGAAGCCGATGACGATGAATGATCTAGCTGACTTTGTTGAGTCTTACAATCCCGAAAATCGTCACAAGCGAAAAGAAACCTGGAGTGAAGAAAACCCTGAAGGCCGTTGGCGCAAATACAGCTACGATGAAATAATCGCCCGCGACAAAACCAGCCTGGACATCTTTTGGTTAAAGGATAAAAGCCTGACTGATCTGGATAATTTACCTGATCCAGATGAGTTAGCTGATGAAATCATCGAAAACATAGAAGCCGGACTTGAGAGCTTTCGTGAGATCGCTGCAGCGTTGAACACCAAGTAGCCCATACCAGTAATAAACCAAAAAATACAAGAAAGAAGTTTTCTTAAATCTTTTCTCTCCGACTCAGTCATAATAGAATGTAACCATAGGTAGTTTCTGTACTGTTGTGAATTTAAGCGTGGAGTTATAAATGAAGTATTTGAGCTTCTTTCTTGTATTATTTTCCTGTTGGCTAACCGCTGCCGACAAACCGAATTTTGTTATTTTCCTTGTCGATGACATGGGTGTTATGGACACCTCGGTACCTTTCTTGACTGATAAATCCGGTAACCCAGTCAAACATGATCTAAACAAATTTTACAAAACGCCAGCCATGGAAGCTCTTGCCGCAAACGGCACTCGCTTTTCAACTTTTTATGCAAATAGCGTCTGCTCACCGACTCGAGCATCTATTATGAATGGCCAATCCTCGGCTCGTCATAAAACAACACAATTTATAGGTCCTGAAAAAAAGAATACCGGCAGCAACGGGCCTGAAGCATGGAACTGGGCTGGTTTGACACGAAATGACATAACTCTCCCAAAAGTTATGAGTGAAGCAGGCTATAAAACTATTTTCTCAGGTAAAGCTCACTTTGCTCCCATTGGTAAAGAAGGCGAAAATCCAGAAGCCTTGGGTTTCGACGTCAACATTGCCGGCTGTTCCTTTGGCGCTCCTGGCAGTTATCTGGGTACGAAAAATTTTGGTAAAGGCCAAAAGAAAAAACAACACCGTGCTGTCCCCGGACTTGAGCAGTACTATGGCAAAGATATTTACTTAACTGAAGCCCTCACCATCGAAGTAAATAAAGAAATTACTAAAGCTGTTCAAGAGAAAAAGCCATTCTTCACTTACATGAGCCACTATGCTGTTCACTCTCCTTTCGAAGCAGACCCTCGCTTTATTAAGAACTATGCAAATTCAGGTAAAGGTCAGAGAGGTGAGATCTTTGGTTCTATGATCGAAGGCATAGATAAATCTTTGGGCGATATCAAAACCAACCTCGAAAAGCTTGGAGTTGCCGAAAATACTATCATTATTTTCTTAGGTGACAACGGAACAGATGCGCCAATTGGTAATACTCATGAAGTCGCTTGTTCTGCTCCACTCCGCGGCAAAAAAGGAACTCACTATGAAGGTGGTATGCACGTACCATTTATTGCAGCCTATGCTAAGCCTTCTGCAAATTCTAAACTTCAGAAAAAGTTCCCAATCAAGCAAGGCGGAATTATTACTAGCGACTTCGCTAACATGACTGACATCTTTCCAACCGTTTTGGAAATAGCAGAAGTAAAACATCCCGCAAGTCATGTCATCGATGGACATAGCCTGACTTCCTACTTTGCCAAACAACAAAGTTCGCGTCCGCAAAAATTCTTGATGCATTTCCCTCATTCCCATCGTAGCAGTTACTTTACATCTTATCGTGAAAGTAACTTCAAACTGATCTATCACTACCTTCCTAAAAAAGGTGGCGAGAAATACGAGCTGTTTGATCTTGCCAAAGACCCTTATGAACAAAACAACTTAGCGAGTTCAGATAAAAACACACTGCAAAGAATGTTAGCAGCTATGAACGATGAGCTTGTTAAAGCTGAAGCTCAGTATCCGGTAAAAGATGGCAAAGATTTGAAACCGGAATAAATCCGGCTCATGCGTTATAAAGCCATGGTCGCCCATCTTAGATGACCATGGCTGATTTTCGTTAGTACTTTCGAAAGTTAATATTCGGCATTAAACCTGCCTTTGGCCATCCAGTAAAGTGATGTCGTTTTTGGATTTACTGGTCTCGCCATAATTTTTTTATGCTTCTCAACCTTTACTGCCTCTTCAGCAGATTTTTTTCTAGCTCTTGTATTCATTATATATACTCCCTTTAAACAATTGAGATTTAATCTCAATATAATCAAATATCTTAAGATTGCAACTATTAACTTCCTTAAATTTTTAAAAACATCAGTTCTAGTAACTTGAAGGCAAAAGAAACAGAAAAGCTAATGGCACATTCAGAATACCTAGAAGAAGTCCTCAATCGCATTACAAATGATTGGCCAGTCCTGAAAACCAAGAAGATATTTGGCAGTATCGCTTATCTGATAAATAGCAATGTCTGTCTGGGAATATGGCATGACAACATCATTGTTCTTAGCAGCAAAAAAAATGAATCCGAGCTCAAAAAAGAAGATTGGGGCATCGACTTTGACATAACCGGAAGAATCTATGAAAGACTGAAGCATGATTACGACAGAGGGCTGAGAAGATCGAGAGATTATAGAAAGAGCAATTTCTCTAGCACATAAATTCACCGAAAAGCTGCCAAAGAAATAAATATCTTAGACAAGCCCTTAACACCCTATTTCAAACTCAAGTCTTTATATTTAGAAAATTGTAAGTCATATTAACAACAACTACAACTTTAGGCCTGAGCATAAAATAATTTTTAAAATTGTGATATTGCTACTTTTTCACTAACGCTGTTACAACTGATTGTAAAAAATGCTGTAAAAACAGCAGCTGTGAAGATGGCTTAACAATAGGCTTTGAAAGAGCCAAAGGTAAAGCTAAAAGAGTCCAAAAAACATGTCCTACGTGTAGAGCCTTATATAAATGCTTAAAATGTAAACCAAATACGAAAAAGCCTTTTTCATTTAATAAATCCAAAGAAAGCATAGCTTTTAATGATGGTTACAATGGGAGTAAGTCCTACAAAGGTAAGAAAAGTTCCTGCACTAAAAAAATTAAAGAAGATGCGCATCTTTCTTTGATTTCTTGTGCAGATGCCGCTAGTCAGCACTCTAAAAAAGCATACCACTATAAATAGAGACCTTCATTAAGCCGGTAAGTATTGGGAAAAGTTGACTCAACATGCAAAAACCTTTGTTGTAGCCATTCCCCCAAAATAATAAAGAGTCACATCGCGTGACTCAAAATTTTCTTAGCAAACAAATACGTTAGCTGCGCAAGGGCCTTTCTGGCTTTCCTCAACATCAAACTCTACAGTTTGACCTTCTTGTAACGATTTGAATCCAGGTGACTGAATTGAACGGAAGTGAACAAATAAATCTTTGCCGCCTTCTCTTTCAATAAAACCAAAACCTTTAGTTTCGTCAAACCATTTAACAGTTCCAGATTGTGTAGACATAGGTAATCTCCTAGTTGATAATTATAGTTAATTTCTTGCGAAAATGAAGACAGATATAGAGATTACTAGGTAGAGGTGTTAGAACGAACGGTAATAAAACATAAAAAATAAAAACTTGCTGTAATCTTTCCAGCTGATGAATAAAGTACAGCATGATTTAAATTTGTAAAGCTGATACGATAAAACCTTTATAGCCCTGAAATAATCGCTTAAGCATCTCCCTAACGCTTAAGCCAAGAAAAAATGATAACTATTTAGCTTTGACTAAAACCCCTAAGTCTCGTTTCCTTAACCAATGTGAAAATCGTATCAGTTCATTAATTACCAATTGGGCTTGTTTGACTTCGATAGTATTTCTGGAGTGTCTACACCTGTCTGCATAAGAACTGCATTGGTGCAAAATATTCTTGGAGTTTTTGATACTCAGGTAGTTTGACTTGATCAAGTACCGTAAGTTTTTCAGTAAATGTGGTATATCAGATAGTTTTTTAAATGGCTTAATGGGATTCTCCTACATTGATTTACTTTAAACAACTATACTAGTCTTTGCATGAAAAGTCAACACACTACCTTTTAACAAAAAATAACTTACGATTAAAGAATTAATTCTACCCAAACTCATTTCCGAATTTCCATTAGACAAAATGATGTCATATCAACATCACTGGTAAGCCCGTATAAGCACGGACTGCGTACTTTCCTAAACTAACTCTCAGGAATTTATACATAGACTACTCTAACCTGAATAATTCATAAACTTATTTTTGTGATCAGTTAAGCAACAAACTTAATTTGAACTTTTTAGCGTTTAAGCTGAGCAGCAAATTCATTAAGAGTATCGCCACTTTTTCCCCTGCCAACAAACAAAGTCGCTCCACTGTACAAATCTCGAACGATACTCATTTCCTTACGCAAGTCCAGAATACTGCGCTCAAGAACCTTACTTATCCGATTAATCGCACTGGAAATAAATGGAATATTCTCCATCAGATATTTACCGCAATCATGACAGCGAAGACGATACATAGAAATTGATATTATGGTCTTCTTTGTCCCCATCGGCAATGTCCGGATTTGTCGGGTGCCAACCGGAGTGGCTGTCACATTGGGACTATGGCAATTTGAACAGGTAAATTTGCTTTTTTGCGAGCAATGTGAATTATTAATTCTCCTTTGCGATATTCAAACTTGCGGTGCTCGTATCCGGTAATTCTCTGTGTATGTTGAAGTAAGCTGATTGACATAATGACCTCTTTTTGTAGTGATTAAGAATTATACTGATGCAATCGGCTTACTTATTTTAAAGGAAACGAAAGTTTATACCCGCTGGCGAAACACTCCGCAGGAGAATAACTGTAGCGCAAGGAAGGGCCCGTATAAATAACGAGCTGGCGAATGGCTTTATGCCGGGAACATCCTTGAGCGAAGGCGATAGTATTTAACTGCTGCTATCAGCTGAAAATTTACAGCAACACGCGAAGAGCCCAAATTTTATCGTTACTCTTCTGTTTATTAGCAGGAGCTCAGAAGAAAAACCAAATATTCTTTGGCTGTCAGCAGAAGATAAAAGCGCTCATTTTGGTTGTTATGGCGATCAATTCGCTAAAACTCCAACAATCGATAAATTTGCTCAGGGGGTTATTCTATATAGCAAAGCTTTCACTACTGCCGGTGTCTGCGAACCTTGTCGCAGCGGTATCATTACTGGTATGTATCAGACTACCATGGGAACTCAGCACATGCGTTATACTGTAACTCTTCCCGAAGAGGTTCGCCGATTTCCAAAATACTTAAAAAATGCCGGCTATTACTGCAAAAATAAGTCCAAACAGGACTACCAATTCAAGACTCCTAAAGACTCCTGGGATATGAGTTCAAGCAAAGCTCATTAGCGCAACAGGCCTGACAAAGATCAACAGTTCTTTGCTGTCTTTAATTACACGAGCTGTCATGAGTCCGGTATCGCCAATACTTCTAAATAAACTAAAGTCACTAAAGACCTATCTATCGAAAAAAGACAAAATGCATCTCGCCTACAAATCCCGCCGTATTTCTCGGATACCCCAACAGTCCGCGAAGACTGGAAGCATAACTATGAACATATTTCTGCCTACGATAAATGGTTCGATAATCTACTTCAACAGCTTAAAAACGATGGCCTTTACGAATACACTATCGTCATGATCTGGTCTGACCAGGGTGTTGGTCTGCCACGTTCAAAGCACTGACTCTATAACTTCGGCCCGACTGTTCTAAATCTTGCTGGAGTTAAAATTCCAGTCCATATACTATGGAAAAGCATTTCTTGATGAAAAAGTCAGTCCAAAAAGAAAGTATGTTCAAGGTGCCAGAGACCTTATGGATGAACGCTGCGACATCATCCGTTCAGTCCGCAATGGTCGCTTTCTTTACATCAGCAACTATGAGCCTTTGAAGACTTTCTATCAGTATAAAAATACTCCTGAAAAAGGTGCCACCATGGCAGAATTGCGCCTTGGCAAACTTCCTCCTGCAGCCGAGTTCTACTTCAGCTCTGCTAAGCCTGTTGAAGAGCTATATGATTACCTTTCGGACTCGCATAACATCAACAACCTGGCCAGTCAGCCACAATACAAAGAAGTTCTTGAAGAGCTTCGTACTGAACATATTTCCTGGGTGAAGAGAAGTAAAGACACCGGCCTAATCCCGGAGCCAATCCTCAAAGAAAAAGCTAAAACTGCAGGTAGTGAATATGCAGTTTTAAGACAGGCCGGAGCCGACTCTATCACAGAAAGAATTGCTAATGCGGCTAAAATGTTTCTGAAGGCATCAAAACGCTACCCGCTCTTCTTAAAGCTACCAAGGACAGTGACAGTGCTATTGATTACTGGGGTGCAACCGGTATTGGAAATATCGGCGCTGCACTTACTTCAAATAGTCAGGTGGGCAGTACTTTGAAAGCTCTTCTTAAAGATCCTTCATCAACAGTAAGAACGGCTGCTGCCCGTGGACTTTGCCGCCTCAACAAACCTGTAAAAGCTCTACCGGTTCTTAACAATGAACTAACTAAAGGCGCTCAATGGGAAATACTTCACGCTGTCATTGCTCTCGATGAAATCGACGAGATGGCCAAACCGGTCGACGAGCAAATGAAAGAAGATCTTAAATACCCAAAAGGTCTCAATTCAGTTGGCAAGTACGGCGTGCGAGTTATCAATCGCGCACTAAATGAACTAAACGGAACAAATAATACCGTTAATTAAGTTTTAAGGCGCTGCGCTTGAAGGTCTCAGGGCGCAATGCTTAAAGGTTTGAGGGACGGTAGCTTGCTGAATTACTGGTGAACCGCCGGTGCTCACAGCCTTGAAAAATAACTGAAAGCCAAGCGCCTGAAACCTCATATCCGAAGGTTATTTCTTTTTCTTCTTTTTGCCACCAAGACTTGGATGCTTAGGGCTTCCACCAAGATATGGGTCGATATCAAATGTATGAGGAGCTCCAGTAATTCTAGGATCTCCCGCTTCAGCCAATTGCCTTCTCAGTTCACCTTTCATTTTAGCCAAAACCTTGGCGTACTCTGGATTGCTGGCCAGATTATTCATTTGATGCGGATCTTTCCCAAGGTCATAAAGTTCAAATTCTGGACGAAAGCCAAAAGCAAGTTCATAAAGCTTTTTATGATGCTCGTCTTTGTCCTTGTTATCCACCATATAAGACTTAGTCGGACCATTGTCACAATCACCATACCAACCACCTTTAATGAAACACTTTTCATAGTTAGGAGTACCTGCAGGATACCACTTTACTTCAAAGTTGCGAATCAATTGAAATTTGTGATCGCGAAGTGCTCTGGATGGATACCCCCCAGCGTTATCATTTTCTTGCCCTGGAACATGCCTTTCTTTACCGGTCAAAATACTTTGACGGCCCTGATCAGATGTGTAACCCTTAGCCATCGTCGGCACTAAAGACTGACCTACTACATTTTGAGGAACTTCTACTCCGGCCACTTCGAGGAAAGTCGGCGCTAAATCAATTGTGCTTATAAAGTTCTTTAAACGGTTGGGAGTCTTAATTTTAGAAGGCCAGTGCACAATAAACGGCACTTTTGCGCCTAAGTCATAAAGGTTACTTTTACCACGAGGAAATGGCATACCATGGTCACTGGTGACGATAATTAAGGTATTTTCGTACTCGCCAATCTCTTTGAGTTTAGCAACATGTTCACCGACTTCGCGATCAAAGCGTTGAACCTCAAAATAGTAATCGGCTACATCGCCACGCACTTCTGGACTGTCAGGAAAAACTTTTGGAAGTTCTATCGCATCCAAATCGATTCCTGCCTTAGCTCCAGAATCTTTTACGTAACCACGATGAGGATCTTTTGAACCAAACCAAAAACAGAATGGTTTACCTTCCGGTCGGTCTTTTAGAAATGCTGTAAAATCTTTATAGTTTTTGCCGGCTGGATTATGTGGACGTGGCTTATAATCACCTGGCCCCCAGCCTTTTCTGGTAAGCCCAACGTGATAACCTGCGTCTGCAAGAAGATCTGTATAAAGAGGCTCACTCATCGGAATTGGGCCATACAAGTTAGCCGCTTCTTTCAAACACCAGTGCCACTGGCCTGTTACGATTGCTGCTCTTGATGGTGCACAGGAAGGAGATGAGACATAAGCATTATCGTAAATAATTCCAGACTTTCCCAAAGCATCAAAGTTCGGTGTTTTTACAACCTTATCGCCATAAATCCCGGCATGATCACCCCAGTCATCGGCAATACAAAAAAGGATATTGGGACGTTTTGTTTCTGAAAGAAGATTTGGGACTATAAAATAAATAAACAATAATATAGAAATAAGCTTTCCAGCCATAATTCACAACCTCATAAATTTGATTTAACGCTTACACACCTAAAAGTATGTTGCTTTAAAGCGTCTGAATTCATCGGTTCTAAACGGAAAAATTAGATATAAGGCCTATATACCAACAGGCCCTACATTTTTAATGCTCTTTTATCTGATTAAGCTTTAAAATGGTTTTTACCATTTCACTGGCTTGTTTTTCAGTGTGCTGTGGGTGAGGCATCATAGGAATATCGCCCCAGACACCACCGCCGCCTTTGAGTATTTTTTCTACTAACGTGGAGGATATAGTGTTCTCCTGACCCTTATATTTTTTGGCAATTTCAGTGACGCTTGGACCAATTCTTTTACCCGTCCATTGATGACAGGTCATACAATCGCTACCGGACATAAATTTAAAGCCTTTGTCGTTTATACTGATAATTCTTGGCTTCTTATCTATACTGAGAAAAGCACTTTGGTCCTGAGCTTTACTGGTAGACGAATCTTTGTTTTCAAGGCGAATAAGGTAACCTGCATCTCCCATCAATTTCTTACCTCGGACAAAGTAAAGTACATCGATCCGGCCATCCGGGCCAACTTTTATGTTAGTCGGTGAACCAAGATTCAAACGCGGTAAAACCGGCATAATCTTTTTGATCTTACCCTGCTCATCCAGCTTTACAGCTTTGACCCAACCACGGGCATATTCACCAATCAGCCAAGACCCTTCATAAGCATCTGATAAACGTGTTTTTTCAGGATATTGAGCGAGGTTTCTCACTACGTGTCCAGAAATTGCGGATTCTCCACCTTTTCCTAATTCTGGGAACTCTTCCTGCAAACCTTCATACCAAATCAATGGCGGTTGAGCTGGAGGCAGGTTTTGTAAACCGGTATTTTCTGCGTGATCATTGATCGGCACATTAATATCAAACTTTACTTTCTGTTTCTTAGCCTTGAAGTCGTAATTGTAGTAGGCCTGTTGATTAGCAATGATCATCGGGTAACCATGAAAGCCAGCCTTCTTGGCAATATTAAATTCATCATATCCTAATGGCGTTATTTTCTTATCGATAGTTGTTCCTGGCACCCAATTATTTGGCGGGCCATTTTCCCCCCACATTAACCAGCCTGTCTGCTGGTCAACAGAAATTCTAAATGGATTCCGTAGGCCCATTATGTAAATTTCAGGCCTGGTCTTTGGAGTCCCTGGGAAGAAAAGGTTACCTTCAGGAATAGAGTAGGTTCCATCTGCTTCCGGCTTAATACGAAGGATCTTACCGCGTAAGTCATTAGTATTTGCCGATGTTTTTAAAGAAAACAAGTACTCTGAACGAATCTGGTTATCGCCAGTCGATAAGTAGAGTAAGCCATTCGAATCAAAAGCTATAGAGCCGCCTTCGTGAATTCTCGTAGGCTTATAGGCTGCTTTAACTTTAAGAAGAACTTTTTCCGATTCAGGAAGTAGTGCTCCATCTTTAAAGTCGAAGCGACCAAGATGGTGTTCATGCCAGGTATCATCTCCCGGAATTTCGACTGTATGGTAGAGATAAACCCATTGATTTTTATCGAAATTCGGATCGATTGCCAAACCTATAAAACCCGACTCTTTAGGAAGATGGGTTGGAAGCTCAAGAACTACCTTCGTTTCCCCCGTCTTGGGATCGTACAGCTTTACTTTTCCTTCTCGTTCAGCGATAAAAACCCGACCATCGTTGGTAATCGAGATCTCCATGCCGGAGAAAATATTTTCAGCTAAAATATTGACTTCTAAATTGGGGTCACCATCCTGTGCCGGTAAAGAAAAAACCAGCACCCAAAGCACAAATATGTATTTCATTGGAAAAAGCCTAAAGCTTTCTTATGCGAATATTCTTAAAGCGGTGGACTGCTCCTTTACCATGGTGCTGTAAAGCAATGCCGCCTTTGTTGAATTTATCGTCTTCTATATCGCAGGTAAGATGACCATTAATCCAGATTTTAATCTGCTTGCCCTGGCAATGAATTTTGATTTTATTCCACTCACCAGACTTAAAACAATCACCAGCTACTTTGTAGAAACCATCCCATTCATTTTTGCTTTTGGGCAGAACCCAGCCTTTACCGATAGCATAAACAGAACCAGTCTTTTTTTCTGCTACTTCACACTGGTAACCTTGAGGCTTTTTACCATTGCCTTTATTTATGCGGAAACCAATGCCTGAATTATAGGCATCTGTCGGCATTTTTACTTCAGCTTCAAGTTCAAAATTTTCATAGGTCGCTTCGTGAATCAACCATAAATTCTTGGTTGTTAATATTTGAATTTCGCCATCAACGGCTTTGACATCTCCTTCAACGGCAAATGACCAACCTGTCAAAGTTTTACCGTCAAATAAGGACTCCCACTTGCTCTCTGCGACTGAACTAAAGGTCAGTAAAAATACAAGAATGAAGCTAAATCTCTGTTCCATAATACTCTCTCATTGCTTTTAATATTGTTCGCACACGTTAACAAAACTATCGCTAACAATATTCCTTTTCCTGAACAACACCGGCTTTAACTAGCACGAAAATCGCATATCCAACCTTGACCGACACTCTAAACTTCACATTCATATACTTCACCCTGCCCTTAACAGTCTATCGATAACGCTCCAATTATCTTGACATATCCTAGAGATATTCCCTCAAATAAAATTCTAAACTACAAACAAAAAAAGCGCGAAAAGAAATGTCTTTTGACGCTCATAAGCCTACTACGGAAGAGTCAGATAAAACTTATCTTTCCAGGATAAGCATTGGCCCCCCGCCTATCTTTAATTCTTTGTAAAACTTAAGAGATCCATCTTGGTTAACATGGTAAACAAAAGTAGATCCGGTTCGGTTTGAAGAGCTGTATAAAAACTGGCCGGATTGATCTACTTTTACCTCTCTGGAGTTTTCAGCGTTATTAGCATAAACTCCGACTTTCTTTAATATTTTTCCTGTCTCAGGATCCAAACTGAATACAGCGATACTTCCCTGACCACCTTCCTTACCGCCTCTATTTGACATGAAAAGAAAGCGGCAATCCTGCGTCATAGTAACTGTTGAAGGATTCGCGGTCCAGCCCTCTTTAGCAGAGGAGAACTCCTGCCAGATTTTGACGCCATTTTTATCATAAGTCAAAGAGGCAATACCACCACCTTTTTCGTAAGTACAGTAAAGGACATTTTTACGTGGATGCTGAGCCAAGCTGCGGAAATTCGCGTAGCCTGCTTTTTCTAGGTCCGGGCCAGTTATATACGGAGGTTCAAGAGGTGTTAGTTTACCTGTTTTCTGATTAAACTTGAACTGATAAAAACGATTTTCCCAGTTGTGTGGGACAAAGACAAAGTTGCCGTCATTCGAGAAAGTCACATCATGTGGATGGTCTGTGGTTGAAACCAGGTCAACTTGCTTACCAGAAAACTGGTAGTCTTTCATTGCCAAAACAGACACTTTGTTTGCACGGTAATGATACTGTACATAAAAACGACCATCGGCAGATAACTTTCCTCCGCCAACCAATGAGTTTTTAGCTGAACCTTTAACTGTGAGTTTACCTTTCTCGCCCACATAAAGAGTCACCAACTCCGACTTAGAATAAGTATAGATATACCTTTCATTTTGTGACAGGCTTAAACTACTGACGCCATTTTTCAACTTGAGCTTTTTTACCAGCTTCAGGTCGCCATTCTTAGGACTAACTGAATACTGGTCAATGGACTTTCCTTTCTTATTCGATATGTACAGATACTGCTCGGAATAAGCAGTCTGTAAGAGAATAGAAAGAACTATTATATATTTAATGAAATGCTTCATAATGGCCTATAACCCTTAACATTTTTAAATTCTTACATTCTCTTACGAACAAAATGCTGAATACAAGACAGCCTATTTCATTTATTTTGTCATGAAGGCCTTTGAAAGAGCAACCTGTTTTACAGCATCTGCCAGGCCATCCCCGGCTGCTTTGAGATTGCTGCTGATCTCAGCAATAGCTTCACTGTCGTTAGAATTGATTTCCCGGCCAACTGCCAAAGTCAATAAATTTTTGACGACAACATCTCTGAAACGGTTTTCTTTTTGACTCAGAATATCTATTAAGGAGTGGATATCATTGAACTTTTCTCCATGTGCGGTTTCGCCAGAGGTATCAATCTCAACTTTAATCAACTTAGTTTTCGGCACATTCTTTACCCCATTTGTATAGTGAGTTCTCAAACGTCCTAATTCATCAAAACCCTCGAGAGCAAAGCCAAAGTGATCAAACTTTTGGTGGCAGCTGAAACAGGCTGCATTTTCGCGGTGCTTTTCGAGCTGATCCCGTATCGTTTTAGCATTTCGAATATCCGGTTCTATCGCCGGTACGGCATCTGGCGGGGGTGGCAGTGTTTTCCCTAAAAAAGTCTCATACATCCATACACCGCGAATAATCGGTGAAGTATCGACTCCATTCGCAGTTGCGGTCAGCAACCCCATGTGACCGAAGACTCCTTTTGGTCGATTTTTAATTGACTTAACTCTAACATAATTATTGGTGGGGAATTTATCATAGTTTTCCAATCCGTAATAGTAAGCCAGATTGCTATTCAAAAATGTGTAGTCGGCATTAATAATATCCATGAATTTCCGATTCGAGTTCAGGATGTATTTCAAAAATTCATAGGTTTCATATTTACTATGGTGTTTCAAGTTTAAGCGTCTGTATTCTTTTTCATCATCGGGAAGAATAAAATCCAGTTTATGTAATCCCAGCCACTGATCCGCAAGTTTGTGGACTAACTTATCTGATCTGGGATCATTAAGCATACGCTCAACTTCCTTAAGGAGTACTGCAGTGTTACTACTAAGTCCTTTACTTTTAGCAAGTTCAAGCAGCCTTTCATCCGGCATAGTCGACCATAGAAAGTAAGATAATCTTGATGCCAAAGCATAGTCATCCAGTTGCTCTGGGTTTTCAAAGTGGTAGTAAAATTGAGGCGAAGAAAGTATAGCCACCAAGCCATTGACTAAGGCCTCTCTTTTGCTACCGGTTTTTTCATATGTGCTTTTGACATAAGATTGAATCGGCTGGATTTCTGCAGGCTCCAGCGGGCGCCGAAAAGCTCTTTCGCTGAAATCGGCGATAGTCTTCTCCAAGTCCAAATCTGTATAAGACTGACCTTTTAAAATGGGATTTACTATTTTTGTTGAGTTGAATAAAGGCCCTGCGACTTCAATTCTGTAAAAGCGTAAAGTGGGATACAGTTGCGAGTACTGTGAGGTAAACTTTGACCAACTTGAAGCGGCCTTCCTACCCTCAGACAGATTCGGCACATTCAGTGGACTATTCTTATTCTTTTGTAAGTATTTTTGGAAATTATGCTTTGACTTTTTTACGGTATCCAATCCCATAGGGAAGCCAAACTTCAAGCTCTCACTTTTTTTGAGCCAAACCTTCAATTCCAATTGGTGAGGCTTATCATCTGGTAAAGAATACTCTCCCAAAAACCTGTCCCAGGAAGATTTTCTGGCAAGTATACCCAATTTAGAATTACCTGCATAAACCCTGACAGTTAGCTGATTTTTAATAAAGCCCTTACTCATTTGTCCACCAAGGACAATTTTGTTTCCGGCAGTCCTGTTTTTGGCCTCAATCAATAATTTAACTGTGTAGTATCCGTCATATTTCACTCCATTGGCAAATTTTTGAGCATAGAGATGAGATATTCGTGGACCTATTTCATTAGTCACGATATCCTGATAATTTTTTTTACCATAAATAGATGTCGAGAAGTCTCTAACATTTGCCAAAAATGGCGGCTTTAATACCACTCTGGAGTATTTCTTTTTAACCTCGACTACAGGTAAGACCTGATCAATAACTTCACGTGCAGCCTTTATGTATGTGTCTACCAGTACCCCTGAAGTGATCAGAGCTTCCCCATTATTAGTCACTCCATGCTTACGCTGATCCGGCGGAAAACCCACAGTATCACGAAAAGCATTGTCATCATTCATGTAGAAAAGGTCATTTAAAGTATTGAAGTACTCATCTTTATTTAAACGCCTTAAAACTGATTGATTATAATATGGGTTCGTGCGCTCAATCTCCGCTCTGATAGAAGAAATAAAATTACTGGTTTCCTGAGCACTGGCCTGGGGTTCGTCTTCCGGAGGCATATCTCCTGCAGATATTTGATCTGCAACTTCCTGTAAAAAAGAAATGTATTTTTTGACGTCAGCCTTCTGAGTTAAATAAGTGATATCAAACTTACCTTTTCTTTTATCTGCATTGTGACAATCCTGACAATACCTGGATAAAAAAGGCTTTAGAGAGTTTTTGTAGAAATGATCCTCTTTCTCTGTTGTGGCTATTGATTGAGCTCCCAGTGAGTCGTCAAAGTTCTCTTTTAGCTTTACTACTTCAACCGGTTTATTTTCAAAACCTCTAACCTCAGCAACTAATTTCATTTGAGGTTTACAAAAGACTAGTAATAACAGTAGAACTACACCCCACTTCACATGTAATTTTTTCATAATCAGATCTCCAAAGTGCCGGTACTGGTATTGAATTGATCAATTGAAATGCCAAACTTTTGCGCGATTGTTAAAAGTAAGTTTGTGAATTCTACAGGCTTATCATACTTTCTATGCTGACCATGCTTTA
This sequence comes from Lentisphaerales bacterium, assembly GCA_022446985.1. GTDB lineage: Bacteria > Verrucomicrobiota > Lentisphaeria > Lentisphaerales > Lentisphaeraceae > JAKVBD01. Next base: position 17,042 of record JAKVBD010000078.1, read on the forward strand.
GACCTCCTCCCGCTAAGAGTACTGGTAAGTTACGGTTTGAATGACTATTTGAATTACTCATGCCGCTGCCAAATAAAATCATCGTATTGTCCAGCATAGTCCCCTCTCCTTCCGGGTCTTGAGCCTTTGACATTTTCTTAATTAATCTGCCCAGTTGCTTCAGGTAAAAGGACTCGATCATATACATATTCTTCAACTTCTCAGGGCTTCTTCCATGGTGGGTATTATAGTGGTAGCCTCCTCCTTCCACACCGAGGGATGAAACCTTAAGAGTTTTAGGAATTTCTATAGAAATAACTCTGGTGGAATTGGTGTATAGAGCTAAGTAAGACATTTCCAAAAAAATCGGGAAAGCTTTGCCGAAGCTTAAGTCGCCTGGCTCATTCATACCAACTTTGGGCTTAGGGACATCCTGCCATTTTCTTAATTGATACATTTTTTTCTGTAAAGACTGGATAGCATAATTATATTCTTGAAGCTTTTCTTGGTCTCTTACACTGATCTTATTCTTGAATATATTTGCCTGTTTCCCTAAAACATTCAGTAAATCCAGGTTGTCATCAATGAGCTGCTTTTGTTGTTTCTGAACCGCTACCGGTTGGTTGACAAAGAGTTTTTTAAAGATTCCACGCATATCAGTCATCGGCCGTATATGAATCCCCTTGCTGTTCCAACTGGTTTGTTCACACAGGCCTCCCACTCCGAGATTTAATACAGGGAATCTGGAATAACCACCAAGCTGATCGCCAATCAACTGATCAATCGTTTGATTGCAGTTGGGGAAAGATTTCATTTGGCCTCGGGAAATACCACTTAGGTAAGCATGAACACTTTCGTGACCATTGCCTACACCACTGTGTTCGAGATTCGAAAAGACCGTAAAGTATTTTCGCAGATGATCTATAGTTTTTAAAACTTTGGGGGCGGTATAATTTGCTCCACTTTCCCGGGGTTTAAAATATTGCGGAACCATACCAAATGGTCCTGATATGAGCAACAGCCTTTTATGCGGATTCTTCTTAACAGCACTGGCGTTTGCCTCTAAAAAAGGGAAAAGCGACAGTCCGGCCAAGCCCTTCAAAAAAGTTTTGCGACTAACATAAATATCTTTATCTTGAAAATTCATAAATAGATCTCCATGAAAGCTCTTAACGTATGGCATCGAACCAGGTATTACTGATCTGATTTGCAGTCATCATATCTTTCCCGGAATCTCCGGCGGTTTTTTGGTAGTTCATGAAACGAACACTCATATCAGCTAGACCAAAGACTGAAAAGTGTGGGCGATAATGACGGCCTACATGATTAAACCTGAATTCTTTTTTATGCGTCCAGAGACCACTTCCCTGGGCAATGGTTCTTCCTAGTTTATTCCAATTGACACTTCTGCCTGTATCACTCTTAAAAAACTTCCCCCCATCCGGCGCACTGCTATATGCCTCTGACAGAGCAATTGTTTCTGCCGGGTGGGTAAGTCTACTCAATGGCTTGGCACTATTCGTAACATTACCATTTTCAGTTAAACCGATGAGATCAGTATTCATGCCATACGATCTATACTCAAAATCCCAAAGTGTTGGGTTATCTTCAGGACACTGGTAAACTTCATTGCCGCCAAAATACTCACTGAGTCCAAATTCTTTCTTAAGTTGACTCAGAGGAATGTCCCGCCCGTCGTAGTTCCCTTTTGCAAGCAAGTCGTCCCAGGAATACTCGGATTGACCATATACAGTCTGTTGAAAAAAGTTATTGTTCTTCACTACGTAAAGCGAGGTCGCTTTTAACACCTGACTGTAATTGGCCATACAAACACTTCTTCTAGCCACACCTCGTGCATTCGCTAAGCTTGGCAGCAAAATAGATGTTAATACACCGATAATAGCGACGACAATCAGTAACTCTAAAAATGTGAATCTCTTCATTTTTTTCCTCAACAAAAATTCTTCTCTATATTGCTGAACGATGATTTTTAGTCGATCACACACTTTAGTGATTTTTTTTGAAGAAATTTTAAAATGAACTCATTCTGAAGAACTGCTTTATTCTGCCAATTTTATTTCCAGCCCTTCTCGTAAAATTTTACCTTTACTTGAAAATTGACTTTCATTTACAATCAGCAATTTGAGCTTATAAATGGAGGAACTGCGAAAATCCTTCATAGGAACTGAAGTTTTAGCAATATCTAATGTTTTAATCCCCAGCCCCCCTAAAACCTTAATTCCTTTTATGTCCGTTCCGTGCAGAATCAAATGATCAATATCAAGAGCATGTAAAGGAGTTCTCCAGGATGAAAACCGAGATAAGACTCTCCCCTCTAAATGAAGAGTTTTAGTATGGGACTCGTAAATGACTTTTTTCTCTGACCAATTTGGATTAAGGTCCTCGAGAATGACTTTAATTAAGTCAACGACCTGCTCTTCATTCCTGTTTTTATAAGCATAAAAAAGAAACATTTTCATAAAAACAGGTTGACTGCAATCCACACTCTGTAATAAGTCTTTGAAGTCCTCAAAGCCTAAGAAGGGCCCTTGTTTTTCAACATCTATATACTGTTCAACTACTTGCAGTAAGTCGGCATTCTTTACAGGATTAAGAGTCAAATGCTTTTTTGCTTCTGTGAATTTCTGGCCGACAAAATAATGATGCCCTAATGAATTATTTAATTCCTCGGAGTCTGGGTTATTTTTTAGCTGCTCTTTCAAGCCTTTTAAGGTTCTTGAATAAGCACGTGCCGGGCTTTCATAAAAATTATTATGAAAAGTATGCTTATTTATCTTCAGCAAGGCAGACTGTTTTTCTTTGAGAGCTTCTTCAGAAATAGCCTTCTGTTGCAGAGCCAATTTTTTCTCTGCATTGATTTTTACAAAAAATAAAACACTGCCAATGATTGTAGCGCTCAAGGCGGAAATAATGACTGATGAAAGAAGTCTATTACGCAAAACTAAAAGCTTAAACAGTTTTAGAAAACTGGCATTTTCAGCAACTGTCGCATAGCCATGCAGATAATTCTCAACGTCCTTTTTTAAGGACTGTACATTTTCATAGCGCTGGCTTTTATCAACAGCCATAGCCTTTTGAGTTATTGCAACGAGACTTCTTGGAAGTTCAGGCTTTAATTCAGGAGAATTACCTTTGACAGTCTTTTCCAACACATCTTCAAGACTCCCAGTAAAGGGCGTCTTACATGAAAGCAAAGAATAGAGAACACAACCAAGCGAAAAGACATCTGTCTGCACATCTTTAACTCCATCTGGAAGGATCTGTTCTGGAGCCATAAAACCAGGGCTGCCTTTGATCTCACCATAGACCGTCATAGTATTCAAGAGATCAGGATTAAGGAGTAATTGATTAATATCTGTGGTATCAAACTGCTTTTCATAAACTTTACTCAATCCCCAGTCACAGACCATCACTTCACCATAGTTGCCGATCTGAATATTAGCCGGCTTAAGGTCGAGGTGAATCACTTTCTGGGAATGAGCGTAGGCGACTGCATCGCAGACTTTGACGAATATATTCAAGAGATTTATTCGGCTGTATTTACTTTTATAGCCTGGATCATCATCAGCCAATTTTTTAATGACATCATTTAATGAATCTCCAGCCTTTAATTCCATCGTAAAAAATGGCCGATCTTGATCGTCGATTCCGACATCGTAAATCGGGATAATATTCGGGTGATTAAGTTTGGCTGTCAGCCTGGCTTCACTGACAAAAGTTTCGTTAAGAACATCAGAGATATTATTCTTAAGACGAGCGTAAGCAACAAAGCGCTGACTGCGATTGTCGAATACCTTAAAGACATTCTTCATGCCACCGGAAGACAGTTTTTGAAAATCTGTATAACGCTGAGGTGAAGATAGGTTTAATTCATCTTCGCCCTGATATTTATCATCATCGTTATAATAAGCTGCTAACTGATTCTCACAAGACATAGGCTAAAATTCGACTTCTTCTTTCAGGCGCTTTACTTCGCGAATGAGCTTGGCTTCGACTCTTTTTCTGAGGGTATAAACTGAATTTTCTGCGATATTCAATTGACTGGCAATCTCTTTGGTCGCGACCTCTTCTAGAGACATTTTAAAAGCTAGGATGGCATTCTCCGAGAAAACCTTCTCAAGATTTTTTAAGGCAATCTGAGTAATATTTTTACGCCATTCCTGATCGATAATGTTCAACATCTCTTCTTCATCGAATTCAGCCACTATTTCAGGGGCTTCATCCTCAGCAATTAAACTACTTTTAAGACTTCGCTGCTTCTTGCGCAAAAAGTCATAATATTTGTTGCGAATAACAGTTCTCAACCAGGTTCGGAAGCGGGCTCTTTTTGGATCGTAATCAAGATTCTGCAGACTTTTCCACAGCTTTAGAAGAATCTCCTGCGTAAGATCATCTTCATCATTGGCATCGACCTTTAAAATTTTGAGTATTTTAAGGATGAAGGACTCGTAATAAACGACAAATTCATTCCAGGCCTGTTGATCATCTTTATTTCTGATCCTGACCAGCAATGTCTGTTTTGTAACCCATTCTTCGCTCATATGCCTCTCTTTTTTAAAAGCATTATACGCTATATGGCTGAGAGATGCATATTGAACTGGGATTGGGTAATATCAAACGATGACTACTTCCCTTCTTTCGCCCATTTCTTCATCTGGGCAATATTGTCCTCAATAATCTTGGCGCGAGCCGGTGCATTTTTCTTAATTTTATCGACGTAGACCTTCATATCACTGTTGAACATGGCTTCACTTTCTGGAGACTGGCCTAGGTCATGACTTTCCTTAACCCACTTATTTAACAGTTCACGCATCTCTACAAGTTTGTCTTCATAAGCTTTATCACCAGCTAAATTTTTAATTTCCCACTGATCATTATTTAATTCATAAAGCTCTTCTGCCGGGCGAGTTGATTGAAAAGCCAGCGCCTGAATACTGTTCATCTTTCCGGCGGCATAGTAATCTTTTAAAGGCTGCATAAAAACCTTGGCATCTTTATAGGCACAAGGCTGAAGATAAGGCCTTTCAGGATAAAAATTGCGAATGTACTTAAAACTGCCTTTTCTTACGCCACGAATACGGTCAACTGTTTCGTCGCATCGGTCACGAGCCGAGACGATATATTCGCGCTCTTTAGCCTGCTTGCCAAATAAAGTTCTTGCCTGCATGTAATCAGGTATATCAATACCCGCAAAGTGCAGGGAAGTTGCGGCCATATCGATGTGTAAAATCAATTCATCACGGAGAGCTGCTTTAATCTTTTTTGGAGCCCAAACAATGAAAGGCACCTTTGCTCCTTCATCATAACAGAACTGTTTGCCACGAACATGACTTACGCCATGATCAGTCATAAAAATGATTAGCGTATTATCCAATTCATTTTCTTTCTCAAGTCTCTCAAGAATTTTACCAACCTGAAGATCTACAAACTGAACTGTGTTCAAATAGGCGGCCCAATCTTCCTCAACTTCTTTGATAGGTGCGTAGTATGGAGGAAGCTCAAAATATCCGACTTTTACCGGATCGTAAAGCTTCTTAATAATGTCTTTTTTAACCTGGTTGCGACGTTTCCCGCCTTTAAGCTGTACCTGTGCAAAGAAAGGTTGACCGACTTTTTTGCCTGACCAATCGGCGCCATCATACATCTTCTTGTAGTCATGAACAAAATTGTAGTCTCTTTTGCCAACTTTGCCTTCTGCGCTACCATTACAGGTGTAGTATCCGGCTTCTTTGAAAAGCTCAGGAACTGTCTTTACATGTTTTGGTAAGTGAATTTTTTCTTCGCCCTGAGAGCTTCTATGATGATGCGCCCCAATCGTTGTCTGATACATACCGGTAATCATTGCTGAACGACTGGTCGAACAAACCGGAGCTGTTACATAGGCATTTGAGAATATCGTGCCTTCTCTGGCAAGTCGATCTACATGTGGCGTATTCACAGACTTTTCGCCATTGTAAGCAAAGTGGGACGACATGTCTTCGACGACAAACCAGAGAATATTTGGTCTATCTGCAGCAACTAAAGACTGCAGCAACATTGTGGAAATCAGTATGAAGTGCTTCATAAAAGCAGACCTGAATTTAAATTTTGTTTGATAAAATATTATACTATTTGGTACTCAAACGCTCAAATATTTTAAATTCAGACACCTGTTTCATATTTTTTAAACAATTTCCTGAATCCGTAAAAGATTGGACCTTTTAGGGTGGAAAGAAAACCTGTTGGTTCACAGTAGCTTATGTTATCAACCAAAAACTACCTAACAGGTTTGTATATCATAAAAGCATTTAAAATTGATAAGGGTAACGACTCTCTAAATAGTATTGGCTGAATTTTTCTCATAGCTCAGGCACTTGAGCAAAGCGATTTAAATGAAATTTTTCAAAGTACTCATCGTTCAGGCCTTCAGTTTCAGGATGTTGATATTTTAAAGTCTCAGATTGGTTTCTTAAGCCAAGGTCGCGTAAAATTTACGGATATTAGTCAATTTCATGGTGGGCAAGTTTTTATAAAGTCCCTTAGCCTTAAAAAGGTTCCCTCAGAAGAAAGACTACGTCAACGCTTGGATGAAATTTTTCAAAGTCATCATAGCCTTTTAGAACAAGCGAATAACCAGTTATTGAAGATCCGTACATTTGGCACGCTCAACATTAGTGATATGACTTTCACTCCAGTTGATATGGATGTTTCTCCATTGGTTAATTCTAACATTAACAAAGAGTCAGTTAGCCGCACATATAAGGGCGATGATGGTTTCGCCCCAATGTTTGCTTATATCGGTACAGAAGGGTTTATGCTTGCTAATGAACTGCACCCAGGAGCACAACAAGCTCAAAAAGGCATGCCTGAGTTTCTAGACAAGACTTCTTCTATGTTGAAAAAGTTAAAGCTAAAACGTTCAGCGTGGGTAAGATTAGATGCTGCTCACGATACAGAAATAAACTTTGATCACCTACCTGAAGAGCACTACTTTATCATTAAACGCCTTTTGAGAAAGGAGTGTCCAGAGCAATGGCTTGTCATTGCCAAGCGTACCGGCCGTCAAATAGAATCACGAGATGGGAAAAATATCTACATCGGTGAGGTTCACCATAAATCACCCGGTAATAACGAAAATCGATCTGTGGTACCAATTAGCTACAAGGTAACGGAGCGATTAACGGGACATGATGGTAACTAATTGTTGATACCCGAGTATGAAGTTTCCACTTATTGGACAAATCTTCCGCTCGAAGCTCAGGATATAATTACACTTTATCAAGATCACGGTACAAGTGAACAATTTCACAGTGAGCTTAAAAGCGATATGAACGTCGAGCGCCTGGAATCTGGTAAATTTAAAACGAATCAAATTTATCTTCATTGCGCCATGATCGCATTCAACCTATTAAGAATCATAGGCCGATTGTTAATCGAGAATAAGCATTTAGCACCAGTAAAAATCAAAGGAAAGCGAAGACGATTAAGGACTGTAATACGCGATCTTATCTTAATGGCCTGTAAACATGTCAAGCACTCAGGCAATGAAATATTGAAGTTTGGGCGTTATTCTCCATGGTTTGAGGTTTATAAGAGAATCTCTCTGAGTATTTAAAAATTGACTATTCGAGGGGATGTATTGGCATTTACAAATAATACCAACGTTCAGACCTGTATTGATTTAGTAAATATATGCTTAAAATAATGATTTCTTCTGTAGAAAATAATCTCCTAATCATTAGGAAACTAAAATACTTGAATCGAATACTAAATGTCGACAGGAATTACTAAAAAGCAGACGCCTTGGCCAGCTTTCGTTTACATTGAAAAAATTTCACGGATTTAGATTATTAATTGATCTGGAAGTTATTCGTTCAAAATATTTTAAAAATCGTTATTTTATATGTAAATTTTGTAAGAGATAAAATTTTACTGCGTTGAAAAGACTAATAGTTACATTCAATAAGAAGGCAGTGCGTATGAAAAAGTTTACTTTAATAGAATTGATGGTAGTCATCGCCATACTTGGGATTCTATCCTCAATACTTATGCCATCACTCAGTCTATCGCGTCAAAAGGTCAGACAATCCGTTTGTGTATCAAACCTCAAGCAAATAGGACTTTGTATTTATCTTTACAGTACTGAAGTTGACAGCTCACTCCCCGGTCCCGTTTACAGCTTAGCCAAAGGGGAATACAAAAGTGGCGACCAAACTCTAAATAATCTCTTGGCGCCTTTTGGAAATTTTCCAGCCGCCACAAATAACAGTTATGACGATCAACACGTCAATAAACTTTTTCTTTGTCCCTCTTTCATATCTGCTGTCGACAACTCTACTGCAGAAGAAACAATTCAGTATGCTACATTTGGCAGAGATCCGGATACGAATAAACGCTACTTCGGTTATCCATCCACCAATGATGCGCCAATGAAAATCACTGCTGTCGATAAACCTGAAAAATCAGTAGCCTTGAAGGAAATAGATAAATACTACTGGCCAGGATCGTATAGCGGAGCTGTATCCGCCAACATCCGTCACGGTCTTAAAGGTGGCCAAGCCGCAAGAACGGCTCTTTACTTTGATGGTCATGCAAGTGTGAAATATGAATCAGCGACTCCTTAGTAACCTCTAACTGTAAAGCTACCAGTAAAGGACTGTTGGGAAGTGTTATTCACATAGATCCATTGTAGGTTATTATAAAATGACCAGTAACGCTGGCTAGTAACATGACCGTCCAGCCAAAGGTGATTCAGGTTCTCTAAGTGGCGGACATCTACTCTCTGTGGCTTGTCATCCTGAAGCCACTCATAGTTTGTGTCAGTTGAGACCATTTGACTAACAGGATCTTTAATCACCGTTGAGATTTTCGCCTTGTAGTATAAATAACGACTCATGGCATAACTATAACTAAAATTTTTAGAGTCGTCATCTCCAACATAGTTCGGGCACATAAAAGTCGGTTTGCTATTCAGGTAAAGGCTATCATAAAGAACTTGGTAGTTGCCATAAGTCTCTGTGTTGAAAGAACCGTTTTCGTAGTATTGCCGTCCATCGTAACCATTTTTTTCATGATAAAAGAAATCTTTATGATCATCGAGGTACATTTGGTTGGCATAACCGATGTTTTTTAAATTGTTGATACAAACTGTAGAACGGCCTTTTTCACGTGCTTTTTGAAGCGATGGCAAAAGAATTGAGGATAGAATCCCAATTATTGCTGTAACCACCAAAATCTCTATAAGGGTAAATTTTTTCTGCATCCCACTTTCCCATCAATTCGTCCCAGGTGTAATATAACTGATGATAAAGCTGAATGAAAATTTTTTACTTCTTTTCAGACTAAACACTGTAAAAATTCACTAAATCTAAAATTT
>JAKVBD010000079.1 GCA_022446985.1 Lentisphaerales bacterium
AGTGGCTGCAATCTCTGCTCAGCTAATGGTAACATGACTTTAAATGTGGCGGTGCCCTCCGCCCTGAAAATTGGGGGGGGGTAAGGGGGACGCTAAAATGAAGTTAATAGTTATAATTTAAGAAAAAATGAGAAATACATCGCAAAAAAACTCTAGCCAATCAGTATTATTGTTGCTTAACTGATCACAAAAATAATTTTGTGAATTATTCAGGCTAGCTCCTCTGAGTCACAAGTAAAAACTGTCAACTACTTAAAAAATGCAACAGTTACAGTTTTTATTATCTTTTGTATTTTAAGTTTGATCTTACTTATCAAGTAAACTATTCAAGCAATCAGAAAACTCTTTCATCTTGAATGGCTTCTCAATAAACGAGCACTCCTGAAGGTCTGCAATCATTTTCACTTCCTCAACCTGCTTGGAAGAAGTAAGTAACACTTTTAATTCTGGATTTGCTTTTGTGAAAGCATCCATCACCTTCATCGGCTCCAGCTCTTTCTCGCCATAATCCAGCATGATCACATCATAATTTTCAGCCTTCGAGAGATACTTTTCAAAGCATTCTTCACTATCTGAACAAAAGGTCGCCTCTAAGCCTAATAAATCCATCAGATCACGTACCATCTGAATGAAGATTTTCTCATTATCAAGTATCAAAATCTTAGCTTTACTGGATGTCTCTTCTTTTTCCGGCATGTCTTGAGTCACCTGCGGCAAACAAACTGTAAAGCCAGTTGGCTTTTGAGAATCGCCATGTAAATAAAACAAACCATCAAAGTCTTTTACAATGCCACTAACAATAGCAACTCCTAAACCTGAAACCAGATTTTTATTTTTGCTTATATCTACACAAACTGGTTTATCTCTCTGGTGATCATAATTATCTTTGTCGACAATAATAATTTTTACATAATCACCAAACATATCTTCTTCTCTAAAAGGAAGCAGTGTGTCTCTATTGAAGGTGGACGAGATACAAACATTAATCTTGCTATTATCTCTCATGACATTATCAAGAGCAGTAAAAACATTCACTAAAGCCTGCTGTACCAAATAATCATCAACGGTTACTTGAAAGTTAAATTCAACGTCATCTATCTCAATTTCACGGTGGCGGTTAACTGTTGAAGATAAAAGCTTAACTGCAGACTTCACCAGGCTTTTTACTGCAACGACTTCAACTTTGGGATCTTTCTGCTTAGCAAAGTTCAACAATTGGGATATTACTTCTGCAGCTTTTTCTGCAGCATCTTCAGCCTTGTCAATGAATTCATTGGCCAGCTTATTTTCAACATGCATTCGAGCCATAGATGTATAACCCAGCATACCACCAAGAATGTTATTTAAATCATGAGCGGCACCACCAGCGATCATGCTGACAGATTCCATTTTTTTAGATTGACGTAAGTGTTTCTCAAGCTGCTGTTCTTCCGAAATATCTCTTGATACTATGAAAACAAACTGGCACTGGTTTATGAGGTCATCGAATACAGGAATCATTGTTATAAGCCGAACAACATTGCCAAAGCTCCTTTTAAACTCAAGTATTTCATCCGAATCCAAAACTTTCTTCATTTCATCTAAACCAAGCATATTTGCTTTAGTTGAATCAATTTCACAAACAAATGCTAGGCGATTCTCTTCGCCGATAAAGTCTTTAGCTACTTCATTAATAAAAATAATCCTCTCATCGGGATAAACAGCGATTATTTCATGTGGAAAGACATCAAGTGATTTAGCAAAAAGAGATAGGGTTCTTTGCTCTTGTTTTACTGATTCAGAAAGCTTTAACTGCGTCTTTACTCTTACAAGTAATTCTCTTTGAGTTGCAAACTTATAAACATAGTCCGCCCCACCTGCATCAAAACATTGACTAATTGCATCTCCCGAATCACAAGAGGTAACAAAAATAACCGGAATATCGGCAAAGCGCTTATCTTTTTTAAGAAGACGACAGGCTTCGAAACCATCGACTTTAGGCATCATCACATCCATAAGAATCAGGTCTATTTTAGAATCTTGAAGTACAACTAATGCATCATCATAGCCTTTTGCCGTAGTCACCTCAAAGCCGTCCTTGGTTAAGTACAAAGACAAGTACTTCAACGTTTGTGCCATATCGTCAACTATCAGAATGCGGGCGCTCATAAAATTCCAGAATTTAAATGCCAAAAAATCTTTATCTTTTTAAGTTAATGTCGTCTTAAAGATATTTAAAATAAAAATGATAAGTCAAAGACGGAATAATCCACAAAATTATACAATCAGTTGGCATTAATAGCTTCCTGTGAAGATTTTCAACCAACTATAGAGACTTTAGACGATCTTCAGAAGGTATAATTTCAGTAATACGCAAACCAAAATTATCGTTGATCACAACTACTTCACCTTTACCAATTATAATATCATTAACATATAAATCACAATGTTCACCTGCCAACCTATCGAGCTCCACTACCGTGCCCGGATACAAATTCAGCAATTCACGAATCGTCATTATAGTCGACCCAAGACGAACATTTATATCAACCGACAGATTATTTAACATCTGTAAATTACGCTGACTGCTCTCTGTAGATTTTTCTTCATTTGGAGTGATTCCGCCGAACTCAACTCCTGCTACTTCATCTGGCATTTATCTTTCCTCCATTAAACTTGTAAATCATCTGGCTTAGCCAACTCTTTTAGAATACCAATTTTATCCGGCATATTGTTTTTCATCATTTTGACACCAATCGCCTTCCCTACTCTACCTGGCTTGCAATAGCCAAATTTCATTCCACCCACCCAAGTCGACAAGAGGTCATTATATTTATTATCTAAAATCAGTAAGTCTCCAGCCTGAAGCTCAGCAAATTCACTGGAAGTCACTTCTACACTGCCCAGATCTACTTTAAACGGCAGCTTCAATTGACTCACTGCAGTCATTAAATCCAAGCGGTAATTCTTTTCTTCGAGCTTGCCATAGTAGTTATCACTTTCCCAGTTTTTACTATCCAATCTGTTTAATAACTGTTGAACCATTGGAAGCGGATAAGCGATAGAGATGATACCATTGGCCTGACCGACTTTTATGACCATAGTTACGACAACCATTGGAGCTTCCGATGGTGCCGTCTGTACCATTTCAGGATCTGTTTCAGTCCTGACAACTTTAAAATTAATATCTACAACCTCACGCCATACAGAAGCTAATTGTTCTTCTAATGCAGACAAAAATGGCTCTAAAATAGCATTTTCGATCTCCGTCATTCGACGAACTTCTGTTTCTACACCACCTTGACCACCAAGAAGCATATCTACAACACCATAAGCGAGAGGAAGTTTAATTTCCATGATCGCCGAGCCCGGCAATGGATCCATGGTAAACATTCTGATCAGGGTCACCGAATCCATAGATTTAACAAATTCCTGGAAAATAATCTGATCTGTTGAGGCTATATTCACATCGAGGTTTGTTCTCATAAGAAGAGTAAGACTGCCCTGTACTTTTCGTATCAACTGATCATGCATCGCATTGAATCCCCTAAGGCGATCCCCAGCGATAAGGGTAGGCCTTCTAAAGTTGAAGTTTTCAATCTTCTTCTTATTCTTTTCCTCACCCTCCTCATCAATCAACTCTCCACGCTCCATAGCGCCGAGAAGATCATCAATTTCGTCCTGTGAAAGTATGTTAGCCATGCGATCTTAACCTTATTGAAGAATGTATTTAGAGAAATAAACCCGTATTACCTGCCCCTGAATCTCTGGAGCCAATTCATTTTTTACAGCGTTAAGAGTCAACAGAACATCTTTTTCAAGTTTCTTTTTAATCGAGGCACTCCCCTCCAAATCTTCCATAACCTTAGTTCGCAAGATATCGATCACCTTAGCAAAGAAGACCTTTTTTAAACTTTTAACACCATCGGCAGGGTCTTCAAAAAGAGCTCTCATTGTATCCCCTTTGGTTATATGAAGAGTTACATCCACAGCGATAATATGCTGACCACTTGAACGACCTATATTTACATTAATGCCTTCAAGAGTTACTTCTTGATATTCCACTGTATTTATATTGTTGCTTACTTCTGCCTGCTCGGCTCCATCAAATACTCTAAGAGTGTAAATCACCGCAAAGGGCGTCAATAGTATGACCGCAATACACAGCACCATCATAATCATGACCTGTGAATTACCTGACTTTTTGACGACTATTTCTTCGCCTGCTGCTTCTTTATTTTCTTCTTCTGCCATAGTGACACCTCACTTATTTTGAGTTTTCTTTGTAAATGAAAAAATAACTAGCCTGACCGTGTTGACGAATCTGACTTTCTATTTCAGAAAAATTAAAATATCGATCATGAGAGTAACCCACACTAATCATCCTCTTATACTCCAGACCATACCTTTTCATATATCTCATAATTGCATTAGCGCGCTTAGTGGCTATAATCTGATTTTCTTCAGGCTCTCCTGCATCAGCAGAGTAGGTTCTGATTGTAATTGTATCTTCTACATTCAAGAAACCTATGGCCATTTTTCGCAGGTAATCTGCAAGACTTGAATCCCTCTTAACTTTCGCCGATCCACGCTCAAAAATGTGTGGAATAAATACACTGACATACTGCCCTTTATCTTCTTCTTTCACATCTTCAATATCAACTGTACCAACACCTCTGGCACCTTCGTCATTCATCAACTTTTGACGATCTCCGTCATCAATTTCATCTCCAGAATCATCCACTCCCAAAACGCCCTTATTACCAGCGTACTTAGCAAAATCCATGAGACCATAGCCACCGGTAATCCCTAAAGCATTCCTAACAGAGCCTATACCTTTATAAAAGCCGGCATCCTGAGTATCTGCCATAGCAACAAGAAGTATAAAAAAGGCGAGAAGGACAGTCATCAGCGACGTAAAAAGACCCATGTATGCCGGAGCCCCACCTTCATCTGGCTTTTTACCCATTGTTACCCCTCTTCCTCTGTAACTTCCGCTCTTTCCGCAGGAGTCATATAAACAAGCATTTTGTCTCCAACAATTCTCGGACTGTCACCTGCATGAATTGAAAGAACTCCTTCTAAAAGCATCTTTTTCATCAGTGCTTCTTCACCGCTTCTCTCAAAAAGCTTACCTGCCATAGGAATAAAGAAAAGGTTCGCAAAAAAAGCTCCATAAAGTGTTGTAATCAAAGCTGTTGCCATACCAACACCAAGAGCATTTGGGTCACTTAAGTCCTGCAGCATCTGAATTAAACCGATAAGAGTACCAACCATACCGAATGCAGGAGCATAACCACCCATATTCTTGTAAACCGAGTTACCGACTAAATGTCGATCCTCCATATTTGAAATATCTTTGGAAAGAATAGCAGAAATAACTTCAGGCGGGTTACCATCAACCATCATCTGCAAGCCCCTTTTCAAAAAATCATTTTCCAGATTGGCAATCTTTTCTTCCAAGGCAAGAATTCCGTCGCGGCGAGCAACAGCGGCCATTTCTGTAATAGATTTATAAAGAGGTACAAACTCTGGTGTCGCCCCAAAGAACGTTTTCATCGTGATCGGAACAATTGCCTTAACCGTTTTCATAGGGTAAGTAATCATCAAGGCGGCAAACATACCCCCAATAACAATCATGAAAGAAGGTACATCAATAAACGGTCCAATACCTGTAGAACTTATAAGAATTGGCCCTACAACCAAAAATAGTCCGAGTGCCATGCCTCCTACTGTCGCTATATCCATAACTCATATTCTCCGATGGAGTTTCTATTCCTCATATGCTTACTCAAACGCAAGCTTCATGCCTAAAACTAAAAACTCCGATTCAACTTCATCTTTCTATGCACAAAAAAAATGCGGATCAGCAAAAGCTGACCCGCACTAAGACTGAAAACTATTATCGTTTAACGTTGATTGCTGTATTCAGCATTTCATCAGACGTCGTAATGGTTTTAGCATTTGCCTGGAAGTTTCTTTGAGCTACAATCATCTTGGTAAATTCATTAGTTAAATCAACATTTGACTGCTCTAAAGCACTCTGTCTCAAGAAGCCAGTATTATCTGATCCTGGAATAATAATGTCACCGCCTAATCCACCAGTAACTGCCGATGACTCAGCTGTCTGTGTATACATCTGTCCTTCTTCACGGATCAGGCCATTAGGATTCACAAAGTTTTTCAACCTCAAAAAACCATTTGAAATCGTTATGGTATTCGGTTCAACAGTAATTGTACCATCCACATCTATTTCTATTGCTGTAGGAGCTGCATCAAATGAAACGACACCTGCATCTCCTGCTAATAGACCTGTACTTGTAGAAAGCGCTGCACCTTGAAGCATCGAACCATTAGGCCGCATCATCACAAATTCACCGGCTGCCAATGGGCTAGGTACAAGTGAAAAATCACCGGCTCTAGTTACATAGTTCTGTCCACCTAATGTTACAGGTAAGAAGCCGTCACCTTGAATAGCAAGGTGAGTAGGGTTAGTATCGTCAAGAAGCTGACCTTTGGAAAAGTCACCTGTAGTTCCCATTATAGCGACACCTGAACCAGGCTGAAGTCTTGAACCATTAGGAGCCTTTCCGCTGACTAAAGCAAGAGTTTCCGCAAAAACTGCATCTCCTGATTTATAACCTGTAGTACTCGAGTTAGCGATATTATTACCGATATGGAGGAATCGAGTTGCCTGTGCATTCATTCCACCTACTGCTGCAGCCATTGCGTTTGTTATCATAATTCAGTCTCCTTTTTTAAATTTGTGGTGCTGTTTCTGTTACTTGAGGTGCAATCTGACCAATTTCTTTGATATACTCAGAAGAGATTTCCTTGCCGCTAATTGCGAAATAAGTTCCATCCGGCTTAATAATCACACGATCAACCTGACCAGATACAAGTGAACCATCGGTTTGATCTTGGTAAGTGACCTCTTTACCTATTAAAGAAGCGGTGCTGCTTACTTTATTTAAATCCATCATTTGATTAAAGCTTTGATTCAGATTCTGCATCTGCTCGAGTGAACTAAACTGAGCTAATTGAGCCGCGAATTCTTCATTTTTCATGGGATCAAGAGGATCTTGATTCTGTAGCTGAGTGATGAGCAATTTCAGAAAACCATCTTTACCAATAAACTGGTCTCCAAAGACATTTTGAGTATCTGACACCGCTTGAGTTGTAGTAGTATTTTCTATTGGTGCTGTTTCCATGTAGTATCCTCATATTTAAACTTAAAATTTGTTTGAGATAGACTAAAGCAAACCCCGTGCCAGCCGATAAATTGTGCACAAATTTATTTTCAGGGAAGATCTATGAGGGTAGATTTTTCCGGTCGGTGGCAAATAATTCCCGGTTTTATCTTTCTTCTTTCATTCGTTGCCAAGACAAACTAATTTTTATATACTCGTTAAAAACAAATTCTTAGAGTGGGGGACTCTTCTCGCACGGGGTAAACTATGACAAAAGACAACATAAATTTAACTGGATCTAAAATCCTTATTGTCGATGACCAACCATTGAGTATTAAGCTCATGGAAGCTCTACTAAATCAAAAAGGCTTCGTTACTACAAGTGCTAACAATGGTATGGATGCCTTAAAATACCTTGAAGAGAACACTCCTGATCTAGTAATGCTCGATGTTATGATGCCTGGAATGAGCGGTTTCGAAGTTAGTATGAAAATGCGCGAAAACTCAAATACAGCCGATATTCCAATTATCTTTGTAACTGCCAGAGACGATGCAGACACTATCTCAAAATGCTTTGAAGCTGGCGGAAACGATTATGCCGCTAAACCCCTTAGAATTTATGAACTTCTAGCCCGTGTCAAACTCGCTCTAACGTCCAGTTTACACCGCAAAAGAGCTCAAAAGTCTGAAGAAGCATTGGAAGAAAGTAAAACTTTCCTCAAGCAAATTATTGATGAAAACCCCGCACATATTTTCGTCATGAATTCAGATAGTCAATTTCTATTGACAAATAACAAGTTTTCTGACAATCTAGTCAACTCCGATGCCCCTATAATTGGTAAAAAACTTGATGATTACATAGATGATAGAGTCAACCATGTGATCATCAAAAATTTAATTAAGGGCTGGGATAAAGCTCTCGCTGATCAAGAAAGCAGGCACTCGTTCGAAATGCCCTTTACAGACTCATCAGGAAGTGAGCACTGGTTACTTTGCACACGTTTGCCATTTATATTCCATAATGAAAACTGTGTTCTGGGAGTAAATCTGGACTTCACTAACCTGAAAAGAACAGAGCTGGAAAATAAAAAACTGGAAGAACAACTCGTCCAATCCCAAAAAATGGAAGTCATCGGTACTCTTGCAGGAGGCATTGCCCATGACTTTAATAACATGCTGGCTGTTATTCTCGGCTACACAGATCTAGCCAAAACAACTCTTCCTAAAGATGCTAAGCAAATCAATCACCTAAATGAGGTCACTAAAGCCGGTGTTCGCGCCAAAGATCTCGTTAAACAGATCTTGAACTTCAGTCGTCAAACAGAGATACAACATACTGATATCAGTATCACAGTCATCGCCAAAGAAGTTATTAAGATGGTCAAATCTACACTTCCTTCAAATATCGAATGTCATGTAAACATTGATCCATCGACACCATTTGTTCGAGGCGACCAAACTCAAATGCATCAGGTCCTAATGAATCTTTGTGTAAATGCCAATCAGGCTATGCCAGATGGTGGTACCCTGACTGTTAAGATGCATCCTTTTAATCCAGCGTCTCCAGATAATTTCCAGCAGGAAGCATTGGATGGAGAACAATACGTCCACATATCTATTAGCGATACAGGAACAGGCATGGACGAATCTGTTCAAAAACGAATTTTTGAACCCTACTTCACCACCAAAGAAGTCGGTAAAGGCACTGGCATGGGACTCGCAGTAGTTCACGGCATTATTAATCAGCACAGTGGTCATATCGCTCTGGATTCAACAGTGGGAAAAGGCACGACATTCCACATCTATCTCCCTTCATGTGAAAAGGTTATGGAAAAGACCAATGATAAAGTCGAAGTCTCTTACCGTGGTAAAGAACGTATTTTGATCGTAGATGATGAGCCAATGGTCGGCGAACTTGTCAAAGAAACACTTAATCTTCAAGGCTATGAGCCAATACTATTTAATGACAGCAATGAAGCATTAACTCACTTCCAAAGTAACCCATATGATTTCGATTTGGTTCTTTCTGATTATATGATGCCAAATATGACAGGAGATAAGCTTGCTGTTGAAATTCGCAAACTGAATCAAGAAGTCCCTATCATCATCGCTACTGGTTACAGTAATAATATCACCAAGGAAAAAGCTCTGACTCTTGGAATAACTGACTTCCTGATGAAGCCTATTGTGGGTGAAGACCTCTGCAAGGCAGTCAGAGACTGCCTAGAGGGAAAAGTCGCACGTAGCTAATTAAGCTTTAACCTTAAAGATAATTTTGTGAAGTGTACCTTCTCCAACTTCTGGAGCATGTGCATCCTCTGGGAAAAAGACTGCAAAAAGCCCATTGCGAACATTCAGCAATGTCTCAGGCCGCTCCTTGAAGAACACGATATCTCTATCTCCATCGTAAGGAGAATCTATCTCTTTGCATTCTGAAGTTGGGCGCCAACCAATACGATCAACGCCATCAAGGCAAATTTGAATATCTATATACTTCTTATGAGCTTCCAAGCGCCCATCTTCAACCTTTTTGCCTTCAGCTAAAGCTGATATCACAAAAATGTCTCGGCCTTCAATTTCATGCATCCCCTGCTCCAGTGCAGCAAGATCATTATTTTTCATAAAATCAAAGGCCTTATCTAGACCAGAGTGAAAACCTTTATATTTTTCTAAATTCTCAATCGAGTCAAATATCATTTTCAGATCCTATTTCTTTGAACGCTTACGGTCAGTTTCTTTAAGAAGCTTTTTGCGTAAACGAATATTTTGAGGAGTGACTTCGACAAGTTCGTCATCTGCAATATATTCTAAAGTACCTTCAAGAGACATCTTTTTCGCTGGAGCAATTTTCATAGCTTTGTCGGTACCAGAGGAACGAACATTCGTCAATTGCTTACCTTTTAGAACATTCACCATGAGGTCTCCCTCTTTAGCGTTTTCGCCAAGAATCATACCTTCGTAAACTTCAGCATTTGGATCAATAAAGAATACACCGCGTTGTTGAAGTGCATCGATTGCATAAGCCTGAGCTTTACCTTGAGCCATACTGATCAAGACGCCATTTCTACGGTGTGGGAAGTCTCCCTTCATCGGAACATATTCTGAGAAAGTGTGAGCAACAATAGCTTCACCAGCAGTTGCAGTCATAAGGCGACTGCGAAGACCAATCATACCACGTGTAGGAATTGTAAACTTAAGAAGCTGTCTGTTTCCACGAGCTTCCATATTCACCATTTCACCACGACGAGCACCAACTAACTCAATAACTTTACCAGCAGACTCATCCGGTACTTCAACAGATAATTCCTCAAGTGGTTCGCACTTTACACCATCAATCTCTTTGAAAATTACGTGTGGCTGAGAAACACTCAATTCATAACCTTCACGACGCATATTTTCAATAAGAATAGACAAGTGAAGAACACCTCTACCAGCGACTTCAAAGGCATCACCATCAACAGGCCTTACCTGTAGAGCCACATCTCTTTCGGCTTCTTTATTTAGACGTTCAGCAATTTGACGACTGTTAACAAACTCGCCTTCCTGACCGAAAAGTGGTGAATTATTAACGCGGAACATCATAGAAATTGTTGGTTCATCAAGAGCGATTGCAGGAAGAGCTTCTGGAGTCTCACCGCATGCAACAGTATCACCGATATCAATATCCGGAATACCAACAACCGCACATAAGTCACCACATTGAACTTCATCAACTTCTTTTCTGCCTAAGCCTTCAAACACAAAAAGTTGCTTGATGTTCTTGGATTGAACTGTTCCATCTCTTTTGATAACTTTAATTGGGTTCTTAGTTGAAAGAGTACCTCTATAAACTCTACCAATACCTATACGGCCAACAAAATCAGAGTGATCAAGAGTCGTCACCTGCATCTGAACTGCACCTTCGACTTTCGGGGGACCTGGAATGTGATCAATCATTGCATCTAGAAGAGGAAGCATAGAATCTTTTGGCCCTGAAGGGTCTGTACTTAACCAACCATCTCTGCCTGAACCATAAAGAGTATCAAAGTCTAATTGTTCATCATTAGCGCCCAATTCCATGAACAACTCAAATACCATATCTAGAACTTCATCAGGGCGAGCATCGTCTTTATCTACCTTGTTGATAACAACAACAGGTTTAAGACTTAACTGCAAAGCTTTATCCAAAACAAAACGAGTTTGTGGCATTGGACCTTCAGCGGCATCTACAAGAAGTAAAACACCATCAGCCATCTTCAAAACACGCTCAACCTGACCACCGAAATCACTGTGTCCCGGAGTATCAATGACATTCATTTTTGTGTTTTTATAGACAATACTGATATTCTTGGAAAGAATGGTGATACCACGCTCTCTTTCGATGTCATTACTATCTAGTACGCAGTCCTCAACTTCTTCATTTGCTCTAAAAATTTGGGCTTGCTTTAAAATCTGGTCGACGAGAGTTGTTTTGCCGTGATCTACGTGGGCAATAATGGCAATATTTCTAATGGCTTGCATAGTCTTTTATAAAATCCTTAAGTCTTTATTTGGGCGCAACTATACACCACACAAAGAATTATGCATACCGGATTATCTAAGTTTGCCAGAATCTCATATATATTAATGATATAAGTGTTGGATTTATTTTTTTTAACACTAGGATTTGAATTTTAACTTAAAGTCACTATTGTCATTTCGATCTCCCGGCAGTTCCCCTCCCTCCTCTCCCCCTCTTAACCCGCCGGGAGATCGTCTTAAGATCTTTTTCTACGAAAGGCCCCCTAGACAAGCTGACTACAAAGCTCAGGAAAGGAAATACCGGACTTCTTCGCTGATTTAGGAAGTAAACTACTAGAAGTAAATCCAGGCATTGTATTAACTTCCAAAACTACAATTCTGTCACTTTCTACCATCCAAATCATATCAACTCGCAGCAAATCTTTCGCCTTGGTTACGCGATAACATTCTTCTGCTATTTCTTGCATACGAGTCTGAACTGACTCGGGGATATTCTCCGGTGGACAATTGTAAACAGTTTTACCTTTTGAGTAGGTATATTTTGCATCGAAATCAAAAAAACCATCTGGTGGAATAATCTCTACGACAGGTAAAGCTTTTCCAAAAAGCAATCCAACTGTAGTTTCCCTGCCTTTAACGAATTCCTCAATCAAAACTTGCTCATCTACTTCAAAAGCTTTCGCTACAGCCTGAGCCAAGTCTTCACTTTTTTCGACCAAAGTCATGCCGATAGTTGAACCTTGGCTATTTGGCTTAACAACAACGGGAAAATGTTGAATAGCCTTCACCGTTTGATCAAATGATTTCAACAATTGAGATGACGCAACAGAAATATTATTTTTCCTCAATAAGTTAACAGTTTTATACTTATCGATAGTCACAGCACTTTCGGCAGCACCAGTCCCCACGTAATTGTAACCTGCTTTATCCAATAGCCTCTGAATACCACCATCTTCACCAAAGACTCCGTGTAAAACAGGAAAAACCAAATCTGTATTTTTAGATAATTCAGGAAGCATATCCTTCTTTACATCCACTTCTGTTACATGGTGTCCACCATCTCTCAGCGCTTGTGCTACGGCTTCTGCTGAAGCAATTGAGATTTCTCTTTCAGAAGAAATGCCACCTTTAAGAACTACTATATTAAGCGGCTTAACAGATTCAATTTTTCTTTTCGTGGAAAACACAACTTCGTTACGTAAAATAATTCCACAGTTCTCGTAAACGGTCTTTTGAACAGTCTCTAATAGCTCGGCAAAATCTTCTTCCGTGCCCTGACCTTGATTTACTATAAAGTTAGCATGAATATCACTGACGATACAATCTCCTGCCGTGAACTCTTTCATTCCATATTTATCAATTAAACGACCTGCTGAATCACTTCCTGGATTTCTGAAAGCACACCCTGGGTTTTTGCCACCGGGCTGGGTATCTTTCCTGAATTGCCTGGTCGTGTTTATCTTTGCAAGAGCCTTATTTTTAGCAATTTTCTCAAATTCAAAAGAAACTCGAGTAAAGATTATATCTATAGGAATATTTGAGCCTCTATAGTGCCATTCAATCTCACTGTGATCAGCACTCCACAAGGCCCCATTTGAACGAATACCTTCAACTTTGGTAACAAAATCAGAAATCTCAACTCCTTGAGCTCCTGCATTCATTCGAATGGCACCACCAACAGACCCAGGAATAGCCACCAACGCTTCTTCTCCGCCTAAGCCAGCTTCTGCCACCTGAGAAACAAACCGGTTTAAACGAACTCCTGCACCACTTACTACTTTATGTCCTTCTACTGAAACATCGGCAAATAAACCATTTCGCAAACGAATTATAACACCATCATAAGGCTCATCTCCACCGACCATATTGCTCCCACAGCCAAGAGGCAAAGCATTTATTTCATGCTTATGAAGATACTTCAGTAAGGTTTGCAACTCTTCAATATCTTCAGGCAAAGCAACCAAAGGATTATAACTGCCAATAGATAGTGTCGTTAAATCCCCCCATGATAGGTCTGTGTGTATCTCCATATTTGGCATCATATATAACACTTCGTGCATACGGATGATATTTCTTAAGTATGGTATAGCCTTATTAATCGTTGCTGCTCCAATTACAGCATAAATAGTCTTTTCAGATGGAGGGCAATAATTAACAACTTCTGTGGCGATAAACTCCCAATCATTAGTATCAAAGTAGATACCATCACTCCGTACAGCGATATCTTTGGTTGAATGACACTTCTCAAGATTCCAAGCAGCAAAAGGCGGCGTTATAAAGATATTGTGACATTCTTTGAGAATACTGGTAAAATCTTCACAATAGGTTTCGACTCTTTCATACCTGTGAGGTTGAAATAGAATAACTTTCTTATAATCTTGATACTCTTCATTGAGAGTATTTACGAACTCTCTTAGCTCTGTAGGGTGATGTGCGTAATCTTCAATTAAAATATGATGTGAGCCTCGTCCATGGACAGTACAGCGACGGTTTACACCCTGAAAACTTCTTAGAGCTTCTTTCACTTTTTCGAGAGGTAAGCCTGCTAATCCAGCAACTTTAGCAGCTACTGCTGCATTAAAACGATTGTGTCTACCAGCTTGTGGAACTTCAACTTCATCTTCTCCAAAATTCAAAGGATTTACATTTTTGAGATCCTTAAATATTTCATCAGCATACTCTCCTCTACCATAAACTAAATGATCTCCTGCATCTGCAAATTTTTTAAAACCAGCCATGAGAACATCTTTACCTCCGACATTCCAGCTATGATCATCTTCTACATTAACAACAACTGAAATATGAGGTTTCAAAGCAGTTAGGGACAAATCACTTTCATCTGCCTCAGTTATAAAAAACTCTCCGCTTCCGACTGAAGCAATAGGTAAACTGCCATTGGGTTTACCTCCAATCACAAAGTCAGGCATACTTCCACAGCTTCTGAAAATATGAGCCAGCATTGCAGTAACAGTTGTTTTGCCATGAGAGCCTGCGACGGCTATCACTTTATCAAAATGAGTAGCCAGCTCACCTAAAAAATTACCGCGTTTGATTTGCTTAATTTTGAGTTCGGTTGCTTTAAGTCGGTCAATATTCTCTTCGGTAACAGCTGCAGAATAAACAACTAAGTCCGGAGTACCTGGTATATAGCCACTATGGCCAATTGAAATTTCAGCTCCCGACTTTTGCAAAAGTCTAGTATTTTTATTACTTTCAAGATCGGTTCCAGTGACGTTTAATCCTTTTTGTAAAAGAATATAGGCCAAAGGAGCCATCCCGGCGCCGCCAATCCCAATAAAGTGAATATGTTCCCAGGGTAAGTTGCCCATATAATTACAGTACCATTTTTACACCGTTGACCTTACCAAGCTCAACTGCCATTAAATCCATCGTTTGTTTTTCATGAAATAGCACTTTAACGCCATAAGACTGGTACTTGCCACCTTTTGAAGTGTTTGCAGCTTTTGGCAGCTCATTTACGCCAAAAGATTTCAATACTTTTATCAATTCATCACTGACATCGATGCTAGCATCACAAATAATTCTAAAGTTCCATTCAACCGGAAAAGCTATCTCTTGTTTATCAAACATAAAAAACTCCAAAAACAATGTAAATAATTTAATCTCTGATCGAACTTATCGCAAGAAAATAATTTTCAACACAATTCTTAATTTTTAAGAGAGAGTTTTTAGTAATTCTACAGATTTACCAAATGACTTTCCACTGCAGAAAATTTGTGTGTGTACGTAATTTACTATAAATTACATGTGTATTAAAGAGAATATTGAAGATGATCTACAAAGTTCTAATAACGTGTGTTGCCCTCTACCTGCCTTTATCGTTAAAAGCAGACCTTAAGTTCAAAAAAATTCTAGATAAGTATTGCCTTGAATGCCATGGCGGTCGTAAGACCAAAGGCGGTGTGAGCTTTAAGGAATATCAGGATATAAACCATATTTACGATAATCACGAAATATGGAAGGATGCCATAACTCAGGTAGAAGAAGGCGAAATGCCACCTGAAGATGATCCTCAAATGACCATAGAAGAAAAACAATACTTTCTCGGCAAGCTCAATAAAGTTTTCGATGAAGCAGAAAAAATTGAATTCTCAGATCCTGGCCCATCTCCTCTGAGAAGGCTTACTAAAAAAGAATACAACAACACCATTCGAGATATTTTTGGGAAAGACCTCAACCTTGGCAAAGAATTCCCCTCAGAAGGAGGCGGTGGTGAAGGCTTTGACAATAATGCAGAGGTCATGAACTTTTCGCCGCTCATGTTCGAAAAGTATGTACAGGAGGCCGTTAAACTCAGCAAACATCTTACTTTTTCTTATGTTACTGGGTTCAATATCTCAGATAAAGAAATTCCCCTTAGAAATGAGCCGCAAATGGTCATTAAACTACAGAGAGAAAATGACGAGATCCGCAACTCAGTTTATCCACCACAATTCCAGGTTGAGAAATATTTGCGAGACTACATGTTTGCCGCAAGAGAGCTAGTAATTACAAATAAAGCCGATGATAAAAATATCTGGAATCACTCATCAAGGAAAAAGATGAACCCAGTCTTTGTCAAACACATGATCGAGTACCTCGACAATAAAAAAAATAAAAACGAAGTAGAAAAGCGATTTCTATCGAAATGGTTTGCTCTTGACAAATCCTCCAATGATAAAGCAGTCAACGCAGCAGGCAAGCAATTCCTGGACGGCTATAAAAAATCTAGGTATATCAATGAACATACCACTCCTGAGTCAAAGGAGTTTTATAGAGAACTGGTAAATAATGTTAGACGTAAAGTCTTCAAACTTTCTAAAGATGAACTCCTGGCTTGTTTAAGTGAAGCCGACAGAAAACGTCTTCCCCAACTAAAACACGAGCTTGATATAAGCAGCGATTGGAATGAAAGAGAAATTCAAAAACTACTGACAAAAAGATTTGAAAAATTTGATAAAGATAAAAAGTCTCAAGCTTTAAAACAGCCTGAAAAATTCCTCGATAACAAAGATAATGCAAAGCTCAATAAGCTTAAGGAAAATATAGTTTGGCAAAACTCTGAAAAAACAAAGTTAGCTAAGCTTCATATTAAGGAACTGGCTACGAAAGCTTTTCGTAGACCTGCCACAGAAACTGAAGTGACAAAAGTTTTTGAACTTTTCAGAAAAGAACAAGCCAGTAAAGGTTCTCAAGCCGCTGCGCGAATGGTCCTAGTGAGAATTTTCTGCTCTCCGGCATTTATCTTCAGAATTGAAAAGCAAAAGTTTAACCAAGAAAGCTACAGAATCTCAAACCATGAACTCGCCGTTAGACTTTCATACTTCCTTTGGTCCAGTATGCCTGACAAAGAACTTCTCGACGCAGCCAAGCGTGGAGACCTTTATAAAAAGGGCATTTTAAATAAACAAATCGATCGCATGCTTAAAGACCCTAAAGCACGCTCCCTCGCAGAAGACTTTGCTGCTCAGTGGCTTAAATTTAAGGAAATTAAAGAAACTGTTGACTTGGACAAAAAACGTTTCCCCGAATTCACTCATGAATTGGCAGAGGATATGTTCCAGGAGTGTGTTCAGACACTCAACTACATCATTCAAAGTGACACCAGTGTTCTTCAGGTTATCGATAATAATTATGTATTCGCAAATAGTCGTATAGCGCCCTTATATGGATTGAAGGATGTCAAAAGCGAGAAGTTTCAAAAGATTCAACTCAAGAACTCTCCTAGAGGTGGAATAGTGACAAGCCCTGCTATCATGGCTATGACATCATATCCACTAAGAACTAGCCCGGTACTCCGAGGTAACTGGATTATTTCTTCACTACTTGGAACACCCACACCACCGCCACCGGAAAATATCGAGGAGCTTCCGGAGGACGATAAAGTCGCTGATGGCCTAACAGTCAAACAGCGTTTTGAAAAACACCGTGAAGACCCGACTTGTTACTCTTGCCATAGTAGACTTGATCCAATGGGTTTCCCTCTTGAGCTTTACGACCCACTTGGTAGATACAGAAGCGAATCCGGCGGTCATGCTATCGATGCAACAGGAAAGCTCAAAAATGGCAATATTATCAACGGTCCGGATGGTTTAAAAAAGTATCTTCTCAGTAAGAAAGACTTATTTCTAGAAAACTTAGCCTCCAAAGCCCTTGGTTATGCTCTTGGCCGAAGCCTGGAGTTTTTCGATCGTTATACTTTAAAACAGGCTGTAACCGCTTTAGAGAAGAATGATTATAAATTCTCAGCTCTAGTTAAGTCTATAGTTCACAGTCGTCTTTTTCAGTACAGGCGTGGTCATATCCAGGCGAGTAAATAGGAGACAGAAATGAATTTAACCAGAAGATCTGTCTTAAGAGGTTTGAGCGGACTATCAGTATCTCTACCTTGGCTGGAAGCTGTTGCGGAAAAGGAAAATAAAGTCATTCCGAATACTGCTTTCCTATTTATGCCGAACGGCGTCCATCCACATAAATGGACTCCGAAAGGAGAAGGAATGAATTATCAAACATCTGAAATTCTCGCTCCGCTGGCAAAATTAAAAAATGAGTTTGATGTTCTAACCCACCTGGGGCACAAAGGTGCTAAAAAAGGAGATGGGCACTACGCCAAAACTGCCAACTTTTTATCGGGCACAGTAGTTCACAAAACATCAGGAAAAAATATCTTAAGTGGTGTATCTGCAGATCAAATTATTGCCAAAAAGATTGGTAACAACTCTCCCCTATCAAGTCTAGAATTGGGAATTGAACCAACGAGAACTGGAGTAGATACAAATGTTGGTTTTACACAAGTTTATGGTGGCCATATTTCTTGGAGTAGCCCCACAACACCGGTACCTAAAGAAATTTATCCTCGCTTAGCATTTGACCGCTTGTTTTCAAACAATGCCAATACCGGACTAAAAAGTATTCTTGACGATATAAAATACGATGTCAAAAAATTGGATGGGTATCTAGGAACTGAAGATAAAGTCAGAATGGACGAGTTCTACACTTCCGTTCGTGCACTGGAAAAAAGAATAGAAAAGGCTTCAAAAAATAAAGATACTAAAACAGTTAAGATTCCGACAGAATTACGGCCTGTAAAAGGCATTCCAGCAAGCACACAGGCACACATGACTCTTATGTTAGATATAATCATTTTAGCTTTTAAGATGAAACGAACACATGTTGCCTCATTTATGTTCGGAAATTCAGTATCTGGTAAAAACTTTTCATTCCTCGATGGCGTCGAAGGTGGTTTCCATAAACTATCACATCACGCAAATAACAAGTCAAAAATGGAAATGTATGCCAAGATCAACACTTACCATATGGTTCTATTTGCCAACTTCTTACAAAAAATGAGAGCCGTTAAAGAGGGCAACAGAAGTTTGCTCGACAACTCACTCATTATGATTGGCTCGGGCCTTAGAGATGGAAATAAACACGATCCGGTTAATCTGCCTATCTTGATAGCAGGTAAAGGCGGTAAAAACATCAAGCGTGGTCAACACCGAGTTTTTGCCAAAGAAACACCTCTTTGCAATCTTCTTCTTGGAATGATGCAAAATTCAGGGATAGAAATACCTAAATTTGGTGATTCAAATGGAGTGATAGTCTAATGAAGCTAACACGAAGAACTATCCTTAAAGGTAGTGGTGGACTTACAATGTCCTTACCATGGCTTGAAATAAACGCAGAAAATAAAAAGAAAATTAAACGCCCCCCTCGCCTGGCTTTCTTATTTGCACCAAATGGAGTTAATGAACACAAGTGGGATCCTAAAGTAAATAATGGCTCCATGGAGCTATCGCCAATTTTAAAGCCTCTAGAAAATTTAAAAAGCCAAGTAGATGTCTTTAAAAACCTATATCATGAAGGTTCAATTCAACCTGGCGGGCATTTCCCCAAAACTGCCAACTTTCTTTCCGGAGTCCACATTAACCGGACGACTGGCAAAGATATTAAAGCAGGAACAACAATTGATCAGATTGTCGCTCAAAAGTATGGCCAACAAGCCCCACTTCCAAGTATAGAGCTAGGTATAGAGCCAACGAGAACTGGAATCTCTGTAGCGACAGGATACACCATGGTTTACGGCGGTCATATATCATGTAGTAATCCGACGTCACCAGTCCCCAAAGAGATTTATCCTGGACTGGCTTTCGACCGTTTATTCAATAACCAGAGCGTAAATAAGTCACTGACAAGTGTCCTTGATCAAGTTAAAGATGATAGTAAGACTCTGATGAAACAATTAGGCGCCGAGGACAAAATACGTCTGGATTCTTTTTTTACGTCTGTCCGCTCTCTTGAAAAACGAATAACTTCCTCCCTAAATAAACCGAAAGAACAGCAGTACAGACCACCTAAGCACCTCAGACCAGAGGATGGGATACCTGCAGATATTCGTGATCATATCAAGATTATGCTTGATCTCATAGTCCTGAGCTTTCAGATGAACCGTACAAACATAGCAAGCTTCATGTATGGCAACTCTGTATCAGGCAAAAATTTCTCTTTTATCGATGGCGTCCACGGTGGATTTCATGAGATTTCTCACCACACCAAAAACAAAAAAAAGCTTGACATGTATTGGAAGATTAATCGTTATATCATTTCTACTTTTGCAGCGATGTTACACCAAATGGATGAGATAAAAGAAGGTGATCGAAGTTTACTCGACAATTCTTTTGTCCTTTTTGGTTCAGGCTTACGAGATGGCATCAAACATTCTCCGATTGATTTACCAATATTATTAGCTGGTAAAGGACGTCAAAATATAACCAGAGGACAACATAGAGTTTACAAGCCGAAAACTCCATTGTGTAATCTTCTACTCGGAATACTACAAGCCTCAGGCATAGAACAAGAAAAATTTAATTACGCCAAAGAAGCAATTATTTAACCCGCTCTCTTCAGAAGAAGGCCGCATAGAATAAGACTATTTTACTTTTCCCACCCTGGCAGGCGGGTGAAAGTATGTTGCTAATCTCCACGTTAAATGAAGTCAGTCTATGCGGCTTTTTTATTTTCCAAAAAATTATCAATAGTCTGCTGCCAGACCTCAATACCAAGCCTGGAGGATTTTTTCCGAATTAATACGCCTCGACTAATTTTCTCACACCTTAAACTTACAGGTAATTTAATCTGAAAGCTCATTATTGCATGAACCTTCACGAACTAACTCCAGGCACGCTTGCACCTAAAAACTTAATTCTTGCCCCTTTTTCGAACCATATACAAAAACTGCAAAATATTGTTAAATCGAGCATAAATCATTCATAATGAACAATAGAGATAAATTAAACTGATTCATTGAATACCTATAGTTTAAATTTTCTTTAAAATTCGTTAATTTTTTTAAATATTCTGGGTTGACTATTCTAATCTCAGAATTATACTCTGTGCATCTTCGATAAACGCAGGAGTTACCGAGGATAAATAATCCGACTAAGTCGGTTACTGAAACGCAAGTTAAAGTAAGCATTTTTTAGTGCGACCTCATCGTTTAGTGGTTAGGACACCGGGTTTTCATCCCGGCAGCAGGGGTTCGATTCCCCTTGAGTTTGCCAACTTTTCATCAACGACCCCATCGTTCAGTGGCCTAGGACACCGGGTTTTCATCCCGGCAACAGGGGTTCGAGTCCCCTTGGGGTTGCCACTTTTCAGAACTCTATCAATTTCTTCAAATGACTTATGTGCAAAAATTCAGAGCCCGGATCAAGATCTACCAATAATGGTTGTACGTGCTCTGAAGCTATCAATGTTTTGTAAGCCATCGCCAATTCATTGTCATTTCCATGAATCCATAGACCTCGACGTCCCAACATAGACACTAAAGGTACATACTTTAACAATTCCGCTAAATCTTCTGAACGATTCACCAAAGTAACAATTGGAATATCCTCAAACATTTCCAAAAGCTGTAACTGAACCTGACCATCGAGAATGCCCGGAACGATCAAAATCCCTCGACCATTTACTTCATCTGTCATCTCATCCAGAAATTCCAAACAAGGAGCGGTATAACTCTTCCAGTTATCCTCACTTTTAAATTCAACATCTACTTTAAACTTGTGAGTAAAGCTGAACCTAAGGTCATTTCCAGTAAATCCCTTATTTGCACACTTTGCCAATGCCATCGCCAGACGAGGATTTGCATGTGCTAGAACCCTTACTTCAAAATCGAAATCCCAAAACAATTCCTGCCCGGAGAATTTTTTACTTACCTGCTGCCTGTACTCATATTCAGTAATGTCATTCTGATTAAGTAACTTTCTAAGCTCTCGAATTAATGAAAGAAAATATGATTTTTTCTTATCTAAATCAACTTCCTGATAATTAATCAAATCATAGTTGATAAAACCATTTCTCATTTTCACTAAAGCATCGTAATCACAAGCACGAAGAACAGAGTGAAGGATCTCCCCCTCTCTCTCTTGACCAATATCTTCTTCAACTGTCCCTACAAAATCGAGTGCTTTCTTAATATCAGGATCAATGTCCTTCAGGGTTAAGGTAAAATTAATCTTACCTTCAACATCAATATCATCTGAGGCGCTCAAAAAAGAAAATTCTATCTCTTCATCGCATGACTGCAAAAACTTCTCTGCCTGCTCTTTAAAGTCTTTACTGCCATCACTATACACCATTACTTCGCTACAGCCGAGATGAAGAGCAACAGATAAAGCCAGTAAACGGGTATCTCTACCTCTAGACCACTGAGACTTAAAATCTACCAGTTCTACATGCTCTTCATCGAGTGACAAAAAATTAGGGCTCGAACTCCAAAAGACATCATCAAAATCCTTCACAGCCCCCGGTAATGAAGTCACGTCTGCAACAACTGGGATCAACAGGACCTCTTTTTGAATGCCAGTAAGGACTTTATCACTTGTAGAGCAGACCCAAAAATCAGGTACGGTAGAAAACTTTTTAAGTGATTCTGCTACCCCTAGTGGTGCAATCAATACAAACTGCTCACGCTTCAATTGAATTTTGTGCAAGAAACCTTCACTCAAATCCAGAGTACATAAAACTAAAGACCTCTTGTCTTTTGTCTGCGCCTCCAGCTCACACACTTTTCGTCCAAGCAACATCGACGGAAAATTAATCAGTGCATTTTGTAATTCTATTTCCTGATAAAAACGCTTATCTTGTATATCAGTTATTTGAGCAATTAACTCTTTTGAGATCTCTGCTTTAAACTGCTCATACTTGGGAGCATCCGATGTTCTTTCATCAATTATGAAATCAAAGCTCGGATCTGAACTCTGAGTAAAAATATTTTTTGAAAATTGCAGTATACGAGATTTTTCTTCTGTTAAAAATGCCGGTAAATACCCCTCATACTTGGAGATATCATCCGGATCAACCAGACAGCAAGCTGTTTCACAAAGATTCAACTTCGCCATCAGTAATGGGTCCTTTGCCCCTATAAATATTGTCAACGTTATACCCATTCACCAATCCCTACATAGCTTTAAAGCTAATTAACGCATCAAATTTGCCAAACTGTCAATTTAGTTGGCACTTTACTCCAATTCAGAAAAATCTTCATCTGGAAAAAAACGTTTTAAACGCTTTAAAACATCTGTGGCCTCGTCCTTGTCTTGCAATTTCTTATAGGCATTATACAGATCAATTAATGCGCCTTTATCTCTTGGAGAAATTTCTGTAACTACAGAAAATTCACGAACTGCTTCCTCAAAGCGGCCTAAATCCATCAGCACCCCCCCAAGTTTCATATGAACAGTTAAATCAAAGGGGTATATATAGTTCGCTTCTAAATATGCTTCTGCAGCAAGCTCCTTTTTATCGAACTCCATCAACTTATCGGCATAACGTACAAAACCATGAAAGTTCTTATTATTATTCTCAGTATGCTGACGCAGTATATTAAGGGATAATTCCTGCTTATCCTGCGACTCATATATATCGGCGATCTTATAATAAATATTATTATTTGAGGACTCAACTCTCGGGTATTGCTTCAATGCCGACTTGTAATATTTCACAGCACTTTCCCAATTTTCATCTCCTTCTGCCATCATCGCCATAAAGTAATTAGATACATAATGAGTAGGGTCATGCTTAAACACTTCATTGAAGGCAATCTTTGCCTCTTCTTTCTTACCTTCGTGGAAAAGCAACATGGCCTTCATATTCAACGCTCTGACATTTTCTGGATTTCCAACAAGAATTTTCTCTACCAGCTTACTCGCCTCTTCCTTCTTCCCCATACGTATATAACCAGCGGCAAGATCTAACTGTTTATCTTCCGGCAGACCAAAAGATTTATTTTTGCTTTCAAGCTCTGATAACTCACTTTCATCCTGAGGTGTAGTCAGAGGGATTTTAGAGATGTAAGCATCTAAATATGCACTAACTTCTTTATTAAGTTCAGAAAGGCTTTTCCCTGTTGCTTCGGTCAAAGATACCTCATTTGATTTCCCATCACTAAACAGCTTAAGCATTTTCTGCAGAACCCCAAAACCATATTTATCATTGATATAACGACAAATTAATGAGGCATGGTAATAACTCACCCCGATTTGATTTGGATAGGTCTGCTGACTAAACCCACTATTAATATCTTCAAGAGGCAGTAATCGACCATTTTTCCAAGCCCAGTAAAGCTGTCGGTCAACTTCACTTTGAGGATCTTCTTCTTCCCAGGTACTAATTCCTTCAGTTAACCACCTTGGAACATGATAAGAACTTTTCTGAAGAGTCAGCACATGAATGAACTCATGTTCAAAAACTCTTTTCCAGTGAAACTTTTGCTCGTCATTATTCTTACCAATGATTGGCGAAGGCATAGTAATAATCTGCCCAAAACAAGCTCCTAAAGCCCCCAGTCCCGGCAGGCCAACTGTTCTAGCTGAAAAATCATTATGCCGATCAAACATCAAAAGTAATATTTTGCCATTATATTCTTTCGGGCCAACCGGTTTAATATTGTATTTTGTGCAATATTTCTCGTAAGCCTGCTCGACAACATCCTTCAAGTAAGGAAACATTATTTCACCTTCCGAGCGATGCAGCTTTATCACAAAGTGTTCCGTTTCATACTGCTTAAACTCTTTTTTCTTAAAATCGCGATCCAGCAATACAAGGATATTACGAGCCCATACATTGAAGCCATTTAAAGCAAAAGCTTTATCTAAAATCTTATAACCTTCTGTTTCTTCCCCCAAGCGCAAAAGATTCATTCCCGACATGAAGTAACCTTCCCAATCCTTAGAATTGTTTGCAATGGCTTTTTGGGCCCATTCCACGGCCTCCGGAAACTGACGGAGATTTTCACATGATTGAGAAATAGCTAAATAGACCTTGGAATACTTTGGGTTTATCTCCAAGACTTTGTTAATAATTCCATCACGCTTCTCCTGTTCACCTTCCTGGTGATAACCCGCAGCTAACTGTGATAAAATTTTTAAATCATTAGGATTAGTCTCCAAACCATGCTCTAGCACTTTTCGAGCATCTCTTTTTTGGTCATCCACCAAATGAATCGAAGCTAGTAACTGAATGGCTTCACTACAGTTTGGATTAACCTGCAATGAAAGAGTTACCAATTCTCGGGCTTTTTGGTAATCCCCCTTCTCCATCAGAACTTTAGCAAGACCAGCATTGGCAGCAGCATGATTAGGATTAATTTGGATAGCCTTAGTCAACTCTTCAATAGAGAAGTTCCACTCATATTTGTCAGCACAATGGCTACCAGCCCAAATATAGATATCGATCAAACTCTTATCTTTTTTATAGGCTCTCTGATATAGAGTATAGGCTTTCTGAGGATAGCGCATACGAATACATTCTCCCAGTAAAGCAACATCAAAAGCCTCCCCTTCACGGCCGGACTTACTTTTAAAATACATCTTTTTGACTTTAGACCAGACTTGAGCATCAAGTCTCGCATCTCCAGTCAACTCGGCCACTTTACAAAGAATATAGGTCAGAGCATGACTATCCTGAAACTTTACCAAGCCCTCTTCGGCTAACGATTTTGCCTTGGCGTAATCTCCTGTTTTTAAGAGAAAAATCGCATAAAGGTAATAAGAAAAATCATCTTCAATCAGCGGTCTTTCTTCCAAAGACTCCAAAGCCTCTTTATAGCGTCCCGTTTCAAGCTGAAACCTTAAATGAAGCTTTCTAAAATCTGTTTTATCCGTATCTTCTTTTTTATCTTTCAGCCAGGACTCTAAATCCTGAGAAACCTTTTCATACTCTCCACTTGTGAGATTCTCAGAAATTTCTTCCAGTGTAGCAAAAGTCTTTGTTTTAGGCTTTTTCTTAGCCCCTTTCTCTAAATCAAATACATCATCTTGACCAAAAATAGATAAAGAAAAAAAGAATAAACAACAGATTGTAAGAATCTTCATAAATTTTAACGTCCCTAATAAAAATCGCATCTAACAATAATAGTCAACTTTTATACCCAATGCAGCAAAACAGTAAAGGTTTTTAAAAAAATCAACAAACATTGATACATATAACAATTCACCTGATATTTGTTCCGTACCTCAAAATTTTCAAATGGATTAAAATAGCTGTATATTAAGATAGCTAAACTTTCCCGAAAATCCTTTTTCATTATTACGCCGTCCGTGCTAGAATTTTACTAAAGATGAATTTTCCGGCCT
>JAKVBD010000008.1 GCA_022446985.1 Lentisphaerales bacterium
TGTTTAGTCAACTGCCAAAGACAGTATTCATCGAAACCGAATTCATTGACTTTTTTTGGGTCAAGATAACGCTCTTCTTTGGTGTAAAGACCATTGAGTTGCCACTTGCCGGCAATCATTGTTTTATACCCAGCATCTTTCATGATATGCCCAAAAGTAGTTTCACCATTTCTAAGGTAGCCAAATTCAAGGTAATTTCTGAAGTTATACTTACCGGTCATTAACTGAACACGGGATGTCGTACAGATTGGAGTAGAGTAAGCATAATTAAACTTCAGGCCATTTTGAGCCATGCCATCCATATGAGGAGTCTTGTAACTCGTTCCACCATATGCTCCGACACATTCATAACCCATATCATCGATCATAATCATGATGACATTTGGCTTTTCGCCTGAATAGACTAAAAATGAGATAAGAAAGAAAAACAACGCACTTAATTTCTTCATTGTGAGTTCCATGATTTTTATGTTTGTGTGAACTCAGTACGCACTTATTCTAAGTGACTTGACAGCCAAGATTATTTTTTCAGCTTCTGAAGCTGACTGTAAAGCGTCTGGAGTTGAGGGTCTTTACGAAGAATATCTTCTAGCGATCGGTGTAATTTGATGATTCTTTGACGAGAATCATTTAAATCTTCGTCTTCTTCAAGAAGCTTAAGTTTCAAAGCTGTCAGCTCTTTGTCTTTTAACTTGCTGCCTTTGACCTTAGAATGCTCCATCAAATGATCATTTAACTTTTTATATTCGCGTAAAATACGACTGTAAAGATTTGCCGCGTCACCATCTTCTTTCATAATTTTAAGACGTTGCTCGGCTATTGCCATCTGAAGCTCTTTAGACTTTTTAGGGGAATTAGCAGATACTATGAAGTGGGCTGCCAGACAAAATAAAATAATTAGTTTTTTCATACGACTTCTTTGAACTGAATGTTCCACATCTTAGCATACTGGCCATCATTGGCAAGAAGTTCATTATGAGTTCCTGACTCAATAACCTTACCTTTGTCCAGAACGTAAATGCAGTCTGCATCCTTAACTGTGCTCAACCTGTGGGCAATGGCCAGAACTGTACGGTCTCCCATAAGCTCATTAATTGCTTTTTGAACGATCTGTTCAGTTACATTATCTAAAGCACTTGTAGCTTCATCCAGGATCATAATCGGCGGGTTCTTAAGCATCGCTCGCGCTATGGCTACACGCTGACACTGACCACCAGAGAGTTTGACACCTTTAGCCCCGACCTCAAACTCCAGACCTTCGTCTTTCTCTGAAATAAAGCTCATAACATCAGCACGCTCAGCAGCTTTGATTATTTCCTCCTCAGACACTCCAGCACTTCCATAACCAATATTCTTTCGAACTGTAGAATTGAATAGAATTGTGCGTTGATCCACATAGCCGATGAGATCGTGAATACTGTCTTTAGAAATATCCCGTACATCAACACCATCTATTTTAATCGAACCGGACTGAATATCATAAAAGCGGGCGACCATATTCACCAATGTACTTTTGCCTGAACCTGCTTCACCTACAAAAGCCACAAAGTCACCTTTCTTGATATTCAGGCTGATGTTATCCAGGTTTTTGACCTCACCATAAGAGAAGCTGACATTTTCAAAACTGATGCTTTCTTCAAACTTTTCTTTAGCCACAGCATTGGGGCTCTGAGGAATTTCATAATTCATATCCAGATAACCAAAAATTCTTTCTGCAGCCGCCAACGATTTCTGAATATTGGCATTTAGTTTCGCAAGTTCCTTCAAAGGTCTGTAAGCGAAATTAGTAGCGATACCTAAGACTAGAATATCTTTGAAATCCACCTTGCCAAAACTGTATAGCATAAATGCACAGAGAGCTAAAATAGCGACAAACTCCATGAGTGGAGCCATCAACAATTCGTATTTCATAGCCCGCATCACAATTCTAAAATAGTTGTCACTGGTATTGGAAAATTTAGCGTTTTCACTTTCTTCCATATTATAGGCTTTTACGACCCGCATACAGCTCAAAGTCTCTTGAAGCTGGTCCATGACATCTGAAATTTTCTTCAGTGTCTTAGTCGCGTACTTCTTAACCTTCTTACCTAAGAGAATTACAGGTAAAATAGATAAAGGCATACCTATAAAAAGAACCACTAGAAAATCATAAAGTTTATTGATGTAAGCGAAATACGCCACATAAGAGACAACTGCAATAATCTCAACAGGAGCACGAGTCAAAATGGATACATTATTTGAAACTGCAGTTTGAACCCGGTTAATATCATTCGAGCAACGACTCATCATGTCGCCGATACTTTCCCGACCATGAAATTCCATAGATTGGTTCATCAATTTTGCATAAAGAATATTTCGCAAATCAGTCACTACTCTAAGTCCAACCCAACGCATAAAGAAACGATTGAAGTAAGTTGCTACTGTTTTTAAAAGCATAAGGATAACAAAACCGATAGCAGCCAAAACGACGATAATACCTGTAGGTTGACCTCGTTTATTATAGAGCTCAACGCCAACAGTATTTTCAAGAAATTCTTTTGCCCATGGAGGAATCTGGTCTGAGCCTATAGGGACAAATACTGGTGTCACTTTGAGCACATCATCTCCCGCAACAAAGTCACTGGGAATATTATTACCATCAACTTCCCTGGTGACGTGTTCAACTTTCAGCTTTTCAATTTTGTCGCCACGTTGAACTTCAACGATCACTTCATCCGGAGCTTTATTCTTACCAAAAGATGAAAGTAGCTTTTCGGCTTGCGCAAGGACCCCAAAGATCGAACCTCCAGCAACCATACCACAGGCAATACCTAGAAATAGACGCTTCTTATAATTCATTGCATAACCAAGAAGGCGCTTATAGATTTGAACGTTGGTAGATTTCTTTTCTTTGGACACTGATTAGCCTATAACTTCATTAAGTGGAGTAATACAACACATTGTTAGGATCTCACACCCAATAAACCGAAAACTGCGCTTTAAAATCCAGAAGGTAAGACTGCATGTATGTAATCCTCAAAATTATATGACCAGTACTTAGTGCAAAAATCGTTGAAATATACCTCAAGCCCTACAAATGTATATAGCAAGTTAAGAAAGTCTTGGACAATGGACAATATGAATTTTTTATTCCTTATGGATCCCCTTGAAACCGTGAAGGTCTACAGCGACACCAGCTTCATATTTATGTTGGGTGCTCACGAGCAGGGACATAAAGTTTTTTATTTACCTTCGGGTGGAATCTCTCTCAAGAAAGGACTCGTGCACTTCAAAGTCACCGGAGTCGTACCAGTCGTTCGCGAAGAAGGCACGCCTTTCGACATAATTAGCGAAACCGTACTGACAGAAAATGAAGCAGATGCAGTATTTATCCGTACCGACCCGCCATTTGATTCAGAGTACCTCATGAATACCTGGCTACTCGAACGGGCTGAAGCTAATGTTTCAGTAATCAACAGTCCACATGGCATTCGTACTGTTAATGAAAAAATCTGGGCGACTCAATTTACAGATCTCATTCCACGAACAGTTATCAGTCGCCATCTAAGCGACTTCAAAGAATTCCTCGCTGAAGAAAAAAGCATTATCATTAAGCCGACAGATGGTTTTGGTGGTGCCGGAGTTTTCAAAATCACCGAAGACGCTGCAAATAAAAATGTCAGCTTTGAAATGTTAAGTGATCGAGACCAAAAAGAAGTTATCATGCAGCAATACATACCTCAAGCTGCCATTGGTGACAAACGAATATTACTGTTAGACGGAGAACCCCTCGGAGCCGTACTTCGCGTTCATGGCGACGATGATCACCGTAACAATTTTTATGCTGGTGGCAAACCAGTTGCATGTGAAATTACCCCTCGCGATCTGGAGGTCGTTAAAACTTTAAAACCTCATCTTCAAAAATTGGGTCTTCACTTTGTAGGAATCGATATGTTAGGCGACTTTCTTATTGAAGTAAATGTAACATCACCAACATGCTTACAAGAAATGAATCGCTTATACGATTGCAAGCTGCAAGATACGGTGATACAGTTCGCCGAAAATCTGGTAAACAAAAAAAATAAGAAATAATTATGCCCGAACTAGTATTGTATCAATCAGATTGGTGCCCATTTTGCCGTAAGGTTACCAACTATTTGAAAAACAGAAATATAGATATACCTCTGAAGGACCCATATGCGGATGCGGCTACCGCCTCTGACCTTATGGGCATGACTGGTGGCCGCCAGGTACCATGTCTGTCAATTGACGGGGTGCCACTTTTAGAATCAGATGACATCATTCGTTGGTTTGAGGACAACTGGAAATGACCGAACAGGCTAAATTTATTAAAGAGACCATTGAAGAAGCTGTACCGAGCTCAACGGTTCACATCTATGATCCGGACGGCCAGCACTTCCAGGCATTCGTTATAAGTGAAGACTTTGTCGGCATGCCAAAGATCAAACAGCACCGTTTGGTCATGAATACTTTAAAAGAAAAATTTGCGACAAATGAAGTTCACGCTTTAGGCCTAAAGACTTTTACCCCTGAGAAATGGGAAACTGCAAAACAAAATTACATGTAAGATAAGAGAGGAAACGACTTATGAGTATTAACGATAGAATTAAAGCAGACTTAGATGCCAACCCGGTAAAACTTTACATGAAAGGTTCACCAAGCTTTCCACAGTGTGGTTTCAGTAAGCACGTTGTTGACATACTGGCGAACTACGACGTAGAGTTTGGCTCATCTAACATCCTGGAAGATCCTGAAATGCGCCAAGGCCTTAAGGACTACTTCGATTGGCCAACTTTCCCAATGCTAGTTGTAAATGGCGAGCTTGTTGGTGGATGTGACATCATCAATGAGCTTCACGCTGACGGTGAACTGGCTGACGCGCTCAAAGGCGAGTAAATACTTTTTCAGGCTGCGGCTACGCAGCCTTTTACCTCATGAATACTACGATTAAACCTGATTTCTCAAAAGACCCAAACGGTCTGATACCGGCTGTTGCACAAGATGCAGAAACTGGTGATATTCTCATGCTTGCTTACATAAATGAAGAAGCTTGGAAAGAATCCCTGAAAACCGGCCGTGGAGTCTACTGGTCAAGATCCAGACAGGAGCTTTGGCGTAAAGGCGACACTTCTGGCAATGTTCAAATCCTCAAAGAAGTTCTAATCGACTGCGAACGTGACACCGTTATATTTAAGGTTGAGCAAATTGGTGGAGCTGCTTGTCATGAGGGGTACAGATCCTGCTTTTTTACAAAAGTGAACGAAGATTCAACAGAAATTGTCTGCGATAAGGTTTTTGATCCAAAAAAAGTTTACAATAATTAAATTTAGATTAAAAACAATACAAGATTGGGGTACATATGTCGCTTCTTACTTCTTTGCAAGTACATGATGTTCCGAGGGTTAAACTAAGGGTCGGTGACAAGGTCACCGAAGAAGGAGCGCCCGGTTGCAAAGTTTATGTCATGATCAAGGGTATTGTTGAAGTTAGCATTAGCAAACAAGTTATAGCAACTGTTCTTGAGCCCGGTGCTATTTTTGGTGAAATAGCCGCTATGTGTGGTTGTAACCACAGCGCTACTGTAGTTGCTCTTGAAGAAAGTGAATTCTTTGTTATAGATGACTTTAGAGGGTTTCTAAAACGAAATCCCGAAGAATCTCTAACGGTTATCAAATCACTTTGTGAGCGAATCGTTTTGATGAACGACAATGAGGTTTCTCGTAAGGTCCTTCTGTAATTGACTTGACGACACCTCCGAGGTAATGAAATGAAAATTGGCCTATTAGGAGATATTCACGCAAATCTCGAAGCACTTGAAGTATGCCTCCAAAAACTGGTAGACGAAGAGTGCGACTATGTCATGGCAACTGGTGACATAGTTGGCTATGGTCCACAGCCGCAAGAGTGCCTTGACCGAATCATTGAACTTGAAATTCATAGCGTTCGCGGTAATCACGACGAATATGTCATAGAGCAAACCCCGCTTTTAGCCATAAACCCCCATGCCAAATACGTCATAGAGTGGACACGCTCACAGCTCGATGAAAAATATTTAGAATACTTACGTAAGTTGCCAGATGTTATAGATGCCAAAGACTTTCTCATAACACATGCATCGAACAGTCGCGCACCTAAATGGGGATACGTACTCAACGAGAGCTCTGCCCTCACGAACTTTAACCGTCAGACACGTAGAATCTGCTTCAATGGTCATACACATGTACCAATGATCTTCAGCCAGGATCCAGACGGGCAAGTAAAAATGGAAGAATTTACAAGTACTTACACCCTAAATCCTGAACTACGTTATCTCATAAATGTCGGTTCAGTTGGTCAACCTCGCGATAAAAACCCTAAAACGATGAGTGTTACCTTTGACACCGAGACTTCTGAACTTAAAATCTTCCGCATGGACTATGACATTTCCAAAGTCCAAGCTGCTATGTTAAAGAATAAGTTCCCGGCCAGATTGCTGGCCAGACTCGAAGAAGGAAGATAATACTTGAAAACCAACTCCCCCGGAAAAATCAATCTCTTTCTGGACGTTACTGCTAAAAGAGAAAACGGTTACCACGAAATTCTCACACTCTTCTTACCAATACATGATTTAAGCGACACTATCGAAATCTCATCATCTTCAGGCTTAGAAATCAATTCAAATCACCCAGGAGTTCCTCAAGACGAAACCAACCTCTGTCACAAAGCTGCAACTTTATTCTCAAAAAAAACCGGAATCACTCCAAACTGGCAAATTCATATAAGTAAAAAGCTACCAGTAGCCGGCGGCATGGGTGGTGGTAGTTCAAATGCTGCAATTACTCTAAAATTACTAAACGAAAAATACGATCTACCTTTAACACTTGAGGAATTAGCTGAAATTGCCCTCTCAATTGGGGCAGATGTACCGTATTTCCTAAATCCCGTTCCATCACTTGCACAAGGTATCGGCGAAGCGCTAGAAACCCTTCAAGCGTTACACAAAGTTCCACTTTTGTAATCACCTTTGACTTCCCTATTTCTGCCGCTTGGTCCTACCAAAATAGATTGAAAGACTTTCATAGCAGTAAGATTTCAGCAACAGACTTAAAATCGTATTGGCAAGAAGAAACTCTTAATCTTTCAAAAGCCATCTACAATGATCTGGCTTTTGCCCCTCGTCAAAAATTTCCAATCCTTCAAAAAGCCGTAGAAGATTTACAAGAAACTGGAGCTGAAGCCGAAGTCTCTGGTAGTGGTCCGACAGTTTTTGGCGCCTTTAACTCAGTAAAAGACAGAAACTCAGCTTTCGAACGATTAGTAAAACTCGGATACCCTAAAAAGAACATATATAAAGCTACTGCCGGCTAAGTATCTATACCCCCCTGTTGAATATCACTAACAAAAGATTATTTTCTCCTCTAAAATTCAACAAGGGCTTTTATGAAATATCTCACCATACTTTTATGTCTTCTTACTTTAACTGTAAATGGAAAGAAAAAATCCAACGACACATATGAAGTGTTCAAAGGCTGTACTCCGCTCGATGAAAAAGTCACCGATGAAACCAGCTCCAAAATTTCCTGTAGGCTCAAAAAAGAAGTCCCGGTTTCAAATTACTACGTCTGGTTGCCAGAAGGCTACAACGAACAGGCTTCAGAGAAGCGCCGCTATCCTTTCTTAACTATCGACAGCCCAAGTGGTAATGCACAAAAACAACTTAAACGCTTTAAAGACTGGGCAGCCTCAAACAAATGGATTCTTCTTATGCCCGTTGAAGTCAGTAACAATAACAAGCACACCATGAATCATTTCCACGCTATGATGGTCGATGCGAGTAATAGATTCAAGCTATCCTACAATTCCGGCTTCTTCACAGGTTGTAGTGGAGGAGGCCGTAGGTCAAGTATTTTCGCGGCTCATTATAAAGAACATGCAGCCGGTGTTTTACACTCTGCAGGAATTACAGTTAGTGGCAAAATTCCATTTACTAAAAGTCCGGTCTTTAGTGCTTCTGTTCTCGGTGATCGCGACGCAAACATTCACGAGATGTATCATGTCTCCAAAGCAATGAAAGATCGTGGTTATTACAAAATTATCGACATGGGCCACACTTGGTATCCTAAAGAAGATGGCGAAGAGGCTCTCGATTGGCTGACTTATAAGATAGCAGAACGCAAAAAACCAAAACTTCACGAGCCTATAGTCAAAGAAGTCGTCAGAGCAAAATTCCTGAAGCTTAAGACTCTCAACAAGATTCAGCAAAACGAAACTATTCAACGTATAGCCGCAATCTTTAAAACCCACTACAATCTGCGCAAAGACAAAGATATGCTCAAAATTTACAATGATTCAGAAGCTATGAGAAAAGGTTTACTTAGAGACAAAGAGTACTTAAAAGAGCTCCGCCCAATGCAACTTTTCAAAAAAGTCTACCAGAAATACTGCATCGAAGACTTCTGTAAAAGCTTAAGCTGGGCAAACTACTCACTGTTAAAAAAGAATGACAAAGTAAAAGTTGCCAGTACGACTAAAAAAGTAAGAGAAAAAATTAATAAAGAGATGAATAATATTATCAAACTTCATCCCAATACCATAGCAGCCTCTTTAGCTCAAAAAGAACTTAAAAGAATAAAGAAATTTGAAGCTCACTGGAAAAAGTAAGGCTCAAGAGCAAAGAGCCTGCACTTTAGAAATATTGGTATTTTCACCAGCTAACACCAGTATATCACCTTCGTGAATTTCATCATTTGGACTTGGGC
Source organism: Lentisphaerales bacterium (assembly GCA_022446985.1). GTDB lineage: Bacteria > Verrucomicrobiota > Lentisphaeria > Lentisphaerales > Lentisphaeraceae > JAKVBD01. Next base: position 8,739 of record JAKVBD010000008.1, read on the forward strand.
TGATTAGGACGTCGCCAGTTTCTTTCTTGATCCCTACGACCAAAACGCCATAATCAGATTGCAATTTAGAACCTATGATAGTCTTATCTGCTAAGGATGTGCCTTTTTCAACAATAACCTCTCTTATACTAACCGGCAAGCCAACTTCCGACTTACCAAGTTCAACATTTCGAACAGGAGATAAAGAAACGGCAGCATGTAACGCATAATGACTTGCAACTTTATAGGGAGAGATCACCTGATCTACACCACTTTTACGCAAGCGCTTTTCTGCGATATCGTAAAGAGCTTGAGAAATAAGATAAAGATTCGGATTTAATTCTTTAGCGGCAATCGCCAGGTAAAGGTTGTCTGCATCTGATGGTAAAAGAGCTAAAAGAGACTTTGCCTTTTCGGCACCGGCCTCCTTGAGAATTTCTTCCTGTGTCGCATCACCGATGATATACAAAAGACCGTGAGCTTTAAACTCTTCTTCTTTACTTGGGTCACTGTCGATGATCACAAATGGTTCATTGCGTTCCAACAAACCTTCAACTATGCCATTGCCCATGCGTCCATAGCCACAAACTATATAGTGCTCATCAAGTTCCATAATTTTCTTAAACCTTTTCTTTTCTCCTAAAATATCAAAGAATCCACCGTCAAAAAGCAACTGACCAATACAAGCAAGGACATGAACACTACTGGCCCAACCGCCGATAATTAAAACCATAGCAAAAGCCTTACCGCCATCACTAAGTGCCTGAGGCTCTCCATAACCAACAGTCGAAATGGTAATGACCGTCATGTACAAAGATTGAAGTATAGACCAGCCTTCAATCAAACAAAAACCAACAGTTCCCAAAACCGTCCATGAAGCGAGGACTAATACACCAACGACAGCACTTTTAATAGAAGCCGACATTTATTTCCTTTAATTGCTTCTAAAAACTAATATCTCTTAACTTTTCTTCAACAAAAATTCCGTGGAGGATTCAGAAACTCAGGGTACCACCTATATTAGCGCCATGAAGATTAAAATTGTCAAAAATCCCATAGCCCGTCTATTTCTAAAATTTCTTGGCTTTTTCTGTATTGGCCTCGGAATTCTTGGCATTGCTCTGCCTGTCTTACCGACAACTCCATTTCTCATTTTGGCGGCAGTTTGTTTCAGTTACAGTTCTGAGAAATTCTTCAATAAAATCGTTTCCCACCCCAAGTTTGGACCATCTGTAAAAAATTATCTCGATGGCAAAGGAATTCCGCGACGAGCCAAGAGAATTGCCGTTTTTGTGCTCTGGCTTTCGATAGGCTTCAGTACTTGGATCGTCAAACCAATGTGGCTGAAAGTATTTCTTCCAGCCTTAGCCATCTATGTATCCTGGTTCATTTTGCGTGAACCGGACAGTGACGATTACTTACTGACTGAAAAGGTAGATAGCCAGCCAGGTGCCGATACCACTTCCGAAACCGGAAAGTAAAAAGACCAGCAATATTCTGGTAACTTTATTTCTCCACCAGCCCTTCGCTGTTGTAAAGTCTTCAGGAAGAGTCTCAAAATCCTCAACCTTCGGCTTGCGAAGTTTAGCTTCAACAAAACCAACTACCATACCAGCGCCAATAGTAGGATTAAGAGATGTAATTGGTGCTGCTATGAAGGCAGTGAGTATACTTACAGGGTGTCCAAAAGCCGCCATAGTACCAATGGCACTACAGATGCCGTTAGCCAGAATCCACTCCCAGGCCATCTCCTTAAATTTCTCTTCGCCGCCATAAATAAACCCGAGAACAAAAACCAGGATAATGATTGCCGGAATTCCCCACTTCAGAACAGACCCCATCTTTCCTGCTTTTGGAGCTTCGTCCAATTCAGCAATATTTATGTCAGTTTCCCAGTTTTTAATCATACCCGGAACGTGACCTGCACCCACAATAGCGATGACATTTTCACCTGGAGCATGGCGAATATTTTCAACCATATATAGATCTCGCTCATCAATTAAGCGTTTCTTAATGTCCGGAACACTTTCCCCCATTTCAGCAAGAAGAAGCTCAAGGGTGTCCTGTTTTTTCATGTCTTCAAGTTTTTCTTTAGTGATCTCATCGCTCTCATCTTCTGCTTTGCCAGAACCAAACATGATCAAACCAAAACACACTGCCAGACAAATACCGAAGACTTTCCCGGTAAATACTTCCGGCATAAACATCTTGCCAAACATCGTGGCACTGAGACCCAAACCGCCTACTAAAGCCGGCCAACCTATCATACCGATGAACAAGTTAAACTTACTTTTGAGGCCCATATAGCCCCAGGTTCTGTTCAATGTCGTACGTACATCACGGTCAATCACTTCGATGTTTAAGTCATGCTCATCTGCAGATTGAATTGCTTGAATCATTTCCTGGCCTGGGCGAACGCCAAGCTTTTTAGCCATCTTCTTTTGGAAAGAGGCCAACATGAAATTTATGATCAAGATGAGAGCTTTCTTTTCTTTGATGACCTTTACGAGGTCAGTATTTCGCCAGCTCTCTTTATCTTTTATCGACTTGTAACGATTCTCACAAAGCTCAACACAGACTGAATCCGGTTTTTCTTTGTCGATTACTTCCTTTACAAGGTCAGCACTTTCCTGTGAGACGTGAGCAGTTCCGATAAGAGCAACATTTTTATCGCCGACTTTAAGGCGATGAATGTTTTCATGCACAACGACTTCTTTTTCTTGTGGAGAAACTTCCGCGACTTCTTCAGCGTTGGTTTCGACTGTATTTTCTTCCAAAATTGTTCCTTATAACCGGTAAATCTAAGACTTTTCCAGACCGGTAATTTCTACTTTTATTTCCGCTGTCCTAATTTCATCAAAATCAGACACTTTACAATCTGCAAATCAAGAAAAATAATTCCTGCATTTGATTCAAGCAACTTAAGCGTATATTCCAGACATACACGAACTTAGGAATTAAAATTTTGCAAAGAGCTCTGATTTATTTGATATTTCTTACACTTTGCACGGTTTTTGCCCATGGTCCTGATGATGGAGTGCTCGAAAAACTTACACAACAAATTAAAGCTTCTCCTGAAAATGCCAAACTTTATCTTCAAAGAGCTCTTATAAATGAGCGCCATGAAGACTGGAAGGCTTGTGAAGAAGATCTGCTAAAAGCTCAAACTCTCCAAGCAGATCTCACAGACTTCAACTACTTTATGGGGCGTGTAGCCATGGGTCAGGCAAAAGATCAAAGGGCTATAGAGTATTTTGATAAAAGCCTAAAACAAAACCCAAAAGACTTTGAAATTCTTTTTGCTAAAGGCCGAGCTTATTTTTCCCTTAAAAAATACTCACTCGCTGCAGCATCCTTCGATCAAGCTTTTGAAAACCCTAAAGATCCTCTTCCCAATCATGTCATTGAACGAGTACAGGCGCATCAACTGGCGAGTTCTTCAAATGTTGCTGCAATCACTCAAATCATTAGACAAGCATTAGAACAGTTTGGTCCTCTACTCATGCTTCAAATCGAACTCTACAATCTTCAGTACAAAAGCGGCAAATATACACATGCCCTCTTAACTCTGGATCAGATACTTGAAAATGTCTCTCGTAAGGAAAAGTGGCTGATCGAAAAGGCGCGCTGCTACATAGCATTAAAACAAAATGAAAAAGCAGCAGAAAACTTAAAAACTGTTGATCAAATTTTCGAAAAAATGCCCAAAGTAATTAAGAAGCGAAAGTTGATATCTGACCTTATTCAACAGGCAGATAAGCTTAAAAGCGAACTCTAAATACTTTTTCAACCTGGAAATTTATATTTTTTGACCACTCTCTATTGCAATCCCCCCTAGGGGGTTACAATTTTAACCATAAAGGAACCCCCAGGGGGATAATAAATGGAAGAGAATATGGGAAAACACACAAGTCATAAAGATATAGTAAACAGATTGAAGCGGGCGAAAGGCCATTTAGAAAAAGTTATAAACATGATCGAAATGGAAGAGCCCTGTTTAAAAGTATCACAGCAAATGCACGCTGTTACCAAAGCAATTTATAATGCGAAACAGACCTTCATCAAAGATCACATAGATCATTGTCTCGATGTCGAAATCCTGGGAGACAGTAAAAAGCTGGAAGAATCCATTAAAGATTTCAAAGAAATCACCAAATACCTGGACTAAAAAATGAAATTAATAATCATATTTTTTATTTCCTTAATTCCCATCAGTAACCTCTGGGCTCATGGAATCTCAGATGCAGACAAACAAAGTATGATTGATGGTGGCTATCTGGAGTACATAAGTCTGGGAGCCAGTCATATGATTACCGGTTACGATCACCTGCTGTTTCTGTTCGGAGTCATTTTTTTCCTCACAAAATTCAAAGAGATAGTTCAGTTCATTACTGTCTTTACCATTGGCCACTGTATAACCCTGATCTTCGCAACTTTCTGGGGCATAACAGCCAACTATTTTTTGATCGATGCCGTCATAGCTCTAACTGTTATTTACAAAGGTTTTGACAATCTGGAAGGCTTTCAAAAAATATGTAAGATGCAAAAGTCTCCGAACCTTCTGGTGTTAGTCTTCATATTTGGACTCATACATGGTTTCGGTCTCTCAGCGAGGCTTCAACAGCTTCCCTTGGGAAATGAAGGATTGCTGCTTAAAATTCTCTCATTCAACGTCGGAGTGGAATTGGGTCAAATTGCCGCCCTGGCGATTATGCTCTTCTTTCTGAACCTATGGCGCAAACATGATTCTTTTAAGAAGTTCAGTAAGCTCTCTAACTATGCCCTGTGCTTTGCCGGAGCTTATCTCTTTTGCTTGCAGATGTATGGGTATTTTACCGAGCCAATAAAGTCAAACCAGCATGCTTTTATTGCAGTGGAAGTCGAAACCAGCAAACGCAGTGACCTACTTACCGTTACAATTCCTCCCGGTAAAGGCCTGGAGTATAAGTTCTACATCAAAAAAGGCGATAAGTTCACCTACAAATGGAAAGCCGATGGAGCTCAACTCTACTACGATTTTCATGGTGATTATGCAATCGGTAACAATTTTAAATCTTATGAGAAAAAAACAGCCTTGAAGTCTGAAGGAGATCTAACTGTAGAATTTGATGGATCACATGGCTGGTACTGGAGAAATGATACTGAGAAAGAAGTTGTTATTCTTTTAGAAGTTAAAGGGAAATACAAAATACTCGGTCTGAAATAAATGCATATAAACATAAAACTCCTGCTGGCCGCTTCCATTTTGATTCATTCTGGAGTTAACCTCATGGCACCGGTTTACGCGATTTTCCTGCAGAGTATCGATGGTACACTTCTGGAAACCGGAATTGCTGTTGGTATTTACACCATACTCAAAGGAGTTTTATGCTTATCATTCGCAAATATAAAACCTAAACAAGTCTCTCATAAAACCATGATGACTCTTGGCTACATAGTTATGGGTCTGGTCTACTTTGCCTACCCCGGCACAAGCGCTCTCATGCATGTTTTTATCTTACAGGCTCTATTATCAATTGGCGAATCGCTTATCACACCGTCTTGGTCAGCTCTGATTGCCATCTCTCTTGATGAAGGAAGAGAACGTGAAATATACTCAAAGTTTTATGGCTTTCGGGCATTATTTGAAGGTTGTGCTGCTATAATCGGGGGATTAATTGCTATGCAAATGGGCTTCAGTACTATTTTTTACTTAATGGCTATTTTCGCTTTAATTTCAGCAATCTTAATGCAGTTTTTAGAAAAGGTTCAAGTAAAAAATTAAAAGTAAAGGGCTGACTTGGAAAGCATCACGATTAAGGACTGCGGTCTCTTTTTAATTGGCAATGAAGAGGCTATTCGTAAATTGGCCAAAAGTAAAAGCTCGCTTTACCTGGGCGCCTTTTTTGTTCTTATTGCCGGCATCGCTCGTGAATATGATCAGGAGTATATTCCACTAAATGGCGTATTATTTTTAGTTCCATTCATTGCCTCTTTTGTGATGTGTTCAATCCTTTATATTTTTTCTCTTCCATATTACCGAAAGAAAGTCAATCCAAATGGCCTTGGAGGTTCCAGAACTTATCTCAGCATATTTTGGTTGACCGGCCCACTTGCATGGTTTTACGCTTTTCCTGCTGAAGCTTTATTTGAGCCTTTGACGGCTTTAAAAATAAATCTGTCTTTACTCGGCATAGTTGCCTTCTGGAGAGTCTGGCTTTTTACCAGAGCAATGAAGGTTCTAACTGAGGTTAACCTTCTTCCTCTCATACTGACCGTTGCCTGTCCTGTCATTTTCTTTGTTTCATTTTTTCAACAATTCAGTATAGTTGGCGTAATGAGCGGTGGCGCCAAAACAGAAGCACAGGATTTTTTAATGGATGTCTCTGCTATGGTTACCTTATTAAGCATGATCACTTTCGTTCCTTCAGTTATCATTGCTTGTATCGACAGCTCAAAGATTTCGGATTATACATCATTTGAAAAGAATGAAAAAATTATCTCCTCCCGTAATCTCAAAATTTTCAATTTGGCTCTGTTAACTTTCTTCATCATCATCTTGATCTCGGCTCAACAGAAACTTAGCAAACATTTTAAAGTTGTTGACCTAATTGATGATGGACAAATTGCAGAAGCGATCGATTATGCCAATACTTTAAGCAGAGAAGATCTACCACCAGCAGTCAAGCTTTACCCAACGATTCGTTACTATGGCTTTCAAAAAGCCATAAAAGTCTTTTCTCAGATGGATGGTTCTGAGGCTGAGTGGTTTCAAAATGACATCAAAACATGGGTTAGGCTGGGAATCGAAACAAGGCATTACAGGAATCGAGATAAGTTAATAGACTGCACTCTGAATGAGTATCAGATAAACTTTTTTAAATTGCATAAAGATGCCGTTACTAAATTCATCAGAACTAATAATAAAGAACACCTGGAGAAGCTTGAACCCCTCATAAAAGCCCTTGATATAACTTTTGAAAATTCTGGCTCATGAAAATCCTTTTCATTGCCATGAGCGGCGTGCGCGTCCAAGATGAAGAACTCCTCAAAGAGGGCTTAACTCTTCCCGGTTTTGTCGAACGCAGTCAAGTTATTGCGACTCTTCCCAGTCTTGGTCTACTTACTCTTGCAGGATGCACTCCTGACAACTTTGAAAAACAGTATCTCGATGTTCAGGAGATTAAAGAAGTCGAAAAATTCCCGCTTGATGCTGATCTTATAGTGATTTCTAGCTTTACAGCCCAAATTTATGAAGCTTATGAATTGGCTGATTTCTATCGCAGTAAAGATAAAACGGTTGTTATGGGGGGCTTACATGTGACCTCTCTACCTGAAGAAGCCTTACATCATTGCAACGCGGTCTGTATTGGAGAAGGTGAAATCATCTGGCCACAGCTACTAAAAGATTTCGAATCTGGAAGTTTAAAACAAGTATATCAAGCAGATGGCAAGTTCGATCTCTCAAACCACGTCATGCCGGCTTTTGAGCTTTTAGATCCAGAAAAATATAATCGTATTACTATACAAACCAGTCGTGGTTGCCCACACAGCTGCGAATTTTGTGCCGGCTCGATCCTCCTAACCAGTAAGTACAAACAAAAACCTGCAGAGTACGTTTTAGCCGAAATCGATAAAGTTCAAGAACTCTGGCCACATCCATTCATCGAGTTTGCTGATGATAACTCCTTCGTAAATAAATCTTACTGGAAACGCTTATTGCCAGAACTCACCAAAAGGTAAGTCCGCTGGTTTACTGAAGCTGATATTGCTGTCGGAGATGATCCTGAGTTTCTACAATTGTTGTTTGAAAGTGGTTGCAAAGAAGTACTTATTGGCCTCGAAAGCCCTTCTAGATCCGGATTAAATGGCTTGGAACTTCGCAACAATTGGAAACTCAAACGCACCGATTCCTACATTGAAAATATCAAGCGTATTCAATCGGCTGGCATAAGAGTAAATGCCTGTTTTATCGTTGGACTGGATGAACATGATCATTCAATATTCGATGAAATATACCAGTTTGCTAAAACGACCTGTGTCTATGACATACAAGTTACCTTACCAACTCCATTCCCGGGCACAAAACTATATGAAAGGCTGCTACTCGAAGGCCGGCTTTTGGAAGATAAAGCCTGGCAAAAGTGCACCCTTTTCGACATTCTCTTCCAACCAAAAAACTTCACTGTCGATGAATTAAGAAATAGATTCCGAGAGCTGGTTAAAAAACTTTACTCCGAAGATTTCACTTCTAAAAGAAGAAAGTATTTCCATAAATTATTAAAAAAACAAACAGTTCCTCCCCCGGCTTAATCTGAACTTTCTAAAATCTGCTGTTTAAGTTTCCTGACCACATGCTCTTCAACAGAAGTAAACAAAGTTGGGTTATCTAAATTGACCAGCAAGGTATCTTTTTCAAAGTAGTGCTTCTCAACAGTACCCAGATAAACTGTACTATACAGTCCTAAAACCAGTGCCATAAAAGCCAGATGTAAAGCCATTCCACTGGCAAGGCTAAAAACTGAGGCCGCTTTCATTGAGGCTTGCTGCCAAAGAGTCCGCCATAAAAAGCCTAGAAAGATCAAGGACGCGACAATCATTTCCAGGTATTCTAAGGCAGAAATACCTTTAGAAGATTCTCCCTCTCTCAATGCGTCTAATCTTACTAGTATGTCGATACCATATAATAAGTCCACCACCTGTTGGTTGAAACTAAAGCAAACAACTATGGACAACAGTATCATCGAGAAAAAGACTAAGCTATATGTTTTTAAATTTACAGGTGAGCGTTCTTCTAAATCTAATATTTCCAAGCGATCTGAATGCTTTTTGAGTATCACATACGAAGACCAGTAAGTTATCAATACTGTCAAGGTAAATATCTCTAAACCAAGTCCCCAAAAGCTTTCCCGAAAGCTGTTTTCATAACTGGAGAATGGTAAAAGTTTAAATAATTGATAACATAGTAGAGGCACTAAAATAGTCTTACCAACATGACTTAGCCATTCACGTAAACTTAAAGATATAATGAAAGCTTTTCCTTTAGTCATAAACCGCGCAATAAACGCCAAAGCTATCACTGAAATAGTAACTATAAAAACCAGGCTGTTGAGAAGAATAAAGTAGATCTTTTCGAAGAAACTGTACTCCATTTTTCTAGATGGCTCCAAACTCTCTTCTGTAATAATGCCAGACGTCCCCCGTAAAGATGGCATGATCATTGACACAAGAATACTGCCTTTATCTTTAATAAGCTTATGACGATCAGCTTCATCTACTTTAGATGCCCTCCAATTACTCACAGCATCATTGGCTCTTTTAAAAAACTTATATGTTTCTGGAGATAATTTTTGGACATTTTTAGCTGTTTCGGCATTTTCCAAAAACATCCTACCAATCGCACCAACAACTAAACCTGTAATTAAAGTATCAGACCCCTTAAACATTTTTTTACATACATCTCCGTACAGGATAATGTCATCTACATTGCCTGATTCGAATACAGCCCTGCCCAGCACTCTCCACATGCTCATACTAGGTAAAATAAAACTCGCTGCATGGCCTATATGCATGATTAATTTTGAAAAACCAGGCTTCCCAAAGTGCTGTATTTTCTTTAGCTCTTCATAGTGGTAGGCAGTATACTCACTCTTTTTCGACATGACTTTTAGCTTATCAATGAGTGATCTATAAATTTTTTGATCGGTAATTTCGCCTGACTCCGGATCAATACATTTGCCATTATTCGCAGACAGCCAAAGTGAATCTATATAGGCATTGTCCGGAAATTGCTTGAGAAGAAATTGGTAAGTCTGCTCATTTAGCTTCTCGTTGGATCCCTCCACCTCACGCAACTATATAAGCGGAGAATCCTTTTCTACCTGAGCGATTATACGCGTTTTATTTCGCATAGTATCATTAACCATATGCAATTCAGAAAGCTCGCTCCAACCCAGATATAAAGCCGATAAAAGGGCTAAAGGAAGAAAGGCATACCAAAGAAGGACTTTAAGTCTGGCTCTGGATTTCATCCTTTTGATATTGCCACTGATAATTCGGCTCTTTACTTCCACAATTTCACCAAATTCCTTAAAAGCGTGTTCTTTGCTCTCTGCTTCTGATAAGCCGCGATCCAAAGCATTGTCGTAGGACTCCCATAAATGACTCTCAAGTTCCATTTCGACATCGAGCTGTAGCTCTCTGTCCTCTTCCAGATCTCTGGAAATCTCGCGAACTTTTGACTTTATCTCCTCTTCAATGCTCATAACGTCCCCCTATGCCTGAGGTGCGTCTTTAAATGGGATGAACAAAGAATTCACAGACTCAACAAACTTTCCCCACTCTGCAACCTTTACCTCCATCTGCTTTTTGCCCTTGGTCGTAAGCAGATAGTACTTGCGCTTTCTGCCCGACTCTGCTTTATGCCATTCGCTTTTGATTAAACCTTCGCCTTCCATTCTATGTAGACAGGGATAAAGCGTTCCCTCTTTCCACTGAAACTCACCATTTGTTCGATTGTGAACTTCTTTGATGATCTCATAGCCATACATAGCTTTTTCATTCAGTAGCCTGAGAACTACAGGTACTGCAATACTTCTCAGTAAATCGCCTTCAAACATGAACATCTCCTTATACCTAGACTCACAAAGTATAGAACATTTATATACCTAGACTCGCTAAGTATCAAGACAAAAATAAAAAAATGGCAACAGGTATCTCTCCTGTTGCCAAAATTTTTAAAAGCTTAAGTGTCGTCAGTCGTCAGATCTCGCACTATTGGTCTATCAACAATAATTACTGAATACTGAACGCTTCTTACTGATTACTAAACACTGAAACAAAGAGCGCCTACTTATGCCCCGCTGCTAAATTTTTAGTTCCTAAAACAGCTTTGATCATCTTCTTAAGGTCAACATCTTTTATGTCAGTGTGAGCCGGCATTGGGATTGGTCCCCAAACTCCACCACCGCCTTTAGCAACTTTTCCGGCAAGCTTGGAAATAGCATCTTTGTCCGACTTATACTTCTCGGCAATCTGCGAAAATGAAGGACCGATCAATTTGTTCTGTCCTTGGTGACAAGAAAGACAAGTACTCTTCTGAATCAGCTTTGTTCCTTTATGATCAACATCCATACCATTGATACGGAAGTCACTGTCAACAGTTGCCACAGTGTTAAATGACTGATTGAAAGAGATCTTACTCATACGACCACCTTTAGTACCGAACCAACCGTTACCGAATTCAAGAACATAAAGCTCTCCTTTGTGGAAGAAGAAATCAATCGGCTTGTATTTAAACTTGTGGTTGATGACAAAATCTTCTACGCCAAGATTATTTTCATTTTCATCCATGCGAATCAATTTTATCCAGCCTTTATTCCAATCAGCGAAGAAAAGGCAGTTGTCATAGTAAGCCGGGAATCCATTCGGTGATTGATTTGTTTCATAGTGAAAAACTTCGCCAATAATCGCACAGCTACGATTATAGTGAAAGAAAGGTTCAACTGGCTTTGGCAGTTTAGTCATTCCAGTATTTAAAGGTGAATTATTTATGATGTTGTTGGGATCGACAAGTGTATTATCCGGATAAAGGAAACGCAGGTTTGGGCCGATAACAAATGGCCAACCATAATAACCGGCTTTCTTGGCCTGATTTATTTCTTCACCAGTCGGCTTCTTATCCGGGCTGACTTCACCCCAATAAAGAGTACCGGTCTTTTGATTGACAGTAATTCTATAAGGGTTTCTTGCGCCTTTTGCATAAATTTCAGGTTTGGTCTTAGGTGTTCCCGGTTTAAAAAGATTACCTTCAGGAATGCTGTAAGAACCATCTGCATTTATCTTCAAACGGAGAACTGCGCCACGTAAATCATTGGTATTACCTGCACTGCGGCGAGCATCTTTCTCTTTTGTTGTATCCATAGGTGAAGCATCTTTACCAAATGGATTGGTATTGTCTCCAGTTGCTAAGTAAAGGTAACCTTCAGGGCCAAAAGCGATGGAACCCGCTTCGTGACAAGTACGGCCATAACGATCTGTCGGTACATCAATTATTTTGATTTCAGATGCCGGATCGATCTTACCATTCTTATAGGTAAATCTCGACAATCTGTTTGAATGATTTACTTCCTTGGCTGCGTTAGCTTGAGCATCATCTTTAGCCCAGGCAAACTTTTCATCTTCCAAAACTTCAGGTAAGTGCTTACTTGGAACTGAATAATAGAAATAGACATAGTTATTCTCAGTAAAATTTGGATCAGCTGCTATACCGATAAAACCATTTTCAGTAGCATAACTTTTCTTTGGGTTCTGGACGCAATCCAAAGTATAAACCAACTTGGTCTCTTTTGTCTCAAGGTCGTATTCTTTCAAAGCACCGGTTCTTTCACAGATCAGAATTTTACCAGTTGGCAACATGCAAAACTCCATTGGCTCTGAAAGCTCAGGCGAAAGAAGATCTACTTTGAAATGCTCTTTCTTTGGAGCATTGGGGTCTACTTTGGAATCTACACTATTTGGAGTTTTAGCGGCATCTGGATTCTTTTGCCAGTTCAAGTAACTGTCTGCCTGCAGAGCTAAACTGCCAAATAACAAAGAAGAGCACACAAATTTTTTAAAAATTTTCATAAAATTTTTCCTTAATAATACACACAAACTAACTATCAAATATGGCTTGCTTCACTGCAAAACATTACCAGGTAAATCAGTAATACATCTAAATTAACAACGTCTAAGTTGTTCCACTGATTGACAGCAAGACCAATAATTCATCGATCTATCGTGAATTTTTTATTCGATAATGTTGATATGTAATTACAGTCAGCACCCGAAAGATTACACAAACAGGAAAAATAAGTGCAATTTTCTGAAAGACTATTATTTGAGTCGTTGGGGATTTTAACAAAGTCTTACGCCAAAAAGGCGTGCGTGAACTTAGACTGTTTTAGCGGTTCAGTTCAACACTGGGTACTGGCTTCTCATTCAAATCTATCAAGCTCACCGTGTAGGCTAAACAGTCGATAACGGCAGCAATAAGAATAAATAATGGCACCATGACTGATGCTTTGCTTTTCTCTTTTCTTTCACTTTGACGCCATGTAGAACTATCCGTAAATGACATAATTCCTCCCGAATTCTCATTATCACAAAATTTCCCTCGGGCTTAGTATAAAAGAATCCATTAGTTCTACTAGGCATAAAGGCCAATATTTTTTAACTTTGTTACTTCATTTGAACTTAAGCATCCATATATTTAGCTAGAAACCCCGCACATTTGTAAGAGATTATGAGTAAGATTGCCAATCATTAAATAACACCTTAGTTAGATAAATGATTTTAACGCATTACTAAAGAACTGGGCGAGAAATAAGCACATATTATACGCAACATGTCTTTAAAGGCATAACAGATATGAAAAATATTATGCAGACGATTTACGTCAGTTCTGAAATAATTAAGATGCTTGAGGTAGATCTCATCGAATTATAAGAGCTTTCTCGTGAGGCAAATAAACTAAACGAGATCTCCTACATGTTGTTATAAAACATGACACACTTCATGCAAGTTATTGAAGGAGAGGATGAAAAAATCAATCAGTTACTACTGAAAATCCAAAATGACCGCCGGCACAAAAATATGATCATTCTCATGAAAGAAAAAATAGAAAGAAGAAATTTTCCTGATTTGTCTATGGGTTTCAAAAATTTATCCAATAAAAAAACTGATGGCTTTTCACCATATTTAAATTATGACTCGCGAAATGAGGAGGATAAAATCCTTGCTGGAAAAGCTAAAACACTTTTACAAGAATTTCGCGAGCATAATCATTAAAAGCTTACTTAACCCAGGTAACCTTTGTATCAATTGGTGATTTTCTACCACCAACCTCGATACCTTTATCAACCAAACCAAGATGTAGGAACCCAAGCATCTGATCTTCTTCTCCAGCAAGTCCAAACTTTGCCGCGGCAGTTGGCATATGAGCAATTCCTGAAGACCAGTAAGAAGCAACTCCATGAGCCGTTGCTACAAGCATCATATTTTGAGCGGCACAAGAAACTGCACATACTTCTTCAACGTGAGGCAGGGCACAATTTTCAGTGCGCTTTACACCAAATGCGATAATGTGCGATGCAAAAGGAGCATTCCCTGTCCATTTCGCCAATTTTTCAGGCTTTTTCAAATGATCCGCAGTTTCAGCAAAGACTTTTTCTATGATTTTAACGTAATCCTTGATACCTTCACCTGTGAAAACAGTAAGTCTCCAAGGTTCAGTTTTACCGTGATTTGGCGCCCAGTTAGCACTTTCAAGAATTTCATTGATTACTTCATCTGAAATGCTTTCCTGAAGAAACTCTTTAGGTTTAATAGTACGGCGTTCGCGAATAGTTTGTAAGACGGCTTCAGCTTTGTTCATGCTTCTCTCAAATTTGTTATTTGCAATTAATCATAATATTGACTTAATCTCTTGCAAGCTTTTATCAATGAGATTACCAGAATACTCAGCGCTTTGGACAATTTGCCGCCACAGATCCAAGCACAAGCTGACAAAATTCTAAGAAAAACGATTACACTTCAAAGAGATAAAGCCATTACCAAACAGAACAATATAAAAGAGCTCACAAAGTCAACTTGTCTTTAGCTAATCAAATCAGCTACCCTCAGCAGTAAAGTTATTGTCTTTCTTAAGCCTCAGGCATATCATATATTTGCTCACTTGTTCATAGTTTTATGTTTATTAAATATGCCTATTGAATCTCCCTTCACTTAGCTATCTGTTTAGCTGTTGTGTATTAAATTATAGGATTTCCATGTATGAAAAAAATTGTATTCCTCATCCTTCTTCTATGCAGTGTCAATCTGATAGCTGCGGACTTTAGCATTATTGAAAACCCTGGTAAAAATGTCGAAGTTACCTACAAAGGCAAAGCTTTGATGCGCTTTATGACTGAGCGCGATTCATCTTCCAAAGAAAGAGACCACGATACTTATAAAGTCTACTCTCACATCATCGACCCAATCGATGGCCAAAAGCCGATAACTAAAGGCCCTGGAGGTAAATTCACTCACCACCGTGGAATCTTTGTCGGCTTCAAAGTGACTGTTGGTAATACTAAAGCTGATCTTTGGCACATGAGTAAAAAAGCCAGAAACAACTATAAAAAAATCCTTAAGCAGGAAGTCAGCGATGAATACGCCAGACTGACGGTTGAAATCGACTGGGTAAATGATGAGACTGTTCTAATCAAAGAAGAAAGAACTTTCAACTTCAGCAAACCAGAAGAAAATGGTGCCTTCCTCATAGATCTCCAAACTAAGCTGACTGCAATCGCGGGCGATGCTAAAGTTGGTGGTGACAGAGAACATGGTGGTTGCCACTTCAGAGCAGATAATGAAGTCGTCAGTACTAAGTCTGCCAAGTATATCTACCCTGAAGGTCAAGATGTAAAGAAGTCAACTGATATGCCATGGGCAGCAATGACTTTCAAACTGGCTGGCAAAGACTACTATGTTCAGCATATAACTGATCCTAAAGCAGAAAAATGGCAATACAGCGCTTACCGCGACTATGGCCGTTTTGGTAGCTTTCCAACTCCAAGAGATGTCAAAAAAGGCGAAAGCTTAAACTATCGCTTTGGTTTTTACATAAGCCCTGGAGTTTTCCCAGAAAACGCCTCTGATTCTTTTGTGAAACGCTACGCTGAATTTACTGGTAAATAAACTACTTCAGGGATCGCTGAACTTTGCGATCCCGAATTAAATTTTACTGTTTCCCACCTTCCAAAAACTCAAGAAGCTTATCTTCACGAATAGCTCCTGTTGAGCCATGATTGCCATCGACTATTTTGTAATGAATAAAATCACCACCACTATACACATACGACTCTATCTTCCCTTCAACTGAAGTCGATTTTGTTAACATCTTTCCCTTATAACCATTGTGCTTGGCCCAAAGGTAAATTGATTTTTCGGCATCGACAAAAGGTAACTTTCCTCCCTTACCTGGGATTTTTGAAGGGCCTCCTTCATAAGGAATAAGGCCATCATTACCTCCTGAAATATTCATCAAGCGAATTCCCTTCAAAGGAGTCGCTACTTTCTTATAATCATTATTAGAACCTTTGAGCTTAAAGTTCTTGCCGTCATGCTGGCAACCATTCAGCTGACTGACTCCTGTTATGTAATTTTTGATACAGGTGAACTTGGTTTCAATAGCGATTTGATTCGCCATTGCAGCGCCATTTGAAGATCCCATGATACTGAAATTATCTTTATCGACATTATTAAACTTCTGAAGATTTTTGATAATTGACTCGATGTACTCCAGATCATTCGCCTTTGAACGTTCCGACACGATATTCCAACTCTTTTGATACCCTTGCGGAAAGACCATTATGTACTTCTTCGCGATCAAACCATTTGGCCTTGTGAAACGGCGCATGACACCTTTTGCCTGCCCGCCATTTCCATGCAAGTAAATAAAGACAGGATACTTTTTGCCTTTCTTCTCGGGAACTACCACCTGGTAAGGGTGCTTATAATTACTTTCCTGCGACCAGGATTGAGTTATAAAATATTCACCACTCTTAATATCTGCAGCTTGAATTATTGAGACAAAAAAGCTCAACACTAACACACAAACTATATTTTTTTTCATACTTTCCTCTTTTTACATACACACGATTTCATCATACCTATCAATAGATAGCATTCTCATCTATGAAACAAAACTCACAGAAATGATCCCAAAAAACATCATATTTTAGGAACCGCTTCGTTTAGACTTTGTCATTGCAACAGTAATACTTACGTATGGTGTTTGAGACAACCTAACATTTACTTTTAAAAAACAAGGTTATAAAAAAATGATCAAAAATGTATGCGCGACCCTTTTCCTTTTACTCACTGTTTCACAGGCAGATGAACTACTTTACCTCGCTTCTGGAGGAGCTATCGATGTCAAAAAAATCGATTCAAAAACCGGAAAGCTCAGTGACTTCCAAAGAGTTGAATTTACTTTACTAAGTAAGTTCACTTTCTCCAGAAACAAAAAGTTCCTCTATGCTCAAGCTGCCATGAAGGACAATCCAAAACAAGTCTCAGTTGCAACTTATAAAGTCGAAACAGACGGGAAACTGACTTATGTCTACAATGCTCCAATCAATGGCGGTACGACTGAACTTAAAACTGACCACACCGACAACTATCTAGCTTTTGCCAACTACGGCGCCGGAACTGCCACTGTTTGTAAGCTCGAAAATGGCATCTTCAAAGGCAAAGAAGTTCAAGAAATTAAACTTGAGAAAAAAGCCCATGCAGCCCGCTTCAGTCCTGACAACAAAATGCTGATGATCCCGGCTACAGGTCCAAATGTAATCTTCCAATTAGCCTTCGACTCGAAAACCGGCAAAGTCACTCAAAAGCAATCTGCTCCTGGCAATAGCGAAGGTGCATGCCAACCAAGACATTTAATCTTTCACCCAAAAATCAATTATGCATATTCTACTCAAGAAAGAGTCAGCCCCGGGGTGGCGACCTGGAAGTGGGATCCAGAAAAAGGTCAACTGACAAATATCGAAAACATCATGTGCAATAAAGAAATGACTGGCAGCCTAACAACTGCTGATCTGCATTTGTCCCCTGACAATAAATTTCTTTATGTTTCATTGCGCGACAAAAATAATGAGCGCGATGCCATTCTTCTTTTCAGAATAAGATCAAATGGGCAACTACAGTATGCCAATAGGTTTCCCTGTGAAAACATTCCACGTTCTTTCTGCCTGAATAAATCCGGCGATTACGTTTATGTTGCAGGACAAAAGGCCAACATGCTGGGCGTCTACAAAATTAACAAGGCCGATGGCTACCTGACTAAAGTGACACAGTACGAAACTGGTAAAGGGCCTGTCTGGGTCGAAACACTAGAAATATAATTCATAAATATTTTTCCAGCAGAGCCCAGTAAAGGGCTCTGCCATTGTGCTAATATCTTCCCATTAACCGGCACGATGTTCCTCCCTCATTATTTTTTTAAAAAAGAAAGTGTATTATTCAAAATAATAATGTAAAATGATAATGATATCCTATTATCATTATGTAAACTTAAGTCCAAATCATTATGAAGTATTTACTAATTTTATCCTTAATATTTTTAGCGTCGTGCACAGGTACAACTGGAAGAACTTTCAATCAGTTACATAATGGCATGTCTCAAGAATCCGCCATGCAAAAACTCGGAAAAGCCTGTTCTGTGACTCAGAAGGGTGATTATGAGATGCACAAATACACCAACCTATATGGTCTCATCGACAAAGACGGCTGTAACAGCTGCAGCAAAACTGTCGGCAAGTGCGATTACTACGTCATTTACCAAAATGGAAAACTGTTAAAGTACGGTACAATCGCGGCTAAATAAACTTAGTCTGAAGACTCTCTTACCTACAGGGGCAATCTACGATTCCTCCTTTTTTGTAGACAAACGTAACTCTTTGCAAAGCGTCATCGATAGACAGTTTAAAGCATATTAACTGAGGCCTATCATGATGAACAAACTACTTTTTCTATTCCTATCTCTCTCCAACTTTTTATCTCAAGCTTCTGAACTTCTTTCTCTTGCCGATGATGGTCTTCTTGAAGTTAAAAAGATTGACCCCACAACAGGCGAACTCACCGATTTCCAAAAAATTGAACACTCTAAACTCAGTAAATTCAGCTTCTCAAATAATAAAGATTTTATGTATGTTCAAGCATCTATGAAGAATAAGCCCAAACAACTTTTGGTCATCACCTACAAAGTTGAAGCAAATGGCAAACTGACTTACCTCTAGAACACGCCTGCTGCCAAAGCTAATGAGCTGAAAACTGACAAGGCAGACAGTCTCCTTTATGGAGCTGGTCACACAATAATCTAGAAGTTAGAGAATGGCATTTTTAAAGGCAAAGAAATTCACAGGATAAAGCACAAAAACAGAGGTCATGCTATTCGTTTCAGTCTGAATAATAAATATGCTTTAGTCCCATCGGCTGGTGGCAACTGCGTTTACAGCATGGCATTCAATACCAAAACAGCTAAGCTAAGCTAACTCAAAAGAATGTGGCTCAAGGCCCCAGTTAAGGAGCCAAACATCCGTGTCATCTTTTCTTTCATCCTACAAAGAATATCGTCTACTCTACTTAGGAAATACTTAGTCCGGGAGTCGCTACCTGGAATTGGAATTCTGAAACAGAAGAACTAAAACTCAAACAAGACCTTTTCTACCGCAAGACTAAGACAGAAACTCTCACAAGTGCTGACCTTCACATATCTCCAGACAACAAGTTTCTTTACACTTTTTTAAGGTATAAAAACAGTGAGCTGGATGCTATCCTTCTTTACCAAATTCAGGACGGTGGAACTCTGAAATATATCGACAGGTTTGCCTGTGAAAATATTTCGCGTTCATTCTGTATCAATCATAGTGGAGAGTACCTCTATGTCGCTGGACAAAAGGCCGAAATGCTGGGTGTTTACAAGAATAATAAAGAAACCGGCTACTTGACCAAAGTCACTCAATATGAAACGGGTAAAGCTCCTATCTGGGTTGAGACTTTAAGTAGATAAGCTAGTTCAGAATAGTCTTAAGAGTCATATTTTTACCACGCTTTCCAAAGTCAGTTTTAGGAGAAAGCGAAACGCTTTCTCCATCCTTTTTATAATTGAAGGAACTCCCGCTCAAAACATCACTCACCAATTCCTGCCTCAGCCCCAAATCTTCTAATGTTTCAGGATAATAACCGTTTTGCTCCTGATACTCTTTTAGCTTCATGGAAACCATATTTATCTTTAACGAAGTCTGATAGGCATGATATTTATTAACAATTGTTTCCCATGAAGGTAAAATACGGGATGTCAATTGGTATTCTTTTCTGTTTTCAACTAATTCCTTACTCATTCCTTTAATTTTATTAGAAGTATTTTGATCAGGACTCTCTAGTTGTTGCCGCACGCCAAGCATATTCTGCAAAAAGAAAGCATGGTCCTTATCAAGCGACCCAGGAGTTAAATTTTCAACTAAACTTTTATCTTCTCCTAGCTGTAAAATTAGCTCATGAGGCTCAGTCGATCGAAATTTATCGAAAGCAAAATCACCAAACAAAATCCTCTCGCCGTCTATAGTTTTCAATTGACGTTCTTGTACCTTATTTAGTTCCCTGGACAGCGCCTCATAGATCGATTTATCGTAGCCTGTTTTATCCAGACTTTTTGACATTATTGAGTAATTTGCTACTTGAACAAGTTCACCTATTAAAGTGCCGCCATCACTGGCCATAAGACCTGTTTTCAACGCAGTCTCCAATGCTTGAACAGCTGCCTCTTCATTTCCCTGCTGTAAGAGAAGCTCAACCTTCAAATTTTGAATTCTCTGTAATCGCCTTGAAGAGCCAAGGTGAGGCAAAATCAAATTATAACCTTGAGAATAATCAAGCTTCCAGTCATATCCATCCTGCCTGGCTGCATCTTCTAAAAGATCAAATAATTGTTCTGCATCTGAAGAATTGAGCGCTATTTTGAGCTGATTAATTTCTTCTTCACTTAGTTCCGAAAAATCTTTCTCTGTTAATTTTTTCAGCTTATCAAATGCGGGATTATCTTCAATTAAAGAGATTGCCTGCTTCAGATAATAAGCTCCATTCTCCTTATCAGGTAAACCTTCTGTTTCAAAGTCCTCTATCGAAGTTGGTAAATTCAGAGCTATAAATTCATTTTTAATGGAAGCTAACTCTGAAGTATTCACTTCTCTATTTGCTTTTAGTTTAGGGCTGGTATTTAAGTCTTTATCCCTTATTTCATTCAAAGATACAGCACGAGGCCCTTCTGAACTCGACTCAGACTCTATTGGAAAATTAAACTGCCAAGTGATCAAAAGTATGATCACTATTCCAATTAAGACGATGTATTTCATATAAACCTCTTATACCTAGACTTGCAAAGTATAATACACATATACCTAGAGTCGCGAGGTATCAAGGGAAATTATTGAGATTTATAATCTCGCCATAACCACTCTATCGCATGTGGAGTGTATTGAGATCTGGCTGGACGCATGCCATGGGTATTGTCCAAACAGAAAAAATACTGGTAGTCATACCCTTTGGCTTTCAGCACTTTAGCCATACGGTGATTGGCTTCTACCCAGTCATGCATGCCATCGCGCATAACATTTGGATTTAAGTGATCTTTGTCACCTACTGCCATCCAGATGCGGATTGGCTTCTTATCTGCATTAGGAATTATGCTTTTGTGAAACTCCCAGGCACCTCCTGGAGTCTGCGGATTATACGGCCACTGTTGATTCACAAAAGTTCCAGAGGTACTCAAAACTCTCTGGTAAAGATCATTTCGGTACCACGCCATAGCCAATGCTGCCGAAGCTCCTGAACTACTCCCCATAACTCCTCGAGCATTAGGGTCCTTAGTCAACTTTATTTCATAGCGCTTTTCAACTTCCGGCAATACATGAGTTTCGATGTATTCAGCTAACAAACCCGACATGGTGTCGTACTCTTTACCGCGTTGGTGCCCCTGTGCATCTCCGCCGCCATTGGCAATAGCAATGACAAGCATCGAAGGGATGCGTTTTTCATGAATAAGATTATCGAAAATAGCCGCTGGTAACTTTCCCGGCTTACCAATGACCTTTGGGCCATCGTGCATCACCATGAAAGGCGATTCTGTACCAACTTTGTAATTTGCCGGGATATATACCGTTATCGTTCTTTGGTAATCAATTTCATGAGTCTCGACGATTAAGGTGTTGGGATTATTCGGATCAACGACGCCAAATTCTTTGCGAGCGATGCCCGGATTATAGATCGTCCCCTCACGCGAATCCAAACTAAATTGCTCAAGCTTTCCGGCAGGCACACCATCTTTTCTGACATTTTCAGGGGCCGGCTCATACTCTGGACCAACAACATAGTTACCATTTTTATCTAAAATGCTTTTGAGCCCACCAATGTTTTTGAGAACTTCAAACTTTGGAGCGCGTGGATCAGTATAAAGGCGGGTTGGTGGAATCGGCCTTTTATACTTAATTACAGGCTTTTTCTTTTTAGGCTTCGGTGCTTCTTGAGCCACTATTGTAGATCCATTTAACAAACTCAAAGCACATAAGCTTTTTATCATTAATTTCCCGAAAAATTTAAATCTCATGTTGTCCTTTAAATTAACTCTATTTCAAATCGTTAGTAGTCATTCTTACCAGTTATAAGCGTGATCATCAACAATATCTCTCACTTAGGCCAAAATTACTTTACAGGTTATTGTACGCGCAGCTAACTCCCAAAATTACACAAAAAAATAAGGCACCTCCGAAAAGGTGCCTTAATGTTGTTGTGGAAGAGTTGAGATTTCTCTCACCTCTCTTCACGTAAAGCTTTTGCCTGCGCAGACAGTAAAACAATTATTTTTAAAAAAGTTTTAACATTTCTGCTGCATAACGTCGCCCAAGCTCCAATTGACTCTTGCGATCGAAGTGATAAGGATCAAAGCTGCTTAAACCCTCTGTAGTCACACAAGATGTATTTGGAATCAACTTTGTTTGTTGAACAATCATTTCATTGAATGGCTTATAATCATCGCGCCACTGACCGATTTGACCAAATACAAAAGCCAATTTTGGTTTGCCAAATTCTTTCCGTAAACTCTCAATATGTGCCTTTAGCTTAGCAGGATACTCATCCGCCACTTTTGAATTTGATTCTCCCTGGTGCCATAGAATTCCTTTCAACTCACCACCGGCTGCCAATGCCGCATGAGTTTGCTTAACTGCTTCTTTGTAAAGAGTCCACTTATCAAAAGTCGGATGCCACTCTTCAATTTTACTTCCACCACGCGCTCCAGAAATAATACCGACTTTCACACCCGGATTTGCTTTCATGTATCCTTTCACAAATTCAACACCAGGGCTTACCCCTTGAATGAATTTTGGGGGACTCTTTTTGAATTTAGAGTAACGGTTCAAAGGTGCTTTTGCTGCTTCCCAGGACTCGCCATTCCACAGCATACAATTTTCAATAATCTTATCATCACCAGCTTCAAGCTTAGCTCGTCCAGCCATATTCGATTGACCAATTAACAAGAAAATATGCATAGGTTCCTCCTTAGCAGTCACACAAGAAGTATTGAAAGCGACAACGAAAAGTATCAGTAAATACTTCATTTACTTTTCCAGAAACCTTACGTTCACTACACCATTTGCTTCAACTTCATTGCCAGTAAACTCGAGAGAACCATCTTTCTGATTAATCTTAAATACGGTCACCTTGTCTGTCTTTTGGTGACCTGCAACAATAAATTTACCGGAAGGATCAATGCCAAAACCACGAGGGATTTCTCCTAGAGTTGGTTCAACATCAACTCTTGTTAATTCACCGGAGCTTTGGTCAATTTTAAAAGCTGCTATGCTGTTGTGCCCGCGATTCGATACGTAAACAAATTTACCTGATGGGTGAACTAAACATTCAGCAGTACTGCCAGCTGCCTCAGCATCTTCCGGCAAAGTTGACAGAATCTGTAATTTCTTAAGCATGCCAGACTTTTGATTGTAAGACATAGCGACAATTTCACGAGTCAACTCAAGATTAGCGTAAGCAAATTTACCCGATGGGTGGAAAGAGAAATGACGCGGGCCACCACCGGCAGGAAGAATAATCGCGCCATGACTTTTAAGTTTAGCTTTATTTGCATCCAGATTGTAAATAACGACTTTGTCGATACCAAGATCTGCTACAAAAGCTCTTTTGTTAGCAGGATCAACATTTATAGAATGAAGGTGTGGAGCATTTTGTCTTTTCTTATTTACACTGCTTCCGGTATGCTTGTAGGTAGTTCCCATACCGATTTGTCCATCGGAGTAAATTGGGTATGACCTACATGTCGCACCATTGTAGTTAGCAACCAGTAAAACCTTTCCCGTAGCATCAACAGAGAGATGACAAGGGTAATCACCTTTGGCCGGTTGATGATTGATTTTAGTCAGAGTTCCATCAGATTCAATTTTGAATGAAACTACAGCTGCTTTATCACCGCTTGCTTCGATAACTGAGAATAAGTATTGTTTGTTTGGATGAATGGCGATAAACGAAGGATTGTCTATCTTCACAGCTAACTCTGGAGACGAAATCTCTCCTGTTTCAGTATCGAATTTTGAAAAGTAAATACCTTCCGAAGAGCCTTTTGTATAAGTCCCAAAGTAAGCAAAGGTTTCAGTTGATTTTTGACTGCTGCAAGAGCAAAGAACAAGACACAGAATGAAGAGAATAGTATTGACTTTCATCGTTAATCCATTTTTTATTTTCAACAACACATTTTTATATAGTTGTTGTCAAGGAAGAAGCCAGCCGAAAAAGAAAACACCCTAAGAGAAAAATGAGACAGGAGTCACAAGATTATTCGAAAAAACAATTATGAAATATCTATACTTGTTAATCTTTTACTATCCTGATATCCTGTCTAATTCAATAACCTACTTGATCTTGGTCAAAGCTTCTTTAGCTAATTCAGTAATAGCGCCAAAATTACCTTCTTCCATAAGCTTATTTGGCACCATCCAGCTACCACCACAGGCCTTCACAACTGGAAGATCCATGTAGCTCTTGACATTCTCTGCATTTATTCCACCAGTAGGAACAAAACTGATTCCCGGGTAAGGCGCCGCAAATGCCTTTAGAGTCTTTACTCCACCTAGAGCTTCAGCCGGGAAAAACTTCAAAGTCTTCCAACCATCCGCCATAGCGTCTTGAATATCTCTTGGAGATGCAACACCCGGGAAGTAAATCAAATCTTCGGCGATACAGGCCTTGGAGACTTCTGGAGAGAACCCGGGAGAAATAATATAAGTTGCGCCAGCCTCTTTAGCTGCCTTTACCTGTTCAGCTGTAATAACCGTTCCTGCTCCCAAAAGAAGCTCTTTGTACTCAGACATGATCTTTATAGCTTCTGCGGCACAATCCGTCCGGAAAGTCACTTCCGCTACCGGTAAATCTGCCGCAATTAAAGCCTCTGCTAATGGCGCTGCATGCGCCGGATCCGTAATCTTTATGACCGGCA
Source organism: Lentisphaerales bacterium (assembly GCA_022446985.1). Lineage (GTDB taxonomy): Bacteria > Verrucomicrobiota > Lentisphaeria > Lentisphaerales > Lentisphaeraceae > JAKVBD01. The sequence continues at coordinate 33,787 of JAKVBD010000008.1, forward strand.
CCAAACCGATCTCTACAATCTTATCTGCTAATGACATATTTTAATTCCTTTATATTAAAACCTTAAGCGAACCAGCAGTATGGATCGCTGAGCTCCTACTAGGCAAAATAATAACAAAGCCGCATCGGAGTACGGCGCTCTCAGGAAAACATTTCGTGTACTTCCCGCTCTTCGTGGTTAAAATTATTCAGCGCCTTACACATCCCTGTAACCAAAAAGCGATGCGTTCTCACACCTTCCCCACTCTGCGTCTCCGCGGCTCTGCTTTAAAAATATTCAGTGCAACACTCATCAAAGCTTTACTGTACTTCCCGCTCTTCGTGGTTAAAAAATATTCAGCGCCATTCACATCCACTCTGCGCCTCCGCGACTCTGCGTGAAAAAACATTCAGCGCAACACTCATCAAACCATTCGTGCTCTTCGAGTCTTTCGTGGTTAAAAAATCTTCTTCGCCTTAAATACCCTTCCCCACTCTGCCTCCGCGACTCTGCGTGAAAAATTCTTCAGCGTAACACACATCAAACCGTTCGTGCTCTTCGAGTCTTTCGTGGTTAAAAAATCTTCGACGTGATACCTATTTACCGGCGAGACGCCGGTGCTCCCAGAGTTATCCAGCGTAACACACATCCCTGTAACCTGACACCTTTAAGCGAAGCGACCTAAAACCTTCAAGGCCGCAGACCGCCCTACCTATCTACCCGAGCTCCACCGCCACCAACAATCTTCTCAACTTCAGCCAGAGAAGCCATAGTTGTATCACCAGGAGTTGTCATCGCTAAAGCACCATGAGCCGCACCATAATTCACTGCCTTGATTGGATCATCATAAGTAAGGAAACCATAAATCAATCCAGAAGCGAAACTGTCACCACCACCGACGCGATCCATGATTTCAAGCTCAGGTCTGTGAGTTGCTTCAAAGTACTCACCATTACACCAGGCCATGGCACCCCAGTCATTTACCGTTGCCGTCTTCACACCGCGAAGCGTTGTTGCTGTAGCCTTAAAATTCGGGAATTCAGAAGTCGCTTTGGCAATCATATTTTTGAAACTATCAATCTCAAGATCAGTCAAATTGTGATTCGCACCCTCAACCTCAAAACCAAGACAAGCCGTGAAATCTTCCTCATTACCAATCATCACATCGACATACTGAGCAATCTCGCGATTCACTTCCTGACACTTTTCATGACCACCAACAGACTTCCAAAGTGAAGGACGGTAGTTTAAATCGTAAGAAATAATCGTACCGTGCTTCTTAGCCGCCTTCATAGCCTCAATAACTACGCCAGGAGTCGTTTCTGAAAGAGCCGCAAAAATACCACCAGTGTGGAACCAGCGAACACCTTGAGAAAAAATACCTTCCCAATCGATATCGCCTTCTTTAAGCTGAGAAACTGCCGTGTGACCACGATCTGAACAACCAACTGCACCGCGAATTCCAAAACCGCGCTCAGTGAAGTTCAAACCATTGCGAATTGAACGACCACAGCCATCATATTTTTCCCACTTGATGTACTTAGTATCGACACCACCCTGCAAAATTAAATCTTCAACTAAACGACCTACTGGATTATCAGCAAATGCCGTTACTACCGCAGCGCGCTGACCGAAACAACGGCGCAGACCACGAGCAACATTATACTCACCGCCACCTTCCCAGGCCTGAAATTGACGAGTCGTGTGAATCCTTCCCTCTCCTGGATCAAGGCGAAGCATAACTTCACCAAGGGACACTATATCATAGCGACACTCTTCTTTTGGACGGATATTGATACTAGTAGCCATAAGAACTCCCTTGTGCCATCGTTGGCACATCTAACTAAAAAAATTCAGAATCTCATCTTCGATTCTGATTTAAAAACATATATTTGAAACATTGTGCCATCGTTGGCATATCTAACAAATAGCGATACTTTTGAAATAAGTCAAGAAAATATTTAAAAACTTAGGAGCACCGGCACCCTTGCCAGTCAATTGACAGTGAAAACAAGTTGCCTTCTTCATCTTGTAAATCCTGTCTAAAAAAGTAAAGAAAGCCCATGGCAACTTTAAAAGACATAGCAAATATGACCGGCGTTTCAATCCGCACCGTAAGTCGTGCCTTGAAAAATGATGGCTACATCAAAGAAGAAGTGCGCCAACAAGTCCTTGAAGCTGCCCAAAAACTCAACTACACACCAAATCGTATGGCACGTAGCCTTCGTACTAACAAAAGCTATGAAGTTTGTGTCTTGAGTTGGTCAACAGATGAACTCCATATGTTAAAGATAGCTGCTTTGGAAAAAAGCCTTCGTCAACACGGATACCAAACAACTCTCATGGTCGATTCATCTGAGATCTCCGATGAAAGCAAAAATGAAATGATCGATGACATCATCCGTCGTAAACCGGCCGGAGTCGTCACACTTCCTGCCTATGTCGATCACGATAAGACTGCTCTGGAAAAATTTACCAAAGCCGGAGTTCTTTGTGTTGCCATTGACCCACGCCACACTCATAAAGAACGTGTCGAAATAGACCGGCAGGAAGGCATTTACCAGGCAGTTAAAGAACTGGCTGAAAAATATGGCCCTAATACCGCGTACTTTGGTATTTCTTCAGAAGGCCACAACAATACCCGTCTCGTTGGCTACCGCCGCGCCATGCAGGAACTTGGCTACAAATATTTAGAATATAACTTTTCTTCTGAACTGAATGGCGAGTATGAGCAAGTAGTAAATCTCGTTCGTAATCGCTACCCCAGCACTGAACTTGGTTTCTCTGACATGGCCAACCAATATGCCGCCGGACTCAATGCTGCCAAACTTGTCAAAGAAAACAGCCCAAGAGCCGCTCTCGTCTTTTCTGACCTTATGTGCATGGGACTCCTCCATGGCTTAAATGGCAGCGAAATCCGTATTCCACAAGACCTGGCCATTATCGGCGTCGACGACCGTTCCTGCGCCACGCTTTGCTCTCCTCCTTTGAGCAGCATTGCTCACCCAAATGAAGAAGTTGGAGAGGCAGCTGCCAAGATTCTATTAGAAAACATCAACGAAGATAAAGAGGCTCCAAACTCATACAATCTCATTCCTAAATTACAGAAAAGGCTATCTTCCTAAAAACTGCATTCTTCTCTTTTTCTTAGCAAATAAATTAGATTTAATGGTAGCAACATTATTAATAAAAGGATGAGAACTGCTGGCATATATATTTTGTCTTTTCTTGAGTCAGGAGATCCATAATAAAGTGTTGTAGCAGGTGAAAGCTGTTTTCTAAACCATGCTCTCATCTTTAAAAATGAAAAATTTGGAAGACTTCCTGTTAGCTTCGATAAATGATCACAATAAGGAAACATCTCTACAGGGTAAACACTTTCATGATTAAGTTTCCCATACCTCTCCTGTCGAATTGAGTAATTGCGTTCATGAACTTCCTTGAGGTTTTCTGGGAGAGAAATTTTTCCTGCAATCATGTTACAGATAAACTCTGCCTGAACTTCACTAATAGATGGGATATTACCAATTATAGGTCTGGCAAATCCTACCAGGTGAAGGTCAGAATATTCAACATGAGTGCAACCTAAGTGAAAGTCATTGAACTTAACACTGTCCTTCGTTAGTTCTGTTAATAACGACCTATAACCAATTGCAGGAACTATGAAATCCGGCTCCACTTTTTCTGTACAGTCACTATCATACTTTCTAAAAACTTTACATTCGGGATCAATAGATTGACCAATTATCTTAATCCTTTGATCTGCCACAGCATCAAGAAATGTGTCGCTTTTGTTATGGAACATTCTAAAAAGATCATCCTTAGCGGTTTGTGTAAGCTTATCCGCCCAGTATTTTCGCCTGTTTGTAAAAGTTTTATCTGACTCCTCTTTTACCCTCACATTTTTGCCTGATTGTGGAAACAAAGACTCAAATAATTCTTGATACCGAATCCGGCCCCGAACAAAATAGTGCCCGATCTTATTACGCAAATCAGGATGAATAGATAACATGAGACGATTGCGAAGGAAGTCTGAAGGAATGCCTCGAATAGGATGATAACGCGGACTGACTCTAATTCCTGAATTGAGAGAAAGAAAAACTTCGTTCTTTAAACTTGGCCGTGAAAGTCTTTCTGCATAATCCACCGCAGACTCACCGCCACCAATAATTACTATTTTCTTGTTATTTATTTGCTCTATGCCATCAAAGGAATTAATAGTTATAGGAGATAAAACAGAAGCTGAGCATTCTAAAGGTTTTGGGGTTGCTGCTAGACCGGTTGCAACAATCACTTGATCAAACTCCTCCATTTTCTTGGTCCTATCTCCTGTAGAAGAATCTGTAACACTAAAAGTCCATCCCTTATTTGAAGCAGATCGTCTTAAATTTGTGACTTTTGTCTGTAGCCTTATATGTGGTCTTAAGTTAAATTCATCAGCAAATGTCTCAAGATACTGTCCATACTCACCTTCTCGAAAAAACTCGGAGTAAGATCTTCCTCCATCCGGTTTCACTTCAAGTTTGAACTTTGGTAAACTAGCAAACTGTGTTGTGTATTTAGTTGAAGTCGAAACAAATCCGGGATAAGGGTGTCCCCAGCAGCCTGTAATGCTTGCAGACTTTTCAAAACATTCAATATGCCAACCAGGAAGAGTATCAAGAGCTTTCTTAAGACTTATTAAACCACTGCTGCCACAACCAATAATAGCCAGCCGGCCCGACACTTTTTTTTCTGTTAAACTCAAGATAAAACTACCGTTAAACTAATCATTACAAAATTAAATTGTCCAGATTCAGGGATAAAAAGAAGTATGCGCTGACCATCCTCAAGTTTATGATCTCTTACATATTGATCAAGCATGATATAAATACTTGCAGAACCTGTATTACCGACATCAGCAAGGTTTGTCCAGTATGGTGTTGGAGATGCGCCATTTATGCAATACTTAGCAATAAGCTTTTCCATTTTTTTACGAAAGAAAAATGAAGACATGTGGGGCAGTATAACACTATAATTATCCAGGGATTCATTGTGCTTTTTTAAGCAATCATCAATAAAAGAATCTGCAAAGACAAACAAATAACGTGTAAGAACAGACAGATCCTGACTGAGTAATGCATTGCTATTGTCTAATTTCATACACAATGGTCCGGCATTAGCAAAAGACCTCGAATGAGTCCAATTCACCCGTAGAGAGAGACCTTCCTTTATCGGCTTATCTGCTAATGCGAGGGCTCCGGCGCCATCGGAAAGCATATAACGTAAAAATACAGACATAAACCATTTACTGTCTCGAAGCTTTTTATGTTCGCTTCGATCATCTATTGGTGTTATTTGCTCTTCCTTAAGTATCGCAGAAGGATGTTCAGCTGAAACACAAAGGGCATAATTATGTTGTCCACTCTCAATTGCTCGAATTCCGCCTACTAAGGCAGCAGCCCCCGAAGTGCAAATACCAGAATGAGAGCTTATCTCTACAGGATAGTCCAGAAATGATTGTGCCTGCAGCTTATCATGCAAGATCGATGCAAGGCCGGGTGCAGCAAGAGGAGAATAAGTTGTTCCTGCAGACATAAAGGTGATTTTATTTGCACTTTCAACGTCATCTTGGCAGAGTGCTAAAGCTGCCTTTGCAGCTAAATCGTAAAGGTCATAAGTTTGCTTTTGTTGTTTATCTTGAGCATAGTAACGTTTTTTAATACCGTTCATAGAGAGGACTTGATCACGTACTGTGGATTCTCCATCCAGGCTACCGAGATACTTTTCAATCGAATCATTTTCTATGGTAGTACCAGGAAGAAAACTTGCCGTTTTAGTGATATAGCAATCTCTCATCTATAACTCCGAAGGTTTAGTCGGCTGTGTTCGTAAAATTTCATAAATAACTTCATCAAATACTATGTGATAATAAAGGTATTCGCTCGGATTTGAGAAAAAAGCACTGCTGTTATAATGACCACGATTTGTCCCTTCTTGCATAAAGAAGTCTAAATCACACTGAACACTGTAATTTTCAGCATAAATATGCTTCATACACCACAGCATAATAGAATCAGATCCAAATGAGTTAAGTGCTGTAATTGTAGTCTTAAGATCTCCCACCAGGGTAATGATTGTAACAATCAAAATAACTAAACTTGTTGGTCCTAATAACTGGAAAGAGTGTTGGCGATTTTCTTCTAGTATCTCTTTACTGAGATCTTCGTGGTTTTCTGGTTTTATAGTGCGAATATAAGCAAGGTTCTCGAGAAACACCTTCTTATCAAAAAGCTCTACAATTTCATAAGAAAGCAGGTCATGCCCAACTGTTAAATTATGGCGAACCATTGTAGCCAGAGAATCTACATTAAAATCACCATAGATTCCATTCAACTTAGTACCAGATAATTGGCGCTCTACTCCTTTTTGTGAAAGCATATGACGGTAAAGAAGAGGCTCAATCTGGACATGCCGCATAAAAAGCTCCACTGCAGAAGTCTTAGCAAAATATTTGATTCCAAAAGCCATTAAACGATCCATTAACCTGGCCTCAAAGCCCCAGGGTTTTCTATGAATCAGATACTGTAGAGGAAATGTAATAAAGCGAAGAAAAAAATAAAAGACTAGAAGTAGAGGACGTAGAAATATAAAATCCCAATGAGCTTTTTCTTCCGCAAAAATAGCGTTTGCTGAATCAGTTATGTGAGGAAACTTGATCATTATAAACGATTCTCCAAACGCACTTTCACTCCATATTTTGGGCTCATTGTCAGATGAGCAGCCATTTCATGCTTATCGCTCTCATCAATGATAATGCGATAACGACGAGCTATAGTAACAACTACTGTAATTAATTCCATAGTTGCAAATTGCATCCCAAGGCACATACGCGGGCCACTGCTAAATGGTATAAACGCACAACTTCCTTTACTATTTTCAGGTTTATCTTTATCAAATCGTCCAGGATCAAACTTATCTGGTTTATGCCAAAATTGAGGATTTCGATGAAGCGAATAACGTGACAAAACAACCATATCTCCCTGCTTTAACTGCACACCTCCAAGTTCAACGTCATTTTTTACATTACGATTCTCAAACCAAAGCGGTGGATGAAGCCTCATAGTCTCTTCAATAACCTGTTTGGTATAAGTTAATTTTGTGAGTTTTTCAGGGGATATCGGCTGCTTTCCTAATACTGTATCAATTTCTTGATGAAAGCGCTTTTCGACTTCAGGGTTACGACCAAGCTCATACCAAAACCATGTTAAGACAGTGGCAACTGTTTCATGGCCTCCCATGACTAAACTGAGCATCTCGTCAATGAGGGCTTGATCAGGCATACATTCACCAGTCTCTTCATCAGTCACTTGCATTAAAATCCCCAAAAGGCCTTCTGCGTTAGGGCTCTGTCTATGACAGGAAACCATTTTTCCAAGAAAACGATGAAAGTCTCTTAAGACAGATTTCATTTTAAAGTTGCGAGGGGAAGGAAACCATAAATCCCTTATAATCGGCAAAGGAGGTTTAGCACTGTAGCGATTCAGAATGGACGTCCAGTATTCGATCTTATCACGCATCTCGACAAAATCATTGCTAAACAATGCTCGACCGATAATTTCCAGAGCTAAGTGGTTCATATCTTCTGCTATATTGAACACTACCTTAGAATCTGCTCTTTTAGTCCAGGTTTGGGCTAAATTCGTTGGAGCATCAACCATAATATCGAAAAACTTCTCTATAGCACTCTTCTTAAAAATGGGCTGCATCATTCTTCTTTGACGTTTCCAACTTTCCCCTTCTGCAACAACCAACGCACTGCCTTGAACATTTTTGAAACGTTTATATATAATCGTTCGCTTGTCAAAGTTTCGATTGGATTGCTTAAGTACCTTATTAACAAGTTCAGGGTGATTAACCATATAAAAATCAATCAGGCCCTTATAGTGAATAAAATCACCATAGTCTTCAACTAAACGATCAAAGAATAATGCAGGATTCCCGGCTAGCATCCATTGACGATAAAATACAGGAGGCCGCTTAAGCTTCCCTGTGAATTTTGGAATAGCATCTTTATGAACTAAATTATTCATTAATCAACGATTGCCCTAAAGAAAAATTTCTCTCTAATTTCAAGTGAACTGTTATAAGAATAATTCACGTAGCGACCACCATACACGTAATACAATATATTTTCTTGCCTTGAATTAGAATCCTGATCATTTTCATTTGGATTCAAGAACATCGTAAACAGAAATCATAACCTTGTTAAACAAAAGTCTCAACTTCCACACTGCAGCCCAGGAAACCAAATCCCGGGAACCGCTGATTTAAAATCGTCACTTTATGCGACTTATACAACTTCTCCGCACTGGGGCTCGGTGCTCCATACAAAAACAAACCCACATTCATCTCCTCTCTGCGAAATCAGCGGCTCTGCGTGAAAAAATATTTAGCGTCCTGCATATCTTTACCTGTTTAAGGCTCAACACTCCATACCTTTACCCAAGGTGTAATTCAAAGTGTAAGATTTCCCACTTATCAGCCAATCTGCCTAAAACAGCTTTGGATGCTTATGAAAATTATTATCGTTTTCACTCTATTATTTTCCCCTAGTCTCATGGCAAAAGAATTTACCTTACCTTGCATTGGCGACTCGCTTACCGAAGGCGGTAGCACTCACTCAACCTGTCGGCATTTTATCGATAAATATATCAACCAGAAACTTGTACATATCGGCCCTTTTCACGATCAAAAATCATTGCGTCATGCTGGAAGAGGAGGATGGAGTGTTCAGAGAATGGTCCCTAAATTTAAGAGCTGGTATACGCAATACCCGGCAGATATCATAATCCTGCATGCCAATCACAATAACTTTGCCGAACAAAAACCTATTCCCGCCATCCTTAAAGCTCAGGAAAACATCATCCGACAAGCCCATGCACTCAATCCTGAAGTCATCATCTTATTTGAGACAGCAATCCCTTCTCTTAAACTGCCCAAATACTCATATCTGAGTGAACTAAGAGAAGCTCAGAAAATGCTCTGCACAAGCCTGCAAAAAGATAAAATTAAACTGCACCCAGTCAGACCTGAAATTGACTTCGATCTCAAATGGCTCAGCAAAGATAAAGTTCACCTAAAAGATGCCGGTGTAGATCATATGGCGAGGTGCTTTACCGAAACGATTAACAAAGTGATAAAATGAAAACAATTTTCAATTGAAGTGATAACTAACGCATGAAATTAATCTTACAGACTCTAAGTTAACCTTTAAAACTTAGGGCAAAAAGTAAATGAATCCAAAATGGAAAACAAGCTTTATTATTTTTTCCATCCTATTCGTTACTTCAGCAGTATGGCTTCCATGTATTCATCTATTTTACAAAAAAGACATAACAGACTACAAACAATCTGATAAGATCGCTCCTATAGCAAGAACAATTGCGAACACTCATCTTTCAATATGGAATGATCCCAAACTCCGAAAAATTGAATTAGACAAGATGCAATATAATAATCCCGAGTGGGATTTTATGAGCCGCACTTATTTTGTTTTAGCTTTGGCTAATATGGCACTCCTCGATAATTCTCTACTCTATGAAACCTGCTCAATTATTGATGACATCATTCATAACACTTTAGAAACAGAAAAGAATCGAGGCTTTAAATATTTTTTACTGGAATATGGCAAAGGTGGAGGATGGGTGAACTACCCTGAAGGGAGTATTTTTGTCGACGGAGAAATAGCTTTGATGATCGGTGCTAGAAGAGCTTTGCAGGAAAAAGAGGAGTATAAAAAACTCCAATACAATAGAATCAATAAAATTAAAAGTCGAATGAGGCAAAGCTCTATACTATGTGATGAAAGCTACCCGAATGAATGCTGGCTTTTTTGTAACACGGTGGCATTAGCTGCTATAAAGATTTCAGATAAACTTGATGGTACTGATCATTCTAAATTTTTCGCGTCTTGGATTCAGAGCGCAAAGGACAATTTAATTGATAAACAAACTGGATTACTTATCTCTGCATTTACCGTCAACGCTAGACCTCTTCCAACTGGTCCTGGACCAGAAGGTTCCAGCATCTGGATGGCCAGTCATATGCTTCAAATAATTGATGAAGACTTTGCCAATGATCAATACAAAAGGGCTAAACAAGAATTAGCCGGACAACTATTCGGTTTTGCTTATGCACGAGAGTTTCCAAAGGGATTTGACGGTGAAGCAGATGTAGATTCCGGCCCCATAATTCCAATTATTGAAGCAAGCGCCAGTTCCAGTGGTCTGGCAATACTCGGAGCTGCAGCCTTTAATGACAGTCAATACCTACAAGATTTACTGACCTCAGTTAACTTTGCTGGATTCCCTGAAGATAAAGATGGAAAAAGAAGGTATCTCGCCAGTAACCCGGTTGGTGATGCCGTATTACTTTATGCATTGATGGAGGGCCCATTATGGCAAATGATGAAGTAATTAAATCTCTATATTTAAAAGCCTCAAGAATTCTTTTTCGATTGAGTCTATTTTGTTTGATAATTTTTATAGCAGCGACTTTTTTCAACTTCAAGAACTACACATCAGTTCTCATTGGTGCTGGCAGCTTTGAGTTTTTCGATATTTTTCGAGGAGTTACTTATGTCTGTTTCTATTTTATAACTATTTCTTTTGTTCCGATAATGCTTTTGAGTTCATTGACCTTAAAAAGTCTGGACAGAAGGCAAAAATAATGATTAAAGCCGATTTAAAATCGGCGATCCCGGCTTTTTCTCTCTGCGAGCCCGGCGGCTCTGTAAGAAAAATCTTTAGCTAATATTCACGAGCTGGGGCTCGCAGTTCCATACATTTTCTAACCTTCCCACCTCAGCAGCTCCAAGTACCCCGCTTCGGCGCCCTATACATCCCTGTAACCTGACTCCTTAAAGCGAAGCGGCCTAAAAACTTGCCTCATGCCAGCGATATTTGTTCAAATCAATCTTATCATTCATGAACTCAACGCCTTCTTCCTCAAGGAGTTCTTGTTGTAAACAATGCCCTTCAGAATTGGTACGTGTGCTGATTTCCCCCTGACTGTTGATGACCCGCTGCCAGGGCACTCCGGAGCCTTCTGGTAACTGATTTAAGGCAAAACCAACCGCTCGTGCTGACCGGCAATCAGCCATCTTAGCAATGTCTCCATAGGTAGCCACTTTGCCCTTGGGTATTTGGCTGACTAATTCGTAAAAATGCTCATATAGTGAATACTCTTCCATGCTGGACTATAGATGTCTCGCATAAAAAAGAAACCTCTGTAAAAGGGCTTACAGAGGTTCCAGGGTTTTGTGTGTGTTTTGAGATTGTTTACTCGATCAGGTTCAGGCCCTCTTCCTCAACCATTAGAGGTTTATCAACTTTCTTTTCACCGCCGTCACCAAGGCCACCTTTCCCGGAAGGTAGGTAGCGATAATAAACAGTTAACTGCAGGGCGCACAAAGTTGTAGCATAGACTTTCCCTGTAAGACTATCTCCATCCACTCCATGACATTTAATCGGCCATGGCCAGTAACCTTCACTATGTTGATTATCGTTTAAAACTTTCTGAAATTTACGATTCCAGTTCTTCCACATAGGTCCACCAGCTTGAAACATAGTCTGCGTTGCGTAGTACCAGCCATATAAAGACTCTGTCGGAGGCTTCTTCCAATTATACTCCTCCAGATCTACCGTTGAAATCTTCTGTAAATCATCCTTAATCTCATGGCAATCCCCCTCGCCAAATAATTGCAAACAAAGAACACCAACTGCACGCATTGAGTGTCTGCCCTCTGCTTTTTTACTCTGTGGATCATTATTCGAAGTGGTATAACAGAACTCGCCATCAGCACTTATCTTTTTCAACCAGTCGATGCCTTTGTATATTGCCCCCTGCAAACCCGACTCCTGACAACCAGCCCCATAAGCCGCTTTTAAAGCCTGATAGTTCCAGCCGCCAAATGATAGATCTTGACGCTCATTCCCCAACTTATAATTATAATCAAAACAACCCCCTTCCTGCTGTCCATCTATAATGATCCTAATACACTCATTCATCTTTGATTCGAGCATCGAAACCCCTGTCATCGCATAAGCTTCAGCGATGGCATAAGATTTAATTGCGTGTGGATATGCGTGTTTGCTTTTGGTACTTACCGGATCTTTAGCCAGCCAATCCATCGCCTTTTGCACAGTCATACCAAAATCTTTAGAAATCTGAGTTTCCCCATGAGCCAAAAATGTCAATAAAGCCAGACCGGTAATCGCCGTAACATCACCATTTCCTTCGCCCCAGGAACCATTCGGATTCTGTACCTTAGCCAACCACCAAAGAGCTTTAAGTAAATTCGCTTGGCCTGCTTTACTGCCACCAAACTTGGCAACTGCTGAAGCACGACCTCCTGCACTGCGTCCGCCAAATATACTCGGTGATGCAAAAGCTGAAGGTGAAATAACTACATCCGACACAGCATCTATGGTCGAGTCATCTTCTGTGGAAGGGGCTTCATCGTTGACATCCTCTAAAGCTGTATCACTGGCTTCAACATTTTCCAAAGCTGTAACCGTCAAAACCGGACTAACAGCTTCGGCCTCTTCGACCTCTTCAGGTTCCGGTTCTTCAATAGCTGGAGGTTCCTCAACCTGAACTTCTTCAACTTCCTGCATCACGATCTCAATGTCAGGAGCTTCTTCTTTGTATTGATCGGTAATCAAAATAGCAAGGATGATAATAAGACCGACGTGAAAGACAGTTGATATTACCGGACCAATCAGTGAATCAATTAACTTTTTGCGGCGATATACTTCCTGAATTGCCCATATATCATCCTCTGAAAGAACATATTGCTCATCAATTTCATCAAACTCTTCTTCATACTCGTAATACTCGGACACCGGCTGCGCTCCAATTCATTTTTGAAGCTTTATATGAAGTTGATTTTAAATGGTCACATCTTTTGAAAATATTTACTTATAAAATTTAAAGGATGTTTTTTTTCAACAAATCAGAATTGCTCGAGTCTAGTAATTAATCGTTTTTTGCCAATATCCAAGGAGTACCATTGCATCAGCTCGAAAGACTGTTAAATTGGCAAAAAATGCATTTTGGGACAAAAATATAATGGACGATATCGAACTTAAAAAGATCATCAAAGGTCACCTCGACGAAGACCTGACTTTGAACGAAATTCACAAAATCCTTGCCGATGAACATCAAGTTAAAATGACTTTTATGGAGCTTAGGCTTCTCAGTTCGGAAATCGACGATATGGATTGGGGCAAATTCGATCCAAAAGTTGAAGAAGATGATGAGGAAGAAACTGAAGAAGCCGCCGCTCCTGAGCCAGTAAGTGGAACTCAAATCGAAATCAGCAAAATCCAGCGTCCTGGTGCGATGATGAGTGGTTCCGTTACTTTCCTGTCAGGACTTACCGGTGAATGGTACATCGATGGTATGGGTCAGCTTGGCCTGAACATGACGAACGAAGATGATCAACCTACTGAAGAAGATATGATGGACTTCCAAACTGAGCTTCGCAAAAAAGTTCAGGGCGGATGAGCGAAAAAAGTCCCGCTTACCAAGCCTCTGGCACTGAAAAAATAGCCAGAATTTTACCGGATATATCGCAGGACAAAGAATTCGATTATCTGGTTCCACACCATATGGAAGAAACTCTGAAGCCCGGCTGCCGGGTTTCCATGCCATTTGGTCCCAGACAAATAAAAGGTTATGTCGTCAAAATCGTCGACCAGCCTGACTTTGACCGGGCCAAACTTAAGCCGATCATTGAAAATGAAGGCCACCTTATTCCCGAGAATCTGATGAAACTCGGCGAGTGGATTTCCGAGTACTACTGCGCCAGTCAGATTCACACGATCCGTTCGATGTTGCCGGCTCCTGTTCGCAAGAGCAAAGTCCAGGCAAAAATGATGACCATATACAAGCTTGCAGATGATATAGAAGATGTCGAAGAGCTAATAAAAAAGTACGAAGAATCTACTAAGTTCAAACCTCGTGCTGCAGTCCTGCGAGTCCTACAGGCTTATGGCGAAGGTTCTGCCCCATTCATCCGCAAAACTGCCGGTGTATCAGCCTCCCCTATTCAAAGCCTACTGGCAGATGGCACCATTACTTCCGAAGAAATTCAGGTAAATCGCGATCCTTTCGGCTCCGAAAAACTGGTTCCGACCAAGCCCTTGACATTGACTGATGAACAAGCCGAATGCATGAAAACAATTCACGAATGCATCGACTCTGGCGAAAAGCACGTCGTCTTGATTCAGGGAGTTACCGGCTGTGGTAAAACTGAGGTTTACCTGCAAGCCATTCAACACTGCCTCGACAAGGGTCAGCAGGCCATCGTTCTTGTTCCTGAAATCTCTCTGACTCCACAGACAAACCAGAGATTCAGAGCCCGCTTTGGCGATAAAGTAAGTGTCCTTCACAGCCGTTTAAGCGATGGCGAACGTTATGACCAGTGGATGCAAATTCACCAAGGAGAAACTCAAATCGTTGTCGGTGCCCGCTCTGCCTTATTTGCACCCTTTAGAAACCTGGGACTGATCGTTGTCGATGAAGAACATGAATCATCATACAAACAGGACAAAGCTCCACGTTACCATGCCCGCGATGTTTCTGTTGTGCGTGCAGCTATGGAGAAATGTACAGTCCTTCTAGGGTCTGCGACTCCGTCTTTTGAATCCATCAACAATGCTAAAAAAGGCAAGTATATCCTGAGTGTAATCAAGAAACGCGCGGATAATGCGGTGATGCCTAAAATGCGCCTAATTGACATGCGAAATGAAGCTTCAAATATGGGAGCTCCACAAATATTTTCCAAGGATCTAATCACCGCTATTCGTCAGCGCCTTGATGAAAACATGCAGGTCATTCTATTCTTAAACCGACGCGGCTATGCGACCCAAATGCAGTGTTTAAAATGTGGCCATGTCGCAGAGTGTGAAGACTGCAGTTGTACCTTCACCTATCATCAAAAGGTTGGAAACCTAAGCTGCCACCTTTGTGGAATAGTTAAAAGAGCTCCTCAAAAATGCCCACAGTGTGGTGACCCTGAAATCAAATACACCGGACTCGGCACCGAAAAAATCGAAAGTCTTTGTAGTAAACTTTTCCCGCAAGCCCGAATTGCCCGCATGGATTCAGACACCATGACACGCAAAGACGACCATAAGAATACTCTCGATGCATTCCAGGCTGGTGAATATAATCTCTTGATTGGCACCCAAATGATTGCAAAGGGTTTACACTTCCCAAAGGTTACACTTGTTGGAATTATCTTTGCCGACTTAAGTCTGCATATTCCTGACTTTCGCGCTGCAGAACGCACCTTTCAACTACTGACACAGGTTTCTGGTAGAGCCGGAAGAGGAGCTGTGGCAGGTGAAGTTCTCGTGCAGTCTTACACTCCATTCCATCCGGCACTGCAATACTCTATGACCTGCGATACTGACCAATTTTACAATGAAGAAGTTATTGGCCGACAATTGATGAACTTCCCGCCATATCGCCAAATGGCCGTTGTTTACTTCAAAGGCTTCAGAGAAGATGAAGTAAGCAGAACAGCAACAAATTTCCACAAGATCTTAGAGAAGTACATGAATGCTGAAGATGACCAGATGATGCCAGCCATCCCCTGTTCTATAGCCCGTATCAAGACTATGTACCGTTATCAGGTCACCATCATTACTGGGAAAATCGTCAGAATGACCAAACTCTTAAAACACATTTTGGCTCATGCTGCCAGCCCAAAATCTGTTGAAGTTTACGTCGATATCGATCCACAGAACATCATGTAATCTATGACTTTGCGACCACAGTAAAAGTCATTGTCAGCCCCAAACATTTATTCAAAAATATTTCATAAGATCTAGCATTTGACTTCTTCATTATTCTCATAAGATCAAAATAACTCAACAGCTTCAAATTGTGTTCCCCATAGTACGAATGATGCTCCGAGCACCACTTATAAAAGCTTTTAGTAAACCAATGCCGAAAAAAGACATCTGTATGACTTTCTACTGGGAAGAATTTATTTGGTGTAGTGAAGAACACATTTCGGCTGACTCTCAGCATTTCATTAACGAACCATACCTGAGCATCCTCGTCACCTACATGTTCAATAACGGCATTTGAAAAAACCCAATGGAAACCTCTATGTTGAAATGGAAATCTCTTTCCACCATAGCGGATAAATGTTTTGTCAGGATGTTCAGCCGCTAGATTATTAACAGGCTCCACAGCAAGGCCCGTATATTGATATGAAGGAAATTTAAAATTATTGAGGAAAAAATTCACTTGACTAGCGTAGTCCTGATACCCAGATACTCCCGCATCTAAAACAGGTACACTGTAATTACATAAAGAATAAAAGTGATCAAGCTTCTGTTTTCTCGATCTTTGCATAATATTTTTTTTGTGATGAGAAATGAAGTCTTTAAGAGGAGTTCTCGTATACTTAAGCTCTGCAGTTAACATAATTTATCTCCATTTTATTAGCTATATCAGCACAAAGAACATAAGCGAAACCCAAATTAATCACATTTACATGACTATAAACACTTTACAAAATTTAAATTAAGGGAAATTCAAAAATTATGCGAATAAACACACAAAATTAATTACAATTTACATACAAAATGAACTAAATCTTTCAAACTATCTTTTAGCTTGCTTAATCCCACCTAAAACTATTTTTCACTCTAGTTGTATTGACCTCAAATCAACAAGTGTTAATTTTTTTAGACTTTTTTGACAGTAAATGCGTAAAAGTTGGCGGACTTTACGTCTCGAATCTGGATTTACTGTCAATTTTGTACTGCTTAAGCAGTAAATATAGCAAATGTAATTAAACTTTTGAAAACTCATCTAGGGAGCTTTTATGGCAGATTTGATGATCGAAGCCAAAGGCCTTTGTAAATATTACGGGTCATTTAAGGCTGTTGAAAATATGGCATTCTCAGTACCTAAAGGTCAGGTTGTTGCATTCCTCGGTCCAAACGGTGCTGGAAAATCTACTACTATGAAACTTTTAACCGGCTTTATTTCGGCTTCTGCCGGAGAAGCAAAGATTGCCGGATTCGATATGGCGACTGATCGCCTTAAAGCAGCCGAAGTCCTCGGCTATCTTCCAGAAAACGGCCCGCTTTACCCGGATATGACGCCAAGAGAATCACTGACATTCACAGGCGAAATCCGCGGCCTGAAAGGCGAAAGACTGGCCTCAGCCATTGATCGCGTTGTCAATATTTGCGATCTCAAAGAAGTTTACGATAAAGCCATCGGCAAACTTTCCAAAGGTTACCGTCAACGTGTTGGTATGGCCCAGGCTTTACTGCACGATCCAGAGGTGATCATCATGGACGAACCGACATCCGGACTTGACCCGAACCAGATCCGTACTGTTCGAGATACAATAAAAGAACTCGGTAAAAACAAAACAATTCTGCTCTCTACTCACATACTTCAGGAAGTTGAAGCCATGTGTGATCGCGTCGTTTTCATCAGCGAAGGTCAATTGGTTTTCGATGGCACCGTTGAAGAGTTCAAGAAAAAGAATAGCAACTTGGATGACGTTTTCTACGACCTAACTCACGACAAGGAGGTCACAGCATGATGCGCTCACATGTAATCGGCGCTGTATTCCGCAAGAATTTCAGGGCCTCATTCAGCAACCCGACAGCTTACGTTTTCATCACCATTTTCATCGTAACCTGTAGTATTTTTCAATTCAGTTGGGGCGATCTTTTCTTCAGCGAAAATCTCGCTGAACTTGGCCCGTTAAACACCAGTTTCCCTTATCTACTTCTTTTCTTCATTCCAGTTCTCACTATGAACAGCTGGGCCGAAGAAAGAAAGCTGGGAACTGAAGAATTCATGCTGACTCTACCAGCGACAGATCTGGAAGTTATTCTTGGTAAATACTTCGCTCTTCTGGCAACTTATACCGCGTCCCTCGCCTTTTCATTGACTCTCGTCTTTGTTCTTAGCAGTCTGGGTTCTCCAGATGGCGGTCTTATCTTTGCGAACTACCTGGCTTACTTTCTAACCGGAGCTGCTATGCTGAGTATCGGCATCGTTGCCTCAATGATGACCGCCAACAGCACCATCGCCTTTATTATTGGTGTGGTTTTCAACGCTGTATTCATGTACCTGGGACACATAGCCTCCGTTGTTTCCAGTGCTGGGCTCAGTGGACTTGGATCCTTGCTGGAAAGTATCGGCTTTGGCGAAAAAAGTGGTTTACTCAATCAATTTGAAGAACTTGCTTCTGGTGTTTTAACGCTGCCTGGAGTTGTCTATCTTGTTTCTGTGACGGCTATTATGCTTTATCTGAGTATGGTTCTGGTTGGACGTCGTCACTGGGCGCATGGTAGCCGCGGTGCTTCGCTAACCTGGCACTATGTCATTCGCGTTGGTTCGCTGATCATCGGCCTTACATCTCTAAATGTAATCCTAGCAAGAACTGGTGCTCGTGCAGACCTGACTTCAGAGCAAGTTCACTCATTCAGTCCAGCTTCTGCAAAACTTATGGCGAACCTTGAAAAGCCGGTTTTGATTGAAGCATATATCAGTAAGAGAGTTCCTGAAAGTGTTATCGAGAACCGCAAAAGTCTTCTTTCAACACTTCGTGAAATCGAAGCCACTTCTAAAGGTAACGTGAAGGTTCTCATCCACGAAACTGAGCCACGCAGTAAAGAGGCGGCCGATGCCGAAGACCGTTACAGAATCATGCCACGTCCTATGCAGGAACTTTCCAGCGGCGCTGCCAGCCTCATGGAAGTCTTCATGGGCGTTGCGGTAACTTCCGGTGCAAATCAGGAAGTGATTCCTTTCCTCGATCTTGGTCTTTCTGCCGAATACGAGTTGGTTCGCTCAATTCGCGTTGTTTCTAAGTCTGACCGTCGCAAAGTCGGCATTCTGAAAACAGATGTAAATATCAATGGCGGTATGGATTTCCAAAGACGTCAACCAATTCCATCCTGGCAAGTTGTTGACGAACTTCGTAAGCAGTATGAAATCGTCGAAGTCGGTGCAGATGCCGATTACCCGGATGATCTCGATGTTCTACTGGCAGTTCTGCCATCTACACTTGGCCAACCACAAATGGATCGCCTCCAAAAATACATGCTGACTGGTAAGAAAGTTCTTCTTCTGTGTGATGCCTTACCAATCGATATGCCGGCAATGAGTCCTTCTCAAAGGCATAAGCCACAGACGGATCCACGTATGGGTGGCCAAGGTGGTGCTTTGAAAGGTGACATCTCTAAACTACTCAATACTGTTGGTGTATCTTTCAATCCAACAGACATAGTCTGGTCCAGTAGTAATCCTTACCCAATGTTTGAAAGACTTCCTCAGGAAATCACTTTCTCACAAAACTCAAACGGTGAATTCACTGGCGACAACGAAATTTCCAGTGGCCTTCAAGTTGTGCTTTCAATGTTCCCGGGGCACCTCAAGAAAGCTGAAAATAGCTGGGCTGCCTTCTCTCCTATCTACTCTGTTAATTCTGGCAACCACGGTACAATTAGCTGGAATCAGATGGTAGGCATGGGCGGCGGCTTTATGGGCCCACCAACGCCACAGGTTAAACCAGAACCACAGTACCAGCACTTAAGACAGAGAAGCGGTGATAAGCTCATCATGGCAGCTCATGTTCAGGGTTCCAGAAAGGTTGAAGCTGTGAAAGATAAAGATGGTAAAGAAACCTCGCCGGCTTCTGAAGAGAAGGTTGACCTGATTGTCTTCTCAGATATCGACTTTATCTCAGACCGTTTCTTCTCAATCAGAAGAGAAGGCTGGCAAAACCTGACTCTTGACAACGTCACTATTTTCTTAAATGCCATAGACTTTCTAACTGGCGATAAAGACTTTGTGGAACTGCGTAAAAAGCGCAAAAATCACCGCACGCTTACTAAGTTTGACATCATCCGTCGCGATCTCGATGCTCAGCGCCGTGACATCATCAAGAAAGCTGAAGCCGATGCAGTGACTGAACTTGCCAAAGCCCAGCAAGCTTTAGATAAAGCTGTCGCTGCAGTTCAGAAACGCGATGACCTGAAAGACGAAGAAAAACTGCGTATTCTAGCAACTGTGCAGGAATCTCAAAGTCAGGCATTCTCCAACAAACAGGAAGAGATTGATAAACGTAAAAACCGTAAGATACAAGACGAAGAACGCAAAATGGAAGAGGCTATGAAAAGCCACCGCCGTCAGGTTGTTGTTATGGCCGTTATCGTTCCACCACTACTACCACTGTTCATCGGACTTGTTGTCTTCTTTAAACGCCGATCGCGGGAAATGAATAACGTTTCAAAGAAAAGAATTAAGGAGGCCCTCTAATGAAAGACGCTCCTAAAACAATCGTTTTTGGCGCTCTGGCAGTCATTCTTTGTATCATCGCTGCCGTAACATCGCCCCAAAAAAATGTCGATGCCCTTTTTGTCGATCTGGGAACTGAGTTCTACCCGGATTTTACAGATCCACTCAAAGCAACCAGCCTGGAAGTTGTCGGTGCTGACAAAGACACCGGAATCCTGCTGCCATTTAAAGTTGAACTGAAAGATGGTCGTTGGTCTATTCCTTCAGCCAGCAACTACCCGGCCGATGCCAAAGATAAAGTGGCCAAACTGGCCGCGAATCTAGTCGGTATAACAAGAGATGAGCTGCGCTCTGACTTACCTAGTGATCACGAGATCCTCGAAGTCGTCAAGCCGGATGCTCAAACTCCAACCGGCAAAGGCGTCCAAGTCACCTTAAAGGATGCCAATGGCAACATTCTTTGTGACTACATTCTCGGTAAAGAAGTTGAAGGTAAATTTGGCTGGCGCTATGTCAGAATTCCAAATCAATCCAAGACCTTTGCCGTAAAGATGGATATCGACCTAAGTACAAAATTCAAAGACTGGGTTGAGACTGGACTTCTCGAAATGACGAATACAGATGCCCGTAAACTTGAAGTGATGAACTACAGCGTCACTCAAGGGCAGTTGGTTGAAAAAGGTCGTTTCGACATCTCAAAAGAAGATGCCGGTGACTGGTCTACTAAGAACCAGATTCCTGAAGGCAAACAATTATCACAAGATAAAGTCGGTAAAGTTATTGATGAACTCAGTAATCTGAAACTAGCTGGTGTTCGCAAGAAACCTGACAGTCTTATCGAGCTTCTTTCTGGCAACAGCCGCCAACTGACTCCTGAGTCTCAGCTTTCTTTACAAAATAAAGGATTTTACCTGGCTCAAGGCGGTATTCTTGGTGATGAAGGCCAGTTCATTCTTACCAAGTACAATGGTATAAAATACACAGTCATCTTCGGTGTCGGCTTCAACGACGAAAGCCTTCAGGTCTCGACTAAGAAAGAAGGCGAAGCCGAGAAGAATGCAGATGAAAAAGCAACTGGTCGCTATATGTTCATTAACGTTGGTTACGACGATAAATTCAATACGGCCCCAACCATTCCAGCCGAACCTAAAGTTCCCGCAGAGGACGCAACAGAAGAAGTCAAAAAGAAATACGACGAAGATCTGAAAACTTATAACAAAGCCAAGGCAGATAAAGAAGCCTGGGAAAAAGACAGTAAAGAAGCCAAAGAAGAAGTGGCTAAACTTCAGAAACGCTTCACTGACTGGTACTACGTCATCGACAACGAAAGTTACGAAAAGATTAAAGTTACTTTCCCTGACCTGGTCGAAGACATTCCTAAACCAGCAGATGACAAAGCCGGAGCTCCACCAGCTGGAATTCCAGGACAGCCAACACTACCACCGGGATTCCCTGGTCTGAAGTAACGCGAAATTATTATTTTACCCAAGCCGCCGAGTATTTCACTTGGCGGCTTTTTTATTAATTACTTCTGTTTACGTCTATAAGCTGCTACGCCAAGAAGGCCAATTAACATTAATGCGTAAGATGAAGGCTCAGGAGTAGCAGTATATTCTACACGAATATTGTCTACCCATGTTTGCCCTGATTGAGTAGTCGCATGTGAGCGAATGCCAAGAAAATCGAACTCTGCAACAATAATGTCGGTATTAAAATATTCTAAATCGAAGACAACATTGCCTGTTCTTTAGTTTGTCGCCATATACGAAATCTTGCCGTCAACCATCTCAATTTCATATGAAAAAATATCAAATTCAGCTGCCTGAAAATCTGATACAATGTGCCCTTCATAACTTTTATTGATATGCGTGAAGTTTTGACGACCATGAGTGTATTCATTAAAACCATGTGTAAAGTTGTACTCTAAGTTATGAACATTACTTAGATGAACCTGTGAATATGACCCCCAGTAACTATCTCTAAATTGAGCATCAAAAGATATTGAAATCCTATCTAATCCAAGTGGAACATCAGTAAAAATTAAAGCAGAACCATCAACTGGATAAGCTTCAAGCCTTTCATTATTGATCCTTCCATCACGGGTCGTAATTAAATCCCAATTAGATGGTAAAGCATTTCCTGTAAAATCAATATTCTGGATAGTACTCGCGCTGAGGTTTAGAGCAAATAAACTCACAACTAATAAAACTAATTTTTTCACATCTCGTCTTCTTTATATAGATATCAAAACTAAACATTTTACTTCTACTTATATTTGCCATATAGAGATTAAGAAAAGTTAATTCAATCTTCCTTATAAAGAACAAGTTAACATCTCTTCATTTAATTCTAACAGATAAAGTTAGTATTTTTTATTGTGATACTCATTGATAGATGATTAACTACTATTTTTAACCACAAATAAATATCTTCATGTTGGTTAGCTCAATCTTGTTAAAAACAACTAAAAGACACAAATAATCAAACTTAATATTCACAATTAAACAACTCATCCTTCATTACACCCACCTATTTTCCAATTAGATCCCCCTAACCCTAAAAATTGGAAAATAAACATGATACTAAAAGCCTTAAAGAAAGCTGTCCTCTGCGGCTTTGTCTTAAGTCCTGTAGCACAAGCAGCTACACCTATCGGTCACTTTCAATCTCTAGATGGAGAAGGTGCAGCCGAAATTATCAGTTATGACGTTTCAACCCAGTGCTTGGTCGTCGCAAATGCGGAAGCAAATGCAGTCGATTTTATCGACGCTTCTGATCCAACCAATCTGTATCTTAAAAATTCTACCACTATGGCAAATGGCATTAACAGTGTCGCTGTTAAAAATGGTATGATTGCTGTTGCTGTCGAAGGCGCAACAAAACAGGATAACGGCCAGATTATAGTTTTAAATTCTTTCGGCACTCAAATCGCTCAGTTCCCAGCCGGAGCTTTACCGGATATGGTTACTTTTTCACCTGACGGTAACTTCATTCTAGCCGCCAATGAAGGTGAGCCGGACGAAGGCGATGAAAATGCCGGTCTTGGATTTGATCCTGAAGGTACTGTTACTGTAGTAGACATTTCTAATGGTTTAAATGCTGCAGTTACGACACAAATTAACTTCAATGCTTTTGATAACAAAATTGAAGAATTGCGCAATGCCGGTGTGAAACTCTACACTCCAAATGCATCTGTTTCTCAAGATCTTGAACCAGAGTACATCACCGTTTCCCCAGACAGTAAAACTGCTTTTGTCGGTTGTCAGGAAAACAACGCTATCGTAGTTATAGATCTGGAAAATCTTGAGATTAAAGAGATTCAGCCTTTAGGTGTTAAGGATCACTCAAAAGACTTACCGGTCATTATCAACAACCCATTTCCTAAAATGCCGGTTCTTGGTAAATCACCAGCCGGTCAGAAGATCAGACTGGGAGGCTTCTCAGGTCTTCACTTTGAGAAACAGCTGCCAAACGGCAAATTGATCTTCCTAGCTCATCCGGACAGAGGTCCAAATGGAGAACCTACAGATGCTAATAATGATGGTGTGAAAGACCGTCCATTTCCACTGCCTGACTTCCAGCCCAGTATCTACCGTATCTCTCTGAACCCTAAAAACGGCAAAGTCAAACTTCTAAACAGAACCCGGCTTTGGCGCACAAAAACATTCAGATTCTTCTGCTGGACTTTCAAATTCACTCTGCCAATGACTGGACTGCCAAATATGCAGGCTGGCGATGCCGGATCTGCGTATACCGATGAAACTGCTGTCGATCTTTTCGGACGCTCACTGAGAAACGATCCATATGGTGCAGACCTGGAAGGTATCGCTATTGCTGACGATGGCAGCTACTGGATGTGCGACGAGTACAGACCGGCAATTTACCACTTTAAGAAAAATGGTATGCTGATCAAGCGTTATGTTCCTGCTGGATCTGCTGCGGCAAATGGCAAACCTGCTGGATACTACGGTTCTGAAGATCTTCCGGAAGTATATGCTTCTCGTCGTAAGAACAGAGGTTTCGAGGCTATTGCAATCGAAAATGGCAAAGTCTTTGCCTTCATGCAGAGTCCAATCGACAACCCAGGTGTGACAGATGCTGAAGCAGCACTCGCTGGAAAGAAAAGTGACTATAACTCACGTGAATCTAAAGTCATTCGCATCCTTGAATTCGACATGGCTTCAGAAACTGTAACTGGTGAGTATGCTTACGTTCTGCAAGGTGCTGCCGGTGTTGATAAACTTGGTGATGCAGATTCACTTGGCAATGGCCGCTTTGTTGTTATCGAAAGAGATTCTTCTACCGACAAGGATGCACGTAAGTTCATTTTTGAAATAGATCTTAAAGGCGCGACTAACCTACTGATAGTTACTGATTCTATTCGCGGTGTTGGTGGCACTTTAGAAGGACTTGGTGCAGATGGCCTTGCTGCTGCCGGAATCACACCGGTATATAAACGCAAAGTTCTAAACCTTCCTTCTCTCGGTTACCATGCTGGAGACAAGCCTGAAGGTTTGACTGTTATCAATGAAAATACCTGGGCTGTAATAAATGATAACGACTTCGGACTTCTCGATGAAGAAGTTCCATACGATGGTTCTGTGCCGCTCAACCCAAACGCGCCCAACACTGTATTAGGAATTATTTCTTTCATGCAGTCAAACCAGATGGATACCACAAATGAAGATGAAGAAATCAACTTCAGGTATGCAAATGTCTTCGGTATGTATCAGCCTGACGCAATCGCTTCTGTTGAAATTGACGGACAGCTTTACTACCTAACTGCCAATGAAGGCGATGCAAGAGATTATGACGGTTATAGCGAAGAGTTAAGAATCAAAGACGATGAATATGAGCTAGACCCTTCTTTCCCTGTTGAAACTAAGAATGAACTGGAAACTGGCAGATTGAAAGTTTCTAATGAGTTGGCTGACCTTGATAATGACGGTTTAATAGATCGTATCCATACATATGGTGCGCGTTCTTTCTCTATCCGCGACGTAAATGGCGGCATCGTTTTTGACAGCGGTGACATAATCGCTAAAAAAGTTGCTGAAGAGACTCCTGAATTATTCAATGCAGATTACGACGACGGTATATACGAAGTTGATGGTCGCAGCGATGATAAAGGAAGTGAACCGGAAGCTGTTGTTGTCGGTAAAGTCGGAAATAAAACTTATGCATTCGTCGGTCTTGAGAGAGCTGGTGGCGGCATCATGATTTTTGACATCTCTGTTCCAAGCCAAACTACACTTGTCAATTACATCAGAGATGATCGCGACATCAGTCCAGAAGGTCTTGTCTTTATCTCTGCTGCGAATTCACCAATTGGTGTAGCTCTTCTTGGTGTTGCAAATGAAGTAAGTGGCACAGTCAGTGTCTACAAACTTGACAACACAATCCTTGACTAAGATCTGAATCTTAAATAAAAGCCGCCAAGTTTTTTCTTGGTGGCTTTTTTATTTTCTAAGAACAGAAAAAAAGCCCGCACTCATTTGAATGCGGGCTTTTAAAATCTACTTAGAAAGTTTTACAGTTTTTCTACATAAACGTAGTAAGTACCGACTTTCTTAGCATCTTTAAGAATGAAGTAACCTTCAAGCTCTAGTGGGCCGGCTTTAAGATCCATCTCGAAAGTTGTCTCCTGAGCACCTTTAGTAAAAGTAACTTCTTGCTTTTGCTCACCGGCAACGAGACCAACTTTAGCAATATCAAAACCCTTACCAGCCTGTTCACGGAAAGCTTTCATTCCTGGAACCGGAGCTCCTGGAGGAAGTGCTGTATCTGAAACTTTACCAGATTCACGAGGCCAGCGGCGAAGTGAAATCTTGTATTTACCAGCAGAGTCAACTTTGATCGCCCAAACGCCATTTGAAGGAATACCTTTACGAATATGCTGCTGGTTCCATGGAGTTGGATCCCCAGTGGTCAACCAATCGTGAGAGGTAAGTGTTGCTGGATTTTCAGCAGGATTACCAACGATTATTCTAGAGTACTTTTTAAACGCTGGTTTAATATCTTCCCACCAGGCTTCGTAATCGGCTCTCAACTTTTTCACAACTTCTGGGAAGTCTTTGCTCACGTCATTTTTCTGAGCTGGATCTTTAGTAATATCAAAAAGCTGCTTACCATTTAGTAGACGCCACTTTTGCGTCATAGTAGAACAGTTACGCCACATTTGTGGGTCTCGGATGCGCTGTGAATCGGTAGTGATCGTACGATCTGCCCAAGCAGCATTTGGATCTTTAAGGAGTGGAACAAGAGACTTACCATCAAGTTTGTAACTTTCTTCAATCGGCTTAAGACCGCAAAGCTCAACAAGAGTAGGAAGAATGTCGATATGAGCTGAAAGTTTAGAGACATCTTTACCGACATTCAGGTTACCATCTTTCCAATGCAAGAAGAAAGGCACGCGGTGACCACCATCGTAGTTACTGCCTTTACCTCTGGACATACCAGAGTTGTGAACTTTTGAACCGGAAGCAGAACCATTGTCAGTAGTAAAAATGAAGATAGTATTATCGGCAACACCTTTCTCTTTCAGAAATGCACGCATTTTACCAACGTTATCATCAACGTTGGCAATCATACCATAGAATATTGCGACCTTATCACCCCCATTTTTCTTAGTGGCTTCCTGATAGGGCTTCCAGTATTCATCCGGACAGTGGAAAGGACCGTGTGGAGCATTTGTAGAGATGTAAGCAAAGAATGGCTTGCTAGCAGCCATGCTTTCGTTGATGAAACGTTTGGCTTCGTCAAAGTAAACGTCGGAGCAGTAACCTTTATAGCGCTTTGGCTCGCCATTATGGAAGTACATGTCATCGAAGTAAGAATTGTCCCACAGGTCTGGAGTCTGACCGACGCCACCACCACCATGACGAACAACTTCAGTGAAGCCTCTGTCTTCAGGACGGTAAGGGTAATTGTCGCCGAGGTGCCATTTACCGAACATACCGGTTGCATAACCGCTGGCTTTAAATACTTCTCCAAGAGTTTTTTCGCCTTCGAACAGCATCGAACGTCCCATGATGGTATGCCATGGACCACAGCGATTTGTGTAGTGACCACTCATAAGTGCGCCACGAGTCGGAGCACATGTCGGGCTGACATGGTAGTCAGTCAAGCGCACACTTTCACTGTGCAATTTATCCAGATGAGGGGTTTTCAGAATCGGGTTGCCGTGGCATGAAAGGTCACCATAACCCTGGTCGTCGGTAATGACTAAAATTACATTTGGCTTACTCCCGGCTATGAGGCCCATAGCGGTCATCAGCAGAAATAAAACAGCATATCGCAGATACATTTTGACTCCTTTATATTTTGGTGAAGGTAAGTACTTTGTTCATTTCGTGAATTGGATGTATTGCGCTTCTTTTCTCAAAAATTATAAAGTTTATCTTTCTAACTATCAATTCTTTAAAGTCATTAGACTGTGGTCAACCTCTTCAAAAATTTATAAAATTTCGTTGTCACTTCCCATAATTTTATCCGTATTAACATACAGTTCTAATTGGAGACGTGTTATGAAAAATGTTTTGTGGACAATATTTTTTGTCTTAACTCTTGGTCTAACTGCAGCAGAGAAACCAAATATTATCTGGATCTTTTCAGATGACCATTCTTACCAGACTATCGGTGCATATGGCGGACGCCTGGCTCACCTGAATAACTCACCAAACATCGATAGCCTAGCGAAAGAAGGCATGATTTTTAACAGGTGTTATGTAGGTAACTCAATATGTGCTCCAGCAAGAGCGACTCTGCTGACTGGTAAACACAGTCACAAAAATGGCAAATTTACCAACCGTGATGCTTTCAATCACGACCAACAACAATTCCAGAAGATCCTCCAAAAATCAGGCTATCAAACCGCCATGATCGGTAAGATTCACTTGAATGGTAAGATGCAGGGTTTCGACTACTGGGAAGTTCTTCCCGGGCAGGGGAAGTACTACGATCCAGATTTCATAACAGAGGAAGGAAAAACTTCATACAAAGGTTATGTCACCGATATTATCACTGATAAAGCTCTAGACTGGCTGCAAAATAAGCGTGACAAAAATAAACCGTTCATGTGCATGATTCACCAGAAAGCTCCACACCGCAATTGGCAGCCGGCACAGCGACACATGGATCTCTATGAAGATATCGAAATTCCAGAACCGGACAACCTTTTCGACGACTACAGTAACCGTGCTACACCAGCGGCTACCCAGGACATGTCTATCGAAAAAACGATGACTATGGCCAAAGACTTGAAGACTACTGAACAGGGAAATAACAAACGCAGCAAAGAATTCTTTGCCAAGCCACTCAATGGTAGAGAGTTGGTTAAATGGAAATACCAGCAGTACCTCAAAGATTTCATGCGCTGCACAAAAGCTGTTGATGAGAATGTCGGCCGTGTTCTTGAGTATTTGAAAGAGTCCGGTTTAGAGAAAAACACCATCGTCATGTACTCTTCTGATCAAGGCTTCTATATGGGAGAACACGGTTGGTTTGACAAACGTATGATGTACGAAGAATCTTACAGAACGCCATTCTTGGTTAAATGGCCAGGAGCCATCAAACCTGGTTCAATAAATACTGATCTGGTTCAAAATATCGACTTTGCACCGACTTTTCTCGACATATGTGGAGTAGAGATCCCTGCAGACATGGATGGTAAATCTGTCGTACCTCTATTGAAAGGCGAAAAGCCAGAAGATTGGAGAACTCACCTTTACTATACTTACTACGAATACCCTGGGGCACACAGTGTTCGTCGCCATGAAGGAGTCAGTAACAAACGCTACAAGCTTATTCGTTACTACGGTAAAGACGTCGAAAATGGTGAAGAATGGGAGCTTTTCGACCTCAAAACTGACCCAAGTGAAATGAAAAGCCAATACAACAACCCTGAGTACGCTTCCATTGTCGCTGACCTAAAAAAAGAGCTCAGTAAGATGCATAAGAACTATAAAGTTCCAAGTACTGGTGTTGATAGCCTTTCACCTCATGTAGAGCGCCCAAAAAAGAAGAAAAAGAAATAAATTTGATTCATTAACCAAGGTCCATAGCCGCTCAATTTTGAGCGGCTTTTTTTGTATGGAATTAGATTTTTTACAATCCAGATTTAAGCTGTATAAAACTTAAAAGGGCTGCAATGAAAAAAATCTCCACACTTTTTATACTGTTTACCATATTTGTCGGCTATGCTGAACCACTTAAAATAAATTCTAGCTCAATTACTATCAGCCAGCCCCTCTCAGTTGAAGACGTCAATAAAATCAAGGCACATGAAGCATGGCCTTACCTCAACTTATATCTAGATAAAAATGCCGATGATTACACCTTTCAATCTTTAAAGAAAATCCCGGAGCTTATGAGACTAAGCATCTATAATGATAATCCTAGGATCACATCACTTGAGCCCTTAAAATCATTCAAGGACTTAAGATCATTCCGGGTTGATGGCCTAAAAAAGCTTGATAAAAAACAACTGAGCTTAAAACCTCTTGCGAATTGCCAAAAGCTTGAAGAACTCGTAATAGAAGAAGTTCATTTCAAAGACTTTGACGCCCTTCATAAACTTAAAAAGCTTAAACAACTCACCATGGAATCAACCATGGCAAAATCATTAGATTTTTTTCAAAGCCTGAAAGATCTAGAAAAATTAAACTTAAGACAATATTATGAAAGAGACGAACAGTATTTAGACAATAATATACTTACAACAGCCAAGTACCTGACATCTCTTAGAGAACTTAACCTTTCATATAACAAAAAGATCACAAATCTAAATTTCCTTTCTTCCCTCAAAAACCTGCAAGAACTTTATATTTATAGATGTGACAACTTAAAGGATATAAATGGCCTTGAACCTTTGCATTTCCTCAGACGGTTTGTGCTGGAAGATTTTAAAGGTGGAGATATTGGTGCTCTTAAAAATAAATTCTTTCTAGAGGACCTGACTTTAGAGGATTCTGAGATTCAAGACCTGACTCCTTTGTCTAAAAACTACTCATTGCGTGTATTAGATTTAGAAAACACTCCAGTTTCTGATCTTACCCCATTAAAAAATTTACGCAGAATGGACAGGCTTACTTTAGAGAAATCCAAAGTCACCAATCTAACGCCAATTTCCTCTTTACTGAACCTAAGATACATCGATATTTCAAGAACTGAAATTAGCGATATATCAGCTCTTCAATCCTTAACAAGAATCTATGAAATTCAAGCAAGATCTTGTCCAATAACTGACATCACCCCATTAAAAAACCTTCATAATCTCAGTACTTTAGATATACGTGAAACACAAGTCACTGATCTTTCTCCACTTCAGGGGAACCTCTCTCTGAGAAACTTGAATATAACTAAGACAAACATTAAAGACCTTAGCCCTCTCTATAAATGTTATAAACTTCAAGACCTATACTACTCATCAACTATTCCCGAATCTGAAATTAAAAAACTACAAAAGATACTCCCAAAGTGCAGTTTCAGATTGATTAAGTAAAAATATATAAGAGTCTGTAACAAAGTTTAAGCGTTTCATTTCTCCTGTCACTTTCTTCATGAAGCCCCGTAGTAGCAGCAACTCTAATAGGAGACATGTGTTATGAGAAATATAATGTGGACAATTTTCTTTGTCTTAACCCTTGGCTTAACAGCCGCAGATAAACCAAATATCATCTGGATCTTTTCGGATGATCATTCTTATCAAACCATCGGTGCTTATGGCGGTCGACTGGCACACCTGAATAATTCACCAAATATCGACAGCCTTGCGAAAGAAGGCATGATCTTTAACAGATGTTATGTCGGTAACTCCATCTGTGCACCAGCAAGAGCAACCCTTTTGACCGGTAAACACAGCCACAAAAATGGTAAGTTCGACAATCGCGATCCATTTAACCACGACCAGCAACAGTTCCAGAAACTACTGCAGAAGTCCGGGTACCAAACTGCCATGATCGGTAAGATTCACCTACATGGTAAAATGCAGGGTTTCGACTACTGGGAAGTTCTACCAGGGCAGGGAAAGTACTACGATCCGGACTTTGTTACCGAAGAAGGAAAAACTTCCTATAAAGGTTACGTCACAGACATAATCACTGACAAAGCTATCGACTGGCTGGATAAAAAGCGTGATAAGAACAAACCTTTCATGTGTATGATCCATCAAAAAGCTCCGCACCGCAATTGGCAACCTGCTCAGCGTCATATGGAACTTTACGAAGATATCGAAATCCCTGAGCCAGCCAACCTTTTCGACGACTACAGTAATCGCGCTACTCCTTCAGCCACGCAGGACATGTCTCTCGAAAAGACAATGAGAATGAAGCAGGACCTGAAAACTGATCCTTCCCTTGATAACAAGCGCAGTAAAGATTTCTATGCGAATCCACTAACTGGTAAAGCTCTAGTAAAATGGAAGTACCAGCAGTACCTCAAAGACTTCATGCGCTGCACAAAAGCTGTTGATGAAAATGTCGGCCGCGTTCTTGAGTACCTTAAAGAGTCGGGTTTAGAGAAAAATACCATCGTCATGTACTCTTCTGACCAAGGCTTCTACATGGGTGAGCACGGTTGGTTTGACAAGCGCATGATGTACGAAGAATCTTACAGAACGCCATTCCTCGTTAAATGGCCGGGCACTATCAAACCTGGTTCTGTAAATACAGACCTTGTACAAAATATCGACTTTGCACCAACTTTCCTGGACATTTGCGGCGTTGAAATCCCTGCAGATATGGACGGTGTTTCTGTCGTTCCTCTACTGAAAGGCGAAAAGCCAGCCGACTGGAGAAAACACCTCTACTACACTTACTACGAATACCCGGCGGTACACAGTGTCCGTCGTCACGAAGGTGTTAGTGGTAAGCGCTACAAACTCATTCGTTACTATGGTCCAGATGTTGAAAACGGCGAAGAGTGGGAACTTTTCGATCTCAAAACAGACCCAGGTGAAATGAACAGTCAGTATAGTAACCCTGAGTATGCTTCTGTTGTTGCTGAACTCAAAAAAGAACTCATCAACATGCGTAAAAAATATCAGCTCCCCACAGAGGGTCCGGATGCTCTTTACAAGATTGTTCCAAGAAAGAAAAAGCCAAAGAAGAAATAAGTTATTTTCATAAAGCCTTTAAAAAACCTGTCTTCAAAGGCCGGTTTTTTTTATGATTGCAATTCATCGCTCGGGTAAGGGATACATCTTATTTCTAAAGCTGAGAGATTCCAAATTTTCGAAGTCTATCAATTTATGATCGGCTACCTTCTTAAATTTTCCTTTAAAAAGTAAAGGGCTATTATGCCGGAATGCTGCATCGCCATGCAGTTGATAATTCTTTTTCGCCATAAA
This sequence comes from Lentisphaerales bacterium, assembly GCA_022446985.1. Lineage (GTDB taxonomy): Bacteria > Verrucomicrobiota > Lentisphaeria > Lentisphaerales > Lentisphaeraceae > JAKVBD01. Next base: position 66,446 of record JAKVBD010000008.1, read on the forward strand.
TGTCTTCAGCTTCATGGTTTCATAAAAGCCTTTAGAGATGTTTTTTAACTGTAAAAAATGATCCCCAAATTTTAAATACAAAGACTTACTGGCAGTCACTAATTTTATAGCGGTAATCCGACAAGAAAAAATAAGATTTTTACCCTCATACTTGTTAGGATTTTCTAAAACTTCTTTCAAACTTACCAAAGTTACTCCCAGATCCTCCGGTTCATCTTGAGCAACTACAGGAGCTACGACTTCTTCTGCTTGTTGAAATTCGTCATCGAGTTTAGTCTTAAGTTTACCTGCATCGTCTCTCAACAGCTTAAAAATTGTGAAGTTATTTTCGAGCCTATGTGAGCCATTCGATTTCAATGTCCCAAAATACCTTTGCCCCTGAAAGTGACAGTAAAGACTTTCTTTAAATAGCCCGGTTAAAATAAAGGCATCTTTTTTACTGTGCATCATGACTGGATAACCTGCCAACAACAACTTAGACAAGATTTTACTATGTTCCTTCCTGAGTGATTTCTTGCGGCGTTCTACGTCCGGGAATACCTCAAACAATTGATCGACCTCAGTTAAATTCTCCATCTCATAAAGATCCTGCTCAGCAGCATAATCAATTCCCAAACTTCCTTTGATCCAACCTCTAAAATGCGAATGATCCGGTATAAGGTCTGTAAAGTCATCTTTTACTATGTAACTGACATAGCCAGTCCTCTCATTGATTGTTTCAGCATGATTAGACTCCCAGCCTCTGGCATGAAGTTGGTCTATTTTCACCGCACGCACAAAGTAACTTAGGTCATTTAGAACTGGAACATAGTCAGAGTGTGGCTTAGAGAAGTAACGAGCGAAATCCATGTATTCATGCGCAATGCCCGCTTTTTTTGCTGACTCAGAGCTGTCAAAATCGACGATCTTTATGGGTAAAGGAAAAAAGCCTTTACGGTCTAAACTGACTTCAGAGCTTCTCAAAAGCCGATCCAGCGTTCCATTATTAACTGCCTGTAAATAAGCTGGATCATTCAGTTTCTTGAACACTTTTCGCGATTTTAAATGAAAGGCGACATAGCCTTTATGATAATTAATTAGCACATGCGGCATAACTGACATATCAAAAATAAACTTCTCTCTAGAGTAGACAGAGAGCATCAGAACGAATGATAAAAGCAAGATTCTCTTCATAGGTTTACATCCAATATAACGCAGTTTATAAACTCTGTTTGTAACGCAAACGTTGGATGAGCTTGAGGATTGTAACGCAATACACCTCTTAGCACATATTTCCTTTCCTTATTGATAGAATCTTCATTCTTTCCTGGTAGTTCCGCCACTACTTTCTTTTTGAAACCTTCCAGAAGCCTTTCCTGTGAATAAAAACGACCTCTAGAAGAATCTGCAACACGGTATTTTATTCTAAAGCCGGCAATTGCCAGTTCAGTCATATTAGCATATAGATAAATCTGCTTATTTTTAAATTTCTCCGGGTTTTTCTTTAATTCAGCTAAAGTAACTAAAGGAAATATATTTCCGGGCCCGTTAACCTCTTCGGAAATAACAACAGGTAAAGCTTCGGCAGCACCTCTACCACCTATATGAGTTTCCAGGTCAAGGATTACGCTGCCATCGGTAGCTCGACGCGGTATCAAAACAGAGGCATGATCAAAAAACTCAAAATTGCCAAATTCGGGAAAGTCTCCTTTATAAACACTTCCCCAGGTCGACACATAAACTTGATTCCCATCTGTACCAAAAAGATTTAAGGCATGTCCACCGCCACCTTTTAAATCACAATACGCAACGATTCCATTTCCAAGCAGTAATTGCTTAGTGATCATATGGGTGTAAGCGCCTCTCTTTAAAACCTTTCTTCTGGAGTAACGAGCCGTCGGTAATGGCTGCCCCTGCTCCAGCCTCTCGATGATGGGCAAATAATTCAAATGTTGATGGTAGAGGACATCTATCCTCATGTACTTTTTGAGCCACTTGATTAACTCTTCGCCATTTGCCCTGTTTTTCGATTTATCAATGGAGCCGCTATAACTAACCCGTCCATCACGGCCTATTTTGGCTTTTGCTAAAGTATTCTCATGAGACACATTAAAAGTATCCTGCATGACTGCTGTATTAAATAAGCCAACATCTTTCAAAGGTGGGCACTCAGCTAGCAAATCACCCGCAAAATAAACGGCCCATTCCCGGTAACTCGCTTCATTACATGTACCGCCAATTTGATTGACATGTTTAAAACCTGCGATTTTTACTGGAATGGGCAAAGATTTATCTTCATTTGCTTTCAACTCCGGAAGGTTCAAGAACTGATCCAAGGTGTTGCCTATAACCGCCTCTCTATAGTCTTCAGCAAGTAGACTTTGGGTTTTGACCAGACGGCCATTTAAATATACGTAGACATTCCCCTTCCTGGAATCAACGTAAATTTGAGTATTTGAATCTGCGCCATAAAGTACTGTAAACAGAAAGTAAAAAATTATAAAATATCGCATAGCCCTTCCCTTAATTGCATAATGCAAAATCTAGCAATAGTCATAAATTAAACAAGCTCAATAAGTTTATCTATAAAATTTTCAGATTCACATCTAGAACCCTGTAAACCTGCCTAAAGTACCTCTGTAAGTGTCTGAAAACACAACAATGTCGCCCCTATAAGCTCATATCAAAATACAACCTAAATATAAAAAACCGTTTTTAAAAACGATCATCTATTCAAAATTCATAAAACTGGTCTTCATACTGCGTCGTGATTCCCGACATATTTTTAAGGAATTTTCCTTAGCGAACAAAATATTTCAAGGATGGGAACAGTTATATGTTTAACAGGCTAAAGCTTTGGCAGAAAATCAGTCTTTGTACTGCGGTACCTTTATTTCTTATGGGGGCACTTGGTGTCATCAGTAATAATAGTATGGGAGAACTCAATAACTCGACTTATTGGGTTAACCACACAAATAAAGTGATCCAACAGGCCATGAAGATTGAAGCTGCGGCTGTAGACATGGAAACCGGCATGCGCGGTTACTTACTGGCCGGAAAAGAAGAGTTCCTCGAACCCTATCATGGTGGCAAACAGCGTTTTCATTCGCTGTTAGGTGAGCTTAAAAAAACTGTCAGCGACAACCCTGCTCAAGTAACTCTGCTCACAGAGACTAATGATAACATAGATGAATGGATTGCCAATGTCACTGAGCCAACCATCGAACTTAGACGTGAAATCGGGCATGCAAAAACCATGGATGATATGGCTGATGAAGTTGGCATGGCTAAAGGCAAACAGTTCTTTGACAAATTCAGAGGGCAAATAGCTCTCTTTAAACAGAAAGAGCGCGCCCTTATGGTGAAACGCCAACAGGATGCGGTAGATACCAGTAAGACTGGTAAAGAGACAATCTCAAAACTAGCACACACAACAAAGTGGGTCAACCATACCTACGGGGTTATCGAAAAAGCCAAGAATATTGAAGCTGCAGCTGTCGATATGGAAACTGGTATGCGTGGTTACTTACTCGCTGGCAAAGAAGAATTTCTCGAGCCTTATAATGGTGGTAAAAGCAGATTCTCAAAACTTACAGATTCTCTTAAACAGACGGTTAGTGACAATCCAGCTCAAGTCAAACTTTTAGAAGAAATTGAAACAAACATCAGTGAATGGAACAAGGTCATCACCGAACCTGCCATTCAGCTGCGCCGAAATGTTCTAAGTGGTTCTAAAAAAATCAGTGATGTTGTCGAGCTTGTCGGTCAGGGAAGAGGTAAAAAATACTTTGACAAGTTCAGAGGCCAGATTGCCACTTTTATTGAACGTGAAGAAAAGTTGATGGAAGTCCGCAAAAAAGAAGCTGGAGACATGTCTTCTAAAACGGCTGAAAATTTAACCCTCCTGGACAAAACCAATAAATGGGTGGATCACACTCATGTCGTCATTCAAAAAGCTATGGAAATAGAAGCAGCTGCTGTCGATATGGAAACCGGTATGCGCGGTTACTTACTCGCCGGTAAAGAAGAATTTCTCGAACCTTATAATGCCGGTTCAGCAAAATTCGCTCAACTGATAGGAAATCTGCAAAAGACTGTCAGTGATAACCCTCCACAAGTCGCACTTCTCGGAGAAACAAAGCAAACAATCGATGATTGGGTTGCCAACGTTGTTACACAAAACATCGATCTACGTAGATCAATTGGCGATGCCAAAACTATGAACGACATGGCCAAACTTGTTGGTGAAGCCAGAGGTAAGAAATACTTTGATAAATTCAGAGGACAAATAAAGACTTTTATTGACCGTGAAGCTGTCCTTATGAAAAAGCGCCAGGCAAAAGCTGAAACAACCACAGAGACTACTGAAAAGACTATCGTATTTGGTACAACTTTTACAGTCGTATTTTCAATTCTCTTATTCTCAATTTTAACTGTCAGTATAACTAAACCAGTGAAAGCTATTGCCAAGAGTATAAAAGACATTGCTGAAGGTGAAGGCGACTTAACGAAACGGTTGGACGTCAGCAGTAAGGACGAAATTGGTGAAGTTGGTAATTGGTTCAATACCTTTGTCGATAAACTGCAAGGAATTATCGGAGAAGTCAAAGACAGTAGTCAATCCTTGGCCTGTCAAACAAAAACTGTTGCCAATAACAGTAACTCTATCTCACAATCTGTCGCCAACATGAACAATCAGGCTGTAGAGGTTAGCGGTGCTGCAAAATCTATGTATGACAATATTGTCGGAGTTACTGCTGATGTCCAAGCGATGAATGACAACACGGGTAAAGTATCCTCATTTTCAGAGGAAATTACTGATACCATGAACCTGGTTGCAACAGCCGTCGAAGAATCCCAAATCAGTGTCTCCACTATTGCTGATGACTCGGTTGCTATGAGTAATCAGATTAACAAGATCGTAGAACAAACTGATGAGGGTGAGATCTTAAGTAAAGAAGCCGTCACTATCGTCAACTCAGCAAATGAGAAAATCGAAAAACTCGCTGAAGCTTCAGAAGAGATTGCCAATGTCATCGATATCATTATCGAAATCTCTGAGCAAACCAAGAACTTGGCTCTTAACGCGACTATCGAAGCGGCTCGTGCCGGTGAAGCTGGTAAAGGCTTTGCCGTAGTTGCCAATGAAGTTAAAGAGCTCGCAAAACAAACCAATGATGCCACTACTCAAATACAAAGCCGCATCGATGCCATAAATAATTCAACTCATGCCAGTGTAACTGAAATAAAAGAAGTCGGTTCGACCATTTTTAAGTTAAATGAAATTGTTTCCACCATCTCAAATGAAATGGGAAGACAGCAGGAAAAAGTCAACAACAGTTCAGTTGCAACAACTCAAGCGGCAGATGTCCTCAAAGAAATCGCTCAAAATATCTCTGAAGTCAGTCAGGGAGTCAACCAAATTAATAGCGAAATGACATCGCTGGCTCAGGCCTCTGAAAATATTTCTGAAAGTATGAAGTCCAACCAGTCTCAAACATCCACTGTCAGTGACAACATCGCAGATATGCACAAATCACTAGAAAGCAATAGTAGTGAGATCTCACATATCTCAACAACGGCAAACGAAATGGCCAATCGTGCTACCGACCTTCAAAAACTGGTCGATCGTTTCATCGTATAAGCTGTTTATACATTCAATAAAGCCAATAGCTGATTTGCCAATGGCTTTTTATTGTTAAATACCCTGAAAAAAGAAAACTACTCGTTACCTTTCTTTTTCTTCTTTTTGTCTTTTTTATCGCCTTTCTTTATCTGAGACTTTTTGAATTCTTCATCATTCAAAAAACCATCGCTATCGGTATCAAGTTTCTTAAAAGCTTTCTTCAATTTTTTATCATCAGCGGCGAATTCTTCAACAGAAAGCTTGCCATCATTATCTGCATCTTTTTCAGCAAGTTCTGCGGCAAAAGAAGAAAAAACAAACATAAATATTGCAACAAAGGCAATCAATTTTTGAATATACATACTACTTCATTCCTATATATTTTTATTTCTCTGTAAATATCGAACTACTCGCCAAATCATGACTGGTGATTGATACTTTCTCTACAAAATCTTTCAGGCCTAACTGAAAAATCGCCTTTAATAACAAGCGTCGAGGAGTAACCTTAACAAAACTTCAAAATTTCCAGGGAAATTTATGTCTCAGAATAACGGCTCCAAAAAATCTATGTCATTCTTTAAAATTATTTTTATCTTTTTCGTCTCCTGCATCATCGGCTTTTTCGGCCTTGTCGTCCTAACTGCTATTGCTGTCGGCAATTCCGTACCGCAACAGGCGAAACTGAATGAAACTGTCATTCAGGGCTTCGATACATCCTCAAAGTTAGCGGTCATTGATATAAATGGCGTTATCATGCCCGGTAAACAAAGTGACGCTATCATTGACATGCTAAAAGAAGCCGGTAATGACACTGCTATTAAAGGCATCATTCTGAATATGGATACTCCTGGTGGTGGAGTTACTGCTACAGATGTTATTTATCATGAAGTTCAAAAGCTTAGACAAAATGGTAAAAAAGTAGTCACTTGTATGCAATCTGTTGCCGCTAGCGGAGGCTACTACTTAGCCGCTGGAAGTGATTATATAGTGGCCAATAAAACAACAATCACAGGCAGTATCGGAGTAATTATTTCTACCTGGAATGGTCAGGAAATGCTCGATAAAATTGGCATTAAACCACAAGTCTTTAAGTCTGGTAGATTAAAAGATGGACTCAGCCCCGGAAGAATGATCACACCTGAAGAAACTCAACTCTTCCAAGGCATGGTCAACGAAATGTTTAATAGCTTTGTAGAAGTTGTCGCCGAAGGCCGCAAGCTTCCCATAGAAACTGTTAAGTCTTCCCCTATAGGCGATGCCAGAATTGTTACTGCCAAACAGGCTCTTGAACTGAAACTAATCGATAAAATTGGTTACCTTGAAGATGCCATAGCCGAACTTGAGACCCTCACTGGAGTCCGTAATGCCCAGGTCGTTAAGTACGAAGTTCCACCAACGGTTATGGAAGTATTAATGGGTGCGAAAACCGACCCTACTACAGAAGCTATTAAAAATGCTCTACCTAAAATGCCACTCAACAAAGCTGGTTTTTACTATCTGGCTCCAGGCTTTTATTAAAAGTTGAATTCAAGAAAAACAAAAAGGAATCCAAAGTACATTATGTAAATTCTGATGGGATTCCTCGATTCTAAAAAAACAAAATTCTAAGCTCAGAACTTTTCAAAACATCAAAAAACTCCACAAAAAAATTGTGTTCCTCAGATAAAAAAAGTACCTTAAAATTAAGGGTTGAGTCCTTCTTTCTTCATGAGTGACTTTACATCAGAATTGTGAAGAGAGATGATTCTTTCATACAAAAACTGATCGCTGAGGTACACAAATGAAAGCACTCTCTGGTTACCAGAAGTTTCTCATCACAGTCTTAGTTTTTATGACTGCTGTGGCAAGAGCAGAGAACACAAACTACAAGAGTCTAAGTGAAATTGAAGCGCAAATAGGCGTTAAAACCGGAGGAATAAATGATTCCTCTATAGATTCTCTACTGGTCATAGCTAAAAACCCTCCTAACCACAATGAACTGAATGAAGTAAAGTCAAGTGCAGAAAAGATTACTGCACTTTCTGAAAAGGTTGAGGATAAAAACCTTGGTTCCGCCAAACTTTCATACAAAAAACTCATACTGAATCTCAAGAAGCTCAATAGAGAACTAACAAAGAGTAAACCCACAGACTCACGTGTTGCCAAGTACAGCAAAGATGTTTTCAAAGATCTCAACAAACTTTCTGCCTCTATTAAAAAATCCAGAAATAAAAATGCAGCTAAGTATCGTCAAACATTCTCCCAGGAAGAATTGCAAAAGCAAGCACGCGAAGCGCATGCTGCATTATTGACTGAAAAAGAATACGTCTCAGCAACTAAATGCCAGAGCTGTCACCCAAAACATTTTGAACAGTGGTCTATGTCTCAGCACGCATATGCGCAACTAAGTCCAATTTACATGGCTATGCAAAATGCGATCAACGCGAAAACTAGTAATACAAATGGTGACTTCTGTATACGCTGTCACAATCAGGTCGGCATGAATAAAGGAGAGCCCACATACATGAGTAATCTGGATCGGCATCCAGCCTCCAGAGAAGGTATTACCTGCGTAGTTTGCCACCGAATAGCTACAAAAAACAACAAAGATAAAAATCTTGGAGATCTGAGACCTTTAGAGTATGGCAAAGTCAGTGGCCGTATTGCTCTTCGTAAAGGCGATATCAAAGATGTGGTGTTTGGTCCAAAGACAGATGATGAAGTTAAAAAACAAATAGACAGTGCCGGTTCTGAAAACATCCACGAAAACGTTGGCCAGTTTGAACAGATTTCCACATCTTCCTTCTGTGGTAGCTGTCATGATGTAAATCTATTTAACGGATTTAGACTTGAAGAGGCATTCAGTGAGTACAAAAACTCCCCCGCCGCTGCAAACGAAGTCTCCTGCCAAGACTGCCACATGGGAAAAATTCAGGGTAAGGCCATCTACGATGAACATGGTAAAGTAAGTATCGATAACTACCATATGGGACATATCGCCACCTCATCGACACGTATCAAAAAGATGACTGACCACACTTTCTCAGGTCCGGATTACTCAGTAATTCAACCATCTCTTTTCCCATTTTCAGATGAAATATCCAATGCCGCTACGATTCGTGACTGGCTCAAATTCAGATTTGAAGAGGGTTGGGGAAGTAAACGCTGGGAAGAAGAAACCGGCAAAGAAAAAGAAGGAAAACTGTACAAAAGTTTCTGGCCAGATGAAGAAAACTTAAATCGATGGATGTACAGCGAAGATCGCCAACAAGCCAGAAAAACTATACTTGAACAGTTCGATAAACTGAAAGAGGCGCGCCGTAAACGCAATCAAGTACTTAAAAATGGCTATAAGCTTGTTAACTATGAAACACAACAAGAATTCACTAATGATCAAATCACTGTAACACAGGCTGATTCAGAAGGGATAGAGTTCCATGTAGGTGTCAAAAATGGCACCGATGGTCACAATGTTCCTACCGGCTTCATTGGCGAACGCCTCGTTTGGCTAAATGTTGAAGTCTACAAAGATGGAAATGATGAACCCATCTTTCTCTCTGGTGACCTCGATCCCAATGGTGACGTCAGGGATGCCCACTCTACATTTGTTCACAATGGTGATTCTCGCTGGAAGATTGCTGATGGTATGGGGGCTCAAAGACTATTGACTAAGCCTAAAGGAATTACACGTGAAGATGAGCAGGTTCCCGTAGAGCCAGACCTACAGCTTTTCAATCTCCAGTCAAAATTCATCACAAGAAATATTCGCGGTGGTGAAAGAGAACAAATCCTTGCAGTAAATCATTCAGTAGATACCAAGCCATTTATTCGTCCAAGTACACGTTCAACAGTCCTGACAGGTCAACCTGCAGGTGCTAGAATTCACCGCTTAAGCCTCCCACCAAATGCCACTCGCAAAGTTTCTTACCAAGTAGACGAAAATCTACTTAAAGGATCAGGGAACTATAAAATCATCGTTCGCTTTAAATCTGCAATGTTACCGGTTAACCTTGTAAATGAAGTGAGTGAAGTTGGCTTTGATTATGGTATGGCTCCTAAAGAAGTCGCTCGTCGAGTTGTTTTCGGCTTTCTGCCGGAGCGACAGAAAATCCGCTACTATGCTGTAGATAATCCTGATGATTTTAAAGCCATAACCTCAAACAAAGACTACCTCGCTCGGGCACAAAAAGAACTGAAATACCGACTTAAAGTAGCTACTGAAGAGCAACAGAAAGAAATGCTTGATTATGCCTGCGTTGATTACTATGCAGAAGACATAGCCAAACTTAAAAATAGCTATGTCCTTAGTTTAATAGATGAGCTTGAAAACGGACTTGCCTGGAAAAATGATGATCGCTTCAAAATCATCATGGCAGAACTCAGTAAAGCTCCTGCTGATCAGCTTATTGAAGTGAAGACTTACCTCGAAGAAAAAAGCTACACCAAAGTATCTGAAGAAGAGAAAAAGAAAATTCAGAAAATTATTGCTGTTATCGATAAAAATGACGACATGAACAAATATTGGCAGCAAGCCAAAGTCCGTAACTATGTCGAAAATGGCCTATTGATACCCAAAGTAACTGGTCACGAAACTCTTTACGAAGTCGAAAAAACAATTGAAGTGCAATAATCTGGGAGAATATGATGAAAATACTATTTCTACTACTGAGTTTCACTTGTTATTTTTCTTTGGCTACCGATGAAGTTTACATAGACTTTTGGGGTAAAGATAAAAATAAACCCAAAGCTGAAATTAAAATAACTTTGGAACCAAAGGCAACTCCTGAAGCCCCAATTGTTAAAAGCCCAGAACGCCCAATTGGAGGTAGAAGTTACATTACTGAAGAAGTTATTCCTTACCTTTACGAAAAGGAGAAAGACGATCCTGAAAAAAATCAGCCATTATTTGGCCTGGGGCTAGGCGATGATTTTTTGGGAAACGGCAATCTTCACCCGGGCTTTACGATTCCAACCGGTGCTGTCTGGCAGCCTCGCCTTTGGTTTTACGGTACATCCAGAACATCTGTCGGAACCTATGATTTAGGAGAAAATAGCCTACAAACATCTGAATGGGCAACGCGTCTTGATCTTTTTGGTAACTTGCAATTAACAGGTACCGAAAGAATCCTTGTCGGTGTGACTCCATTTCACCGGGATAATGACTTCCTTGGGCAAGTATTTGACCCAGCAAACAGTAAAGAATCCACGAACCCGACAAACCTGCGGGTTAGAACACTTTTCTTTGAGGGCGACCTCGCCGAAATCTTTCCAAAATTCGACCCGCTTGATAGTAAAGGACTAGATATTGGCTTTTCTATTGGTCGACAAAGCGTTCTTTTTCAAGATGGTATGCTGATAAACGACACAATCGATGCATTTGGGCTAACAAAAAATAATATTCGTTTCAATGAAAATGCCTGGCTAACTAATCTCAGAGTCACAGCTCTTTGGGGTTTCAATGAAGTCAATCGTGATAATAATGAAGAAAGTGACGACGCTCAACTCTTTGGTCTTTTGACTGCAATGGATACAATATGGAGCACGTTTGAAGCTGATGCAATTTACGTCGATGCTGACGATAAAGATGGTAGTGATTTATTTGTTTGGGGTTTAAGCAGCACTAAACGCATTCACGAACACTATAATTGGACTTTGCGTTACTTAGGTTCAAATGCAGTTGACGATGAAACTGCTGTTTCCAGCGATGGTCACTTACTCTTCACTGAGGTATCTTGGACTCCCAAAGGAACCTATGATGTTATATATATCAATGGTTTTGCCGGAATAGATAACTACACTTCTGCGTCACGTGATGAACTGGCTGGCGGTCCTCTTGGAAGAACTGGGACTCTTTTTGCCGCTAGAGGTGTCGGTAATTACCCTTCCCCACTAAGTAACCAAGCACAGCAGGCACTTGGTGCAGCGATTGGCTACCAATATTTCTTTGATAATAAAACCCAGCATATTATTCTCGAAACAGGCCTCAGACGAGACACAACAAATGAATCACCGGATTTTATTGGCTTGGGAGCTCAATGGCAAAAAAGCTTTGGTAAACGCTACTTGATACAGGTCGACAGTTTCATTCGCGGTGAAGAAGACGGTGAAGCCGGCTATGGAGTTAGAACTGAATTTCAGGTTAAATTCTAAAAAATTATGGGACAAGCTGATCACATACCTCATCCCTCTTCGAATGTGCAGTTTTTTATATTTCTTTTCTTACTTCTTCTTGTTGTTTACTACACACTGAAGTTCCTGCAGATCAAAAGAAAATATGCCTTGGCGACTTTAGAACAACAACAGTCACTAGATACAAGGATCAATTCTACCATTAATGAAAATCTAGTTCACCAAAACAAACCAGCTAATACATGGCAAGGCTTCAAAAACTTCAAAGTTATCGAAAAAAAAGTCGAATCCTGGACAATTTACCAAGACAAAAAAATCTCCGATATCTGTTCTTTTGTTCTTGAACCCATCGAAACTCCCAAGCCTCTACCGGGATTTCTTCCAGGTCAACACTTATCCTTTCTTCTGGATACTCCGGTCGTCCCTAAGACGATGTATTATTCTCTCTCAGATGGGCCCAATGAGAACACTTACCGCGTTTCAATTAAGCGGGCTCTTCCCCCACCAAATACTCCTGGCATTCCAGCCGGTATAGGCTCAACATTTTTTCATGATATGATCCACGAGGGAGACAAAGTTAAAACTGCCATGCCAAAAGGTCATTTCTTTTTGAACTGTAAATCAACATCAGATGTAATTTTGGTCGCTGGGGGCATAGGAATAACACCAATGATCAGTATGGCTAAATCACTAAATTCTATAGCTTCTGAGCGAAAGATAATTCTCTACTATGGTGTAAGAAACCTTGAGGAGACTGCCCTCATCGATGATCTTTTAGAACTTAGTTCATCTGCAAAAAATTTTACTTGTTACCTTTGCTTAAGTGCCCCGCAGTCCGCTATTAAATTCGATAAACCCAAGAATAAGCAAAACAAATCTATCGACAAAGACACAACTAAGACAGAACTAAATCCACAGAATTCAGATACATTCGAAGATCGGGATAAAAAAATTCAATCAATAATTAACGATGAAAACATTCTGATCGTTACCGGTGTTGACTCTGATGGAAATCTGGAAAATAGCCTCATCTCTAAAGGCTGCCGAGTTTCAGTTAAACTTATGAAGTACCATATAGAGCCACAAAATAAGAATTATGACTTTTATCTTTGCGGTCCGCCAAGCATGATGAAATCAGTAGTTACCGATCTTTACCATTGGGATATTTCAAAGAAAAACGTTCATTGGGAAGGCTTTGGTCCATGTGCGGTGATGTGGCCGGGAGATATTCTTAACTCACCTCTCAAACCCTGCACCGTAACATTCATTGACAATGAAAAAGACCAAAAAGTCTATCTGGATTGGAAACCTGCCAGTGGCAGTCTGATGAATATGGCAGATGAAAAAGAAGATGTTGCCCCCAAAATCCCACGTACTTGCGGTGCAGGATTTTGTGGAACCTGTAAGACAAGTTTTCAGGGAAAAGTTTTTTATGAAAATAAACCCGGCTTCACAGGACTACAACCCAACGAGTGCCTCCCTTGTGTCTGTAAGCCGGATGGCGATGTCATTTTGAATTTAAATTGAAAAAGGAATAGCACATGAACTGCAACATAGTAAGGAAAATATTGGTAGCGGGCTCTCTGCTAATATTCACATCGGCTACTGCCCAGGACTCAAACCGCTGGACTTCTACAGAGCAAAGAGAAATGTTTGCTGCCAAAGTTAAAGGCTATGAAGATTGCAAGCAATGCCATAAGTTTTCCGTTCAATCGTGGGAAAAAACTAAACACTATAAAAGCCTTGAGAGTCTAAATTTAGATCAAGATGGAAGTGCTTCAGCCATTATGCAAGCCATGGAGCTTACAGGCAGTCCAGTCTCACAAGCATCTTGTGCCCAGTGTCACTTTACTGACAAAACAAGCGACAGCATTAATCAATTTACCAATAAAAAATTTGGACCGGTTTCTGGAGTCTCTTGTGAATCTTGTCATGGCCCGGCATCTGACTGGTTAGAGCTTCACAATAAAAAAGACTTGAACGAAATCAAAGAAAAATTCTCTACCTTAAAAACAGACAAGCAAAAATCTGAATATCTAAAAAATGTTCACCTGAAATCAGTCAATGATAAAGTCCCTGGTGATTTCTCAGCCTGGCGCAACAAGATGACAGAAAAGTCAGGAATGATCCGTCCGGATATGACTTACAAACTTATCAATAACTGCTATGAATGTCATACTATTGGCAACAAAGATCTTATAAATAAAACTGCTGAACTCGATAATCCGCATGCTGCAGGTAGTGAATTTGAAATCGTATCATGGCTATCAGGCGAAGTAAGACATAACTTCCAGGGAACAGATCCGGATAATCCCGTAAATAAAAAAATGTCTATAGAAGAAAAACGTTACCTTTATGTCTCAGGTAAGATTCTCTTTACTGAACATGCTTTAAAAGCACTTTCCCTTGCAGAGTTTCCTAAAAATGAAGATGACGAGCCTAGCCGATTTTACGATGAAATGAAATCACGAGTAGAAATTGGTTTGAGTGAAATCATCGAAATAAATGAAATACTTGAGTCCGCCGTCCCTGAGCTTAAAGTTTTAAGCGAAAATATTACTCCGGTAACAGAAAAAATTGGTGAGGATTTATTGAAGAAAGCTGACTTGAGTACAAGTAATTTTTCTGGAAAAACACTGGTAGGCTACCTAAAAATAATGAACCGAGAATTCTTAAAAAACAGACATAATCATGCAGCGCTCTCAAAACTAGATGAAACTCTGAATGATTTAGAACCTCAAGGCAACTCATACAAATAATAAGTTGGAGGGGCCTCCCCTCCATTTAAGAGAAGATCTATGCTGACACTTATAATTAGAAAGAACAATAAAGAATCAGCTTCTTTTACTGAAATAGAAAAATTAATCAGCGAAGCTCCCTTATATCTTTCTCAACTGGCTAAAAACCAGTTTCATGTCTGGAACATGGAGACTCATAAACAAATAGTTTTTGAGAATGAAAATGGAAATTTCTTTATCAGAACAGACCTTAGTAAAGTCTCCATTGACAATCAAAAATGGATTTTGCCGGATGCACTATTAAAAAATCTGCAAAAAGCAAATCATGAAATTCAAGTTTACATGGAAGATGTTCTCGAAAACTTTCTCCAAAATATCCGGGTAAAAGCAACCGTCGATAAACAGGTCAAATACATAGAAGAAATAAACAAATGCTTCACAACTCTCATTTCTAAAGAAAAGTCTTTAAAAACTCTACAAAAATGGCTTTTAAGATGCGATAATTCTGATGATCATCAATTAGATGGTATTTTAAAAGAAATTCATCATGACATAGAATTAGAAGATTATGATCGTACTCAGTCACTTAGTGATTTATCTCATACCCTTCAAAGAAAGTATCGTGATCTAAAATTTAAGAAAATAACCTTTCTGGAAATCGACCCAAACACAACTATTGAGCAAAGTGACCTTGAACACCTTCAAGAAGAACTAAACACACTTAACGCGACAAACTTTCATGTACAAAAACTCAAGAATAAAGTCGCCGTTCATTTCCCGGAAGTCACAATCTGGCGCGACCTGAATTCTCTTGATCAGTTAGCCAGGCACTTCAACAAAAATCTAGCTGATGACCGAGCAAGTAGAACAATAAGCCGTGGTTGCTACATTTATGTCGATGATCTGGAAATTGAAATTTCAAATATAATTAATCCAGATAAACCCGACCACTGGGCTAAACCTTTTGATCCCGAGTTAAACTTTAAAGAAGTTGATCAACTGCTTGATTCAATTAAAGACTCAGAATTTGTAAAACAGTCAAAAGCAAACTACCTAAAAACAAAATTGAGTGACACTCATTCGCAGCAGGAAAAGCAAACCAATGAACAAGAAATAATTGAAGAATTCGAAAGCAATCTGCCAACTATACGTAACCTGATCCGCTTTGATTGTAAGATTAGAAACTTTACTAAAGGCTCCAATAAGAAACCTGAAATCATTTGTCGGAAAAACGACTTTGGCAACTCTGCATTTTTTATCGTTTCTGGAAAAGTCGACGTCCTGCTAGACCAAAATAACTCCATTCCTGAAGAGCACTTAGGAAGACAAAAGGTCAATAAAAAAGGTTTTTTTAGATCTATTGCCCAGTTACTGACAAACAAGCACCATATGAACGAATACCGCTCTAAAAGTCAAAAGGATTTAACTAAAGAAAACCATTCCATATTTATACAGGATTTTGACCAGGTACTCCTAAATAAGCATATCGATCAAGTCGTTACTCTCAATGCTGGTAACACTTTTGGTGAGATTTCTGCCATGGGAAGAACTCCAAGAAGTGCAACCGTTATAGCAACCGAGTCTGTCACTTTATTGGAAATTCGCTGGCAAGGTCTTCGGGACCTTAGAGAAACTCTGCCTATTCTCAAGGAAATAACCGATGCTAACTTTCGAGAACGCGGATTAACTATTCATATTCGAGAAACTGAAATGTTTAAGGGCATGGAAGAAAACGTGCTTGAAAAACTCATAGACAAATGTGTTTTTCAAAGTTATGGCGACTTCAAATGGAGTATGAGTTACAAAGATCTTGCTAAAAAAGGAGATCTCAATAATCTGATAAATGAGCCAATCATAGTCTCAGAAGGAGACTACCCAGATGGCATTTTTCTCATTCGTTCCGGTTTCGTCAGAGTCAGCCGTAAATTTAATAATGGCCATCTCACCAAAAACTACCTTGGCAAAGGCAGTGTATTTGGCTTCGAAGAATTGAAGTACAATTATGAAAATGCCAACAGTCAAAAAAATCACTCAAATAGCCTAAGAGCGATTGGTTATGTAGATGTCATCTTCATACCGGCCGACGTCGTCGAAAAATATATTTTCCAGAAAGGTAAAGTTCCCAAAACTCTCCATGAAAGTTGTCTGAAAGATAACAAACTGGAAATAGCTCCTGAGAAACAAAAGGTTTCCATAGCAACAATGAAAGCCGGCATGCTCAGCCAGGAAGTCATCGAATCACTAGTTTCAAGCCGTTCTATAAATGCTACAGAAGCTATGCTTATAAATATAGACCGCTGCACACGTTGTGACGACTGTGTCGTTGCTTGTGCAAATGCTCATGATGGAAACCCGCGATTTATTCGACATGGCAAAATTTTCGACAAATTTATGATCACAAATGCCTGTATGCATTGCAATGACCCTGTTTGTATGATTGGCTGCCCTACGGGAGCGATTAATCGCAACACAGAAGGTGGTGAAGTTATCATAAATGACTCGACTTGTATAGGCTGCTCAACTTGTGCAAATAGCTGTCCATATGACAATATAAGAATGGTAGAATATACCGAACAAGGCTCTAAAACCACTAAAAAAGATTTAAATACAAACCAAGCATTACTTAAAGCAACTAAGTGTGACCTGTGTGTCGATCAACCCGGTGGCCCTGCTTGTGAAAGAGCATGCCCTCATGATGCGCTTAAAAGGGTCGATCTAAGTGAAATCACCAAGGTAGAAGGTTGGATCTCAAACTACAAAAACGAAGCCTTATGAATTTAAAACAAAGAAGAAATATAAATATCTTAGGCTTCGTGATTACAGCTCTAATTATGATAGCAATCCACCGCAGGATTCAGATTTCCTTGCTGGATGTCTCCATCTACAGTGGCTGGACTCTGTTTATCTTGATGATCTTTATGGCGTCCTATAACATCCGAAAGAAGCTGACATTTTTACCTTTAGGTTCATCCTCATTTTGGTTACAACTACACATTTACGGAGGCTATTACTGCTGCCTTATTTTTCTTTTCCACATAGACTTTCGGAGGCCTACCGGGCATCTTGAAGTAACAATGACCATACTTTTCAGTCTTATCTTTTTAAGTGGAGTATCAGGACTCATCATATCACGTATTTTTCCTCGAAGGCTCTCTGCTAAAAGTGAAGAATTTATATTTGAAAGAATTCCTCAGTATCGTAAAACTGTTCGAGATAAGGCCGAAGAACTAATTTTAGACAGTATCTCTGAAACTGATTCAGAACTCATAGCCAGATTTTACAAAAAAGATATTGCTGGCTTCATGGCTCAACCAAAGTACTTCATATATCACTTCTGGGGTTCAGAAAGGCCATTAGTCAAGATTCTTCGAAATCTGGAATCTTTGTCCCGCTATTTAAATGAAAATGAAAAGAAATACTGTGAACAGCTACGCGAGTTGATAGTCAAAAAATATGATCTTGACTATAGCCTCTGCCTTCAAGGTTGTTTAAAGTACTGGCTCTTTATTCACATACCCCTGACATACAGTCTTATGATTTTTGTGGTTTTACACGTCATACTTGTCTACGCTTATACTGGAGGTCATACCTGATGAAACTCCAAAAGTTTGATTTTAATAAAAGTTCTTATGAACGCCCAAATCGCAAATGGATATGTGGTCGAAAATGTGAAGGCTGTGAGTGTAAAGAAGGGCCCAAAGAAATACCAGGATTGAATCTTTTTTATGCGACTTGCTCGCAATCGGAAAATAAATGTCAGCCGATAAGAAGTATACGTGGTCAACGAGCCATACTTAGCTTTTCAGTTATAGCTGTGTCCTTGATTATCGTTGCTTATATACTTGCCATAAATAATGAAAATGACCTCTTTGTGATTCCTGGCCCTACAATATCAGTTCATGGCACAATTCCCATGCTTGGGAAAGACTGCTCTACCTGCCATAGTATGAAAGATAATAATTGGATAAATGCCGCCTTTGCAGAACACAGCAGTCTTGCTGATAGTACAAAGTGTCTTGAGTGTCATCGCTTCAACTCCCTCACTAAAGAAGAATCTATAGCTCTGAGTAAAGATGAAAAAAATCCTAAGCCATTAGATCTCGCCGGCCTTTTACCGCATAATGTTAAAGACTCGGAAATATTTGGCAAGTCTTCACATAAATTCCAAGAAGAAATTGCCTGTGCAACATGCCATAAAGAGCATCGGGGATTCAAGCATGATATGAAGAAAATGGGTGACCAGCGCTGTCAGGCTTGTCATGAGCAAAAATTTAAAAGTTTTAAACGGGACCACCCTGAATTTACTCTCTACCCGTATAGAGATGAGAACTACGTGAATTTTAATCACACACTTCATTTTGGGGAGTTCCGTAAGCAAAACCGGGCCGAACTGTTAGGTAACTTCAATTGTAATTCATGCCATACAGACAACCCCGATGATGGCTCAATCATTAAACCAGGTACATTTGAAAAGGTTTGCTACAGTTGTCACCAATTGCCAGAGACTAACCTGGCTGTATTGCACTTACCTGGCTCAAAAGCTGATATTTCCTCTCTTTACGGAGCTCAATTAAACAGCAATAGTCTTGCTGAGGAGTATTTTATTAACAAACAAAAAGCTATGGATATCTTAAATGGTCAGGAAATTGAAGATATAGCTGGACTGACATTTACAAATAAGCGCATCATAGAAACTTACATTGCGAATTTAGCTGATAATGATTTTACTGATGTCCTTTTCTTGAAAAAAGCGAAAAAAATTAAACAAGGTAAAGAGGCTGTCCTTCAAGCTCTTATTTGGACCGTAGCTTATCACATCAAGCAAAATACAGATATCAAAAAAGGCAGCATATTAAAAAACACTGAAGCCACCTTTAATCAATTAATGAGTTCTCCCAAAATTGCTAAACTGCTGCAGCTGGTTGATTCACAACTGAGCTCAGTCAATAGCTCTGATAGCCCAGAGTTTCATTTGCCTAGGTGGCAGAATTTCTTTGCAAGCGTAGATGAATATCTCCCTGTAGACAAAAGAATCTATTTATCTACAGAATTGTCAATCAATTCTAATTCACCAGTTGTCGCTTATCTGAAAAAGAAAAAGAAGCTTTCAAAAAGCACTCTAAACAAGTTGAATAATCTTCTACAAAAATCAAAGAAAAGCACCATTCACAAGGATATCGAAAAATATCTGAAGACTCTTAAACTTTACACAAAAATTAATCTTTACTACAAAAAGATCATTGATAAACTAAGTAAGAATCTCACAGCTAATCCAAAAAATGCTTCTACCATCAGAAATAACTTTGATTCCCAACTCTTCAGTACACTTTCAACGACTATACTACAGGACAAGGGTGTCGTAAGTGCACTTGAGAAAGTTCTTGACAGTAAAACTAAAAAAGCTTTAAAAGCAGCCAAAGGCAAAGGTCTCGAGAAAGTTTTGGTTGATTATGAAATCCACCTCTATTTGATGACAGCTTATACTCTCGATCAACTGAAAACACCTTCCGACTCCAAAGAGCTACCAAAAATAATTACTCCTGAACCCTTGGAATTAAAGAACCATCCAAATTGGCAGATACTTGTTTCTGAAAATGGTGATAGACAACTAAAAATTCAAAAAATGACAGAACATGCTTCTCCTCTTTTAGTGAAATATTACATGAAGCACAATTCACCAAACTTTGATAAGCCGACTGAAAGTCCAGGTTCTTGCATGCTGTGTCATTCACGTATAAGTGAAGAAAAAATAAATAATTGGACTTCGCCGCCGCCTGTTAAAAAGCTGACTAAGTTTTCCCATGCTCCTCATAGTCAGGATTGTGGGTCATGCCATATCTTTAAGAAAGATTCAGAGTCTGGTAACTCTCAGCTTAGTCTATTCCCTGGCTATAATAAAGAATTCCAGCCAATGAGTAAAAATAGTTGTACTGAGTGCCATTCAAGAAAAGGTGCGGGTGATCACTGCTTGGACTGTCATAATTATCACTCAACAGATCCAGGCAAGTTTAAAGCTGATATGCTTGATATACTCAATTCATTTAAACAGTAGCCTGTTTCTTTAATAGTACTTGAAGCAAACCTGTCAAAAGAAAAAGCCGCCCATAATTGACGCCCATAAAATTAAACAAGCTTTATGAAGCCTTCCTACTCTTAACTTTGAAGTCTTCTTCACTGATCTCAGAAGCAGACACTCAGGTATATCAAGAATCATTCAGTTTAAACTCTGAAATAAAGCTATTCAGATTACCTTTCAAAGTATTCAGGTTATCTGAAGTCTTTACCATTTCTGCCGTGCCGCCTTTGACATCATCAAGAACTTTACCAATATTTATGATGCTTTCATAGATACTGTTACTTTCTTCATATTTTCACTCATTTTCTGAGATGCCTCGGCCACCATATTGGCATCTGAGCTAAGTGATTCCATGTCTTGACTAAAGCTACAGCGCTTTCTCGTCCATAGACTGGCTGACACAGTTAAGACATGGCCATTTTCACGAATCTTCACAATTTGTTCACTTAAGCTCTTATTAGCCTCATCAAGTGAAGTCAGCATCTTACCAATTTCAGCGGCTTCTTCAAGTTCCAGTCTTTCAGTCAAATCTTTATTTGCCAACTTATCCGTGGATTCCACAACCTTATTGAGGAGGCCAATAATTGATTTATTGATAACCATTGAAAATAAGAAAACGGGAATAGCAGCGCCAAAGACAATTGCTTGAGCTATGCTGTTAATCTGAACGGCTGCCTTTTTAGTGTCTTTGATTTTGGCAATAGCCTGAGCATCGGCTATCAAAGTTAAGCCAGAGTTTTCTTTTGTTCCGTTAATCATTGGTTCAAACTGGTAAATAACCGCTCTCACAGTAGCAATACCCTGAGCATTTTTTTATCTATCTCAACCAATTCGGTAAAATTGTCGTAGTACTGATCTAAAAAACAATTAAACTCTGTTTTCTTGTCATCCGAAATAGTACTGGCTTAAATCGAAGCTTGCAGAGTATTGACAACTTCATGAGTTTGCTTGGAATACTTCTCTGCAGAAGCTTTGTCTATATAACGCAGCAGGCAGTCTTTTTCATTACGTCTAATTTTAAGAAGTTGGGCTGACACATTCGTTATGTAGTGAGCTTTATTGAATTCTTCAATATTATGAGCTGCAGCGCGAATTTTATCACATTCCTGAGCTTTGAGAGCTTAGTCATTTTTAGCAATCGCATCATGAAAAACTATGTAGGCTCTTTGGTAACATTTAACCAAACCTGTTACTTTGCTACTTTGTGTATCATCAACTTTTATAGCTGCTGTATGCCTCAAAAAACTGTCGATTACAGCCATCAACTTGCCAAAATATTTTTCGTTTTTAGCAGTGCTAATTGTTCTTAAAAAGTCATTTTTTTATAGCGACGCATGTTAATAAGATCGATCCACTTGGTAACTCTTGAAGACCGTTTCTACAGTGTGGACTATAGCGCAGAATTCTCCATATAAGCCAGGCTTGTGGTCCAGACCTCTTTTTTCCAAGTCATCGTAGACTTTCTTAAATGTCGCCTGGTACTGTCTAGAAGAGGCCTCTGCCTTACTCGCTATTTCAATAACTTTCTTGTTATCTGAATCTTTGGCAAATTTTTTAACCTCCTTTAAATGATCATGAAGGCTCACCATAGTTTTATCGCGCTTTTCCAAACACTTTGCCTCATAAGGAAATCGTTTTCGTCGCGCTCTGCTTCAATCATCTTTGACTGAACATGTAATGAATGTGATTTTATAGCGACTTCTTCTTCAAGAATTACTTCGTGAACTTCTTCCAAATGGACATTGACGAAATTGTAGAAATAAACGACAGCGAGAAGCAGTAGAATCACACTTCCTGAGCTTTAAAAAAGTTTCGCACCTATCTCAACATTTTTAAACGTGCTGAACCTCAATCATTTTTAATCAATCTAAGAAGTCACAAACGCATCAAGTGGGACCAAATAACATAATATCATCCAATGCAAGTTATTTCACTATGTTACATCATCTTAGGAAATAGTGATTTACGCTCAATACTACAACCCTTATCCAATTTGCGAACATAAAAAAAGGCCGCTCAAAATAAACGGCCTTTTAAAAACTTATTAAGTGAGTTTCTTATTTCTCAGCGAGACAAGCAACACCTGGAAGAACTTTACCTTCAAGTAATTCAAGTGAAGCACCACCACCAGTTGAAACGTGACTAACTTTGTCATCAAGACCAAACTGAGCAATAGCAGTAGCTGTATCACCACCACCGATAATAGTAGTTGCATCAAGTTCAGCGATAACGTCAGCAAGACCTCTTGTACCATGGCTGAAAGGCTCAATCTCCAATACGCCCAATGGGCCATTCCAAACAACCACTTTAGCGTCCGCTACAGCAGCTTTGAAAGTTTCAACAGATTCTGGACCGATGTCGATACCTTCCCAACCAGCAGGAATATCTTCTTTAGAAATCTTAGTGTTCGCAGAAGCAGAGAAATCATCAGCGATCACGGTGTCTGTAGGTAGAAGAAGCTCAACGCCTTTAGCTTTAGCTTTTTCGATTAGTGAAAGAGCAAGTTCAGTCTTGTCCGGCTCAACAAGTGAGTCACCAACGCCGCGACCTTGACCAAGCTGGAATGTGTAAGCCATAGCACCACCAACAATGATCTTGTCAACTTTGTCCAGCATGTTTTCGATAAGCTGAATCTTATCAGAAACCTTAGCACCACCAAGGATAGCAACAACCGGCTTGTCTGGAGCTTCAAGAACTTTACCGAAGTACTCAAGCTCTTTAGCTAGAAGGTAACCAGAAACTGCTTCTACGTGGTCAGCAAGACCAACAACTGAAGCCTGTGCACGGTGAGCTGTACCGAAAGCATCAAGAACGAAAATGTCTGCAAGTTTAGCAAGTTCAGCAGAGAACGCTTTTAGTTCAGCTTCATCTTTAGAAGTTTCAGCAGCGTGGAAACGAACGTTCTCAAGTAGAACAACCTGACCGGCTTCAAGAGCACTTACAGCAGCTTCAACATCAGCACCGATACAGTCATCAAGAAGCTTAACGTCCTGACCAAGAAGCTCAGTTAGACGAGCAGCTACTGGAGCTAGTGAGAATTTCGCGTTTCTCTCGCCTTTAGGACGACCAAGGTGAGAAGAAAGGATAACTTTTGCACCGTCAGCAATTACTTTTTTGATCGTAGGAAGAGCATTAACGATACGAAGATCATTTGTGATCTCACCAGCATCGTTGAGAGGTACATTAAAATCGCAACGGATAAAAGTTCTTAGACCTTTAAAACTTACGTCATCAACAGTTTTTTTAGCCATAGTTAAGTTCCTTAAATAGATTAAATCTTAGCGTGTGGTTGTTTACGCATATTTTCACGTAATGGCGCATAGTATACACGGCCTTTGACATCCTGTAAACTTTGTTAAGGAAAAAGCTGTGTCAGCAATCTGTTGAGCTATTATTTAAAGAAGGTTAAGCTTCTATTTGATCATTTTATAATAGTAGTCCTGATCACCATTTTTGCCGGCTAAGACAGCACTTGTTTTACTGTAAGATGCATGTCCATCCAACCAAAGACGGTTAATTCCAAGAAAATGACGATTGCCAATATTTTGCCCTCCAGCCATTGAAGGTGAATAGAACATCTGCTTTGCCCAACCGGGAAGATTCACATCATCTGACGTATCCCCTAGAGGGCTTGTTTCCACTGGTAATTCCACTTGGTTGATATTTTTAGGCTTATGATGGTTTTCTGTTTCTCCGCCCCACCCCAGATAGTTTAAGTTCCAACCATAACCTCCTGCTCCATGACCGATATTTCCTGTCTTTTCACTGGGACAGAGAAAAACTCCTTCTCCCATTTCATCGATATACATCGTACTCCAATTAGAAGTATCTGGGGCTGTTCCTCCCATGAAAGTGTAGATTTGACGTTTCCACCAAACATGTGGATCCTGATTACCATAGCGGCGTTGAGACCAAGGTAAGATATCGTCATTACCCTCTGTAAAAATCGCTATCGCAGGGTACATATTTTTTTGATTGGAAAGACACAGCGCCTGTCGAGATTTTAAACGGGCTTTACTCAAAGCCGGTAGAAGCATTGAAGTCAGTATTCCAATAATGGCAATCACTACTAAAAGCTCAACTAGTGTGAATCTTTTCATTGAAGTAACCTTTCACTCATTAATGAATCATTATGTTTAAGGTAAGTGACAGGA
The DNA here is from genome assembly GCA_022446985.1 of Lentisphaerales bacterium. GTDB lineage: Bacteria > Verrucomicrobiota > Lentisphaeria > Lentisphaerales > Lentisphaeraceae > JAKVBD01. Next base: position 91,127 of record JAKVBD010000008.1, read on the forward strand.
AAGAGAAAAACAAATAAATTGATACTCCCCGAGAGCTTACTCGAAAAATTACTTCGTCATTCTAAAATAGTAATCCTGATCACCATTTTTGCCGGCTAGGACAGCACTTGTTTTACTATAAGATGCATGTCCATCCAACCAGAGACGGTTAATTCCAAGAAAATGACGATTGCCAATATTTTGCCCTCCAGCCATTGAAGGTGAACAGAACATCTGCTTTGCCCAACCGGGAAGATTTGCATGATCAGAAGTATCACCCAGAATATTCGTCTCAACCGGAAGCTCCACCTCTAAAATACTCTTAGGTTTATGATTGCTGTTTGTTTCACCACCCCACCCCAGATAGTTCAAGTTCCAACCATAACCTCCTGCTCCATGACCAGTATTTCCTGTCTTTTAACTTGGGCAGGCAAAAGCCCCCTTGCCTATTTCATCGATATACATCGTACTCCAATTAGAGGTGTCTGGAGCTGTTCCTCCCATGAAAGTGTAGATTTGACGTCTCCACCAAACATGAGGATCCTTGTTACCATATCGCCTTTGAGACCAAGGGAGGATATCTTCATTATTATTTGTAAACATCATAACTGCGGAATACATAATTTTCTGATTTGAAAGGCAAACTACCTGGTAGGACTTCAAGCGGGCTTTGCTTAAAGAAGGCAATAACATAGAGGCCAAAATGCCAATGATGGCGATGACAACCAACAACTCCACAAGAGTAAACTTTTTCACTATTTCTAAGCTCCATATAATTCACACACAAAGCTAATAGTCATTCATACAAAATAGTTGACACAACTCTATAATTTTTAGGAGATTATAACTCTTTATCAGCATAAACCTAAAAAAACTGGCATCTTGCACTTACGGGCGATACCTTTCACACATATTGAAAAAGATTAGATAAATGCTACAAAACCTACTAAAAACCGGCTTCTGGGCCTACATCATATTTCTAACTGTCAGTTTACTCATGCCTGTACCACAAACAGGCGAAGTGAATCACATGGATAAAGTCATTCATGTTGGAGTTTTTGTCCTGGCCGGTATTTCCATGACCTGGGCATATGGAACAGACAAGAAGCTTTTTAACTATCTGCTCACCTATGGTATCGCCATAGAATGTGCTCAAGGTCTCACCGGCTACCGCAGCTTTGATGTTCTTGATTTGTTGGCAAATGCCGGAGGACTGCTCTTATCTAGATTGTTAATCCTTATGAAAACCGGCAATCAAGAGATTAGCGATGCAAACTAGGCTTATATACCGACTAATCGAGCAACTTGCTGGTAAAAACTTTCGACTGATGAAGATTCATCTATCTCTCTGGCTTTAGCTGCTTCGGCCAATGCCATTTTGAACTCTTTTTGGAGTACATAAATTCTCGCTTTGTGCATGTAACAGGCACTGGCATAAAACTGACTCGTCGAAGCTTTTTGATAGCGGTCTAAAGCCTTTTCATACTTCTTTGCATCACCATATATTTGCGCCAGATTAAATTGAATCTGGGTATTTGAGCTGTTGTACTTTAAGGCTTCAAGATACTCTTGTTCGGCAGCTCCCACATTCTCCTGCGCTAGGTAAGCATTTCCTCTTAAAAGGTAAAACTTCTCATTTTGTTTTGGACTGGCATTCTCAATCTTCTTACTCAGTGATCTCACCACCTGGGCATGACTACCAATTTGAGAATAGCATGTCGCTTTATTTAACAAAGCATCTACCTGCAGTGCACCGGTTACTTTTGAAAATCGCTCGGCTGCCTGAGCATAAAGCTGATCATTGAATAGCATACCGGCAAGCTGCATCAACTCGCGATTTTCCAGTTTAAAAAGGCGTTCATATAAAAGGTAATTTTGCAATGCTTCTTTAGTTTTTTCCAGATTCTGCAAAGTGGAAATCACTATATTCCAGTATCTCTTTTCCTGAGGATTCTTCTTGAGTAAATCTTGTGCTATTGGCAAAACTTTTTCGTAGTTTTGTTGCTGAAGGTAAATGTCTAAAAATATCTTATCCAGGCTTTCATCTTCTGGCATGAAAATCCTAACATTTTCCAAAGACTCTTCAGCCGCGTGCAAGTTGTTATTATTGATGTGGCAATAAACAATATTTTTCCAGATTTTACCATCCGCTCTTCCTGACTTTACCACAGCATAAAGATGCTCAAGAGCTTTCTTTGAATCATTTTTATTCAAATACAAAATACTGAGAGACACATGGACTCTATAAAAATTTGGAAACTTCTTAAGTGCTTTTAAGAAGGCTTTCTCTGCTTCGATTTCTTTGTTTTCTTGATGTTGAATCGCACCTTCAAGGTAATCAAAAACAGCAGAGCGGGTCGCCGGTAACAGACTCAGTTTCTTCAGAGCCTCAGATGGCTTATCATTGACTAATTTTACGATTTCACGATATGAGGTAATTTCCTTAGCCGGAACTACCGGCTCCAAAGTATCCTGACCTGCAAGAGTCAGCATAAGTAAAAATAAAACACAAATAATCTTCATTTTTGTAAACCAAATTGAAATGTTAAAATTGTTCTCTGTTTCACGGCACGGCCATCTTTCTTAGCTGGTTCGTACTTCAGTCGATCCAAAATACTTAAGCAACTGTTTTCAAAGTATCCTTTAGGTGTGGCGCTCATGACTCGCGCTTGCGTCACTTTTCCTTGTTTATCAATCACACAATCAATCGTCACTTTGCCCGATAAATTTCTGCGCCTGGCGCGCATTGGGTAAGATGGTGGCACATACTTGGTACGTCTGGCTTTTTCATCCACCTGACCTTCTGCAAAAATTGTATTGTAGTTCGTCAAAGACTTAACAATTTTTACAGGTGCACTTTTTATAATTGTTGTCGATGGTGGAGCTTTCGCTGCCACGGCTACTATCTTTTCGACGTCAAAATCAAAATCCCGTTTAAAGTTATTATCAACATGCAGCGATACTGCAGTTGGTTGAATCGCCATATCTATATTGACAGAAATTGCTGGAGGTGGCGGTGTCGGAGGCGTCACAACTTCAACGACCTCTTCTGTTTCCTGTTTTACCTCTGGAGGCTTTTCTTGAAAAATTTCCTCTTCTTCCTTTGGTATCTCAATCAACTTAGGAATCTTGCGTACCATGATTGGATCTTCAGGAACAGCATCCATTTTTGAAGTCAGTGGAATCAAAACAAAAATCAAACCCGCCATTCCACAGGAAAGCAACACAACGCGCCAGGCAAACTTAACTGCTTCCGGTGAACTGCGGTAAATAATTCTGTTTTGCAGGTCGCTCACTGTTCTTTCTCAGTCGCCAAGCTGATATTTTGTGCACCTGCCATGCGGCACTCATCCATAACATCCGCCAATAGTCCAATCGGCGCATTTTTATCGGCCAAAATCACCACCGGTAAAGCCATTTTTTTAACGCGATTGCTAACATAAGCTCTTAAACTGTTAATAGATAGAGGTTGCCCGCCTGCACGGATCTTGCCTTCTGAGGTAATGGCAACAAGTAAACTCTCACGATCCACCTCTCCGGCCGACTGCTGTGATGGACGCTGGATATCCATACCTTTATCTTTGGCAAAAACTGTTGTGACTATGAAAAATATCAACAGAATAAAAACCATGTCGATCAGTGGCGTCATATCGACATTTTGCACATCTTCTTCACTGCGCATCATTTTTGTCAAACGTTTCATACTACCGGTCTCTCAATCAAAGCTTTTATGTGAAACTGCAGTCTATCCAACTCTAAAACCAAACGGCCAAATTTGCGTTTTAAATAGACCAAGCCAAAGATACCCGGTAAGGCAATTATCAATCCCAGTTGAGTCGTTAGCAAGGCTTTTGAAATACCAGAAGAAATGACTTCCATGCCGCTGACATTACTCAAACCTCGAAATGTCTCAACCATACCCACTACAGTGCCTAATAGACCAAGTAATGGAGCTGCTGTCACCATAGAGTTCAGTAAACCAAATTCTCTTTCGATGGAACTGATTTCACTGCCACTGGCTTCCAGGTAGCGATCTTTAATATCCCTTGAAGATTGACGGTTTCCGGCAAAAACATATGAGATGATGCACGGTACTATACCCGCTTGCTTCGACAACCAATCCAGAATAACCGAACTGCTCTCACCTTTCTGTAACCTTTCGGTTATTTCGGCCTCATACTTACTGGTGCGAAAAGAACTTTGCCTGAGTTTAAGATAAAGACTCAAAAGCCAGAACCAGGAAATGACCGATAATAACAGTAACAAACCGGCAAACCAGCCGGCACTTTGCCAAAATTCTAAAGACTCTGAAAGAATCTTCATTTAAGCTTTACCTTCAATGGACAGTGCATTTATAAAACTCAGCATCGCCTTTTCAAGATTACTGACAATCTTGCGCAAACGACGGTTCAAAACAGCGTGCCAGATAAGAGCAGGAATAGCAACGATCAAGCCCATTTCAGTTGTCACCAAAGCTTCTGAAATTCCACCGGCTAAACGGTTGGCATCGCCCGTACCATAAATCCCGATCATCTCAAAAGTTTTGATAATACCCATAACAGTACCTAAAAGACCAAGAAGCGGAGCAGCTCCGGCACTGACCGAAAGTACGGTTAGGAATTTATCGAGGTTCGGCATCTGCGCCAGAATAGTTTCACTTAAGTACTCTTCCAAATTCTCACGCGAAACTTCATGGTGCGTTAAAGCTTCTTTTAACAGGCTGCCTACCGGGTTTTTAAGAGAGTTTACATACTTGTCGGCTTCTTCCATCTGATTATTCCGAATAAGCCCTACGAGATGACGTACTTTATCGTCATACTGACTTCGAATTGTGTAAAGTTGAACGGTCTTGTAGGCGCCAGCAAGAATACAGATAAATCCTAAAAGAGCGAGGGGGTAAATAATCACACCGCCTGCCTGAAAATGTTCAAGCACTGATTTTTCTTGCAAGTCGGCCTTAGTCGCCAGACCATCCGTAAAATCAAAAGGCAATGTCTGTTCACTTCCAGATGCTAAAGAACTCAGAGTTCCTTCCAAACCCGTAACGGCTTCCATCTCCGGGTAATTCTCATTGGCCAACTCTTTAAGCAAACCAGCCTGAGAGCCATCACTTAAGAAATACTTCGCATGTCCAAGCGAGTAAAGTTTCATTTCACTAACTGTACCGTTTGGCGCGACTCCCTGAACAGCAGATTCATTTAAAGCAAAACCCTTAGTAAGTAACTTCTGCTGAAAACCAAAAAGCAAAGTAAAGAAATCTTTATAGTTCTTCTCATCTAGAACTTTGTCGAGGTTTTCAAAATCACTTTTAAAAGCCGTACCATACTGAGCAGGTACTGCAAGTTCTGCATTTCGGCGCATGTCTCTGATTTGCTTGCGAACGGTTTCAACAACTAGTTCTTTATTTTTCAGAGACTTTTCGAACTTTTTAAGTTCACTTTCCAACTCGGCAATTTCTTTTAAAATAGATACTTCGCTACCGCCTAAAGCACCTTGTTCTCTTTCAGCTTGGGCAATCTCGCGGCGCAGGCCTTCACGCTCTTGAAAAACATCAGTTCGTTGCCCATCTAATTGGCGGTTTAACTTCAATAAATCCCGATTAATAGATTCTTCGGCTTTTTTGAAATCCGCTGCTGTCAGTGTAAAACAAAAACAAAGAAGAAGACTTAGAAATTTACTCATTTCACACCTCCTCTTACTGGAAGATTCACCAGAACAGGTTTGCCTTCTCGATTGTATTGGCTGATGGCTGTCTTAATACTTGCTAAAAGAGAATTATCCTCTTTGGCTTTCCACTGACCGTCAAATACCAACTGACCAGCGGATTGACAATCCTGTGTTAAATAATAGCCAGTGTAAGTTCCTACAAAAAGAGCTGTAATCTGCTGCTTTTGACCAGCGACACTGACAACTTCTTTTAAAAGGTGCACTTTTTTCTGAAGCTCTAAAACTGCACTGAAGTACTCGCGAGATGCAGAAAGAACATCCATCACATTTGCATCTTTATCTGAGCTGTAAGCTTTTAACTCATCGGCTTCTTTTTGAACTAGAGCTTGCAGAGATTCAGGAATCTTAGGGTGAACTTCAGCCAACACCTTCTCTGCACTCTTCTTCGAAATTACTTCTAGGGCCTTCAAAGCCTTTTCCACTTCTGCTGTCTTTGCAGCAAATTCAGACTTCTTCTTTTGCAACTCTTCTAAAATCTTCTCCAGTTCAACTTTACCGGCAGATTTTGTCTGTAAAGAATCTTTAACTAACTGAAGATGCAACTCAAGAGTTTTCTTCTCTTCCTGCCACTCTGCCTTTTCTTTACTGATAGTCCTGTGAAGCTCATTTAGCTTGTCGAGAGCTTCAATCAACCTTTCCCTCTCCTCTGCAAAGGCCACTCCACCAAAGAGTAAGAGAAATAATATAAAAATTCTTTTCATTAAAATATTTATCCAGAATTAGCGATTTTGCGATACTATATCAACTAAATCCAATAAAGCAAATTTTTATGCTCCTTTACTCAGCTTCAATTAAGCTCGTTTCATCTGCCCAAAAAAGATCTATACAAGTTTTTATTGAGAAATGATTTAAAAATCAAAACTTTTTATATCGCTCTTTCAAAGATAAAAAACAGACTGCAAGAAAATAACAATATTTAAGAAAAATTCGTCAATTGCTGTAAAAGACCAAAAGTTACAGGTAAGTTCTTTGCCAAATAGACGTCAAAGGAGAAATGAATGCCATTCCAATTAAATCGCCGCGATTTTTTAGCAAGCTCAACCGCTATAACAGCCAGTTCGGCACTCACTGGTTGTCAGGTATTCTCCTCACAAAAGCTCAAACTTGGCTTCGATAACTTCTCCATACGCGCCATGAAACTGAAAGCGCCAGCAGTTCTTGATTTTGGTGCCAAGCACAATGTTGATGCTGTCCTGTTTTCTGATCTCGATGTCTATGAGAGTCTGGAAGAATCCTACCTTAAAGAACTCAGAGCCAAAGCTGATGAACTCAAGATTGAAATTCATGCCGGTACTGGCTCAGTATGTCCAACTTCTAAAGCGTTTCGTAAAAAACACGGCACTGCAGAAGAACATTTAAGAAAAGCTATAAAAGTGTCGAAACTTCTCGGATCTCCTGTTGTGAGATGTTACCTGGGAAGCATACAAGACCGTAAAACTTCTGGCGGCCTGGAACCTCATATGGATGCCACTTTAGAAGTTTGTAAGAGTGTCGAAGCTGAAGCTAAAGAGGCTAGTATAAAGATCGCCATAGAAAATCATGCCGGCGACATGACTGGACGTCTTCTTCGCGAACTGATTGAAAAAGCCGGGGCTGATTTTGTCGGAGCGACAATTGACTCAGGAAATGCAACCTGGACTATGGAAAGCCCCTATAAAAATCTTGAATTACTCGCGCCTTACATTGCTAGCAGCGGCATTCGCGATTCTCTTGTATACAATACCAAAGAAGGTATAAAAGCTACTTGGAAAGCCATGGGGGATGGCACTGTCGATTGGGAACTTTATTTTGCAAAATGGCAGAAAAGCTGTCCTGAAGTACCAGTTTTCCTAGAAACTATTTCTGGTCTCAGTAAAACCTTCCCCGCTCCAAAAGATAAAGAATTCTGGAAAGATTATCAGGATATCAACATGAATGACTATCGCGAATTCAAAACCATGACTTCCAAAGGCAATAATAAGAAAATTACCAGCAAACACAAAGACCTTGAAAAAAAGGTTTTGTTTTCTCCTGAATATATGGAAAAAGAGCTTGTGAAAAGTCTAAACTACTGCAAAAACACTCTAAAAATCGGCCGCAATGCCTAAAGGAGTTCCACATGAAAAATAAGCAAAAGAAAAAAGCCGCTCCAACTTTACCACAGCTGAATAACGGTAAGCTTACCGAAGAAAATATCGGAGATTCCCTAAAGATACTCTCTGAACTCATTCAAAACCCAGCCTTGATGGGAGTCGAAACCGAAGTTCTTTTTGGCCAACAGCCTTACCTGAAAACCTGGTACTTTGCAAAATTTCAGCACATGAATCCACACCATGCTGACGCCCTCTGTGAATTCATCGTTGTCTGTTATAAATCCGTTGAGAAAAATAATGGCGGTGCCATGGATATGATCAAGCAAACTGATCTCATGGAAATGCAAGAGCACTACCGCGAGTTTTTCATTAATGGCAAGGGTTGTTTTGACTTAAAACTTCACGAAAAATTCCCGGAGTCAAAAGTGCTTGAGTACGCCATAGAAGTTATGGCAGACCCTATGTATGAAATCCAGGGGCCTGACGACGTTGTCACCTCAATTCTAGCTATTGGCCATGTAATCTGCCAGCAGGTAAGGTAACTATATTGTTGCCATAGATTTATGGCATCTTTTTATTTTCCCCAAATTCACCACTTTAGTTATGTTAATCTTTTCTACATAAAATTTGCTTTCTGTTGTTGTCGTAGACTAAATTAGAGATACGAATGAGAGGAAGTATTTATGTTGGAAGAAGATAAGCGGGAAAAGCAGACTGATCTGACCATTTTTTTTGTTATGGTTCTGTCTTTTCTTATTCTTACTGGACAGTTTTTCATCCAAAACTCGAATATCCTCAAATTGGATCAACTGAAAATATACGGTCAAACCCTGCAGGCTGAAGTACTGTCAAGCAAAAGCTCATTTGGGAAAAAAACCTTAAAAGTCGGTTTTGAACTGAATGGCCAGAATTACACAAGAAGAATATTTCTTGGAAAAGCTGAGGGCATAAACTCGAACTCTATACAACTTCACTACTTACCCGGTGAACCGGAAAAGGCTATATATCTCAAAGCTATGAAGAAATCTTACATTAAGTATATGATTGGTTGGGGCTTTACCATCTTCGCCATAATTTTCGCGCTTTGTTTCATAGCTAAACACTTTCTCAAAAAGCAGGAAACTGCTGTTTAACCCAGCTGCTCTTCAAGTCGCAGAATCTCCTTCATTATCTGCTTTTCAACTCGCTTGCGATAGACATAAACGGAATTTTCCTGAATACTTAAACGCAAGGCAATCTCAGCGACATTCACCGTTTCATTTAAGAGTTCATAACATTGCCTTACATTTTCTGAAAGGCTTCCGGAAATATTCTCCCAAGCCAATGTAACAATGTACTTTTTCCACTCGTCCTTAGAAATCTTATCTATTTCAGGATCCTGCCATGAGTCAGAAAGTGTTTTTAAAGCTTCTTGCCGCTCACCGCCCTCTAAATCGAACTGGCGATATTTTTTACGCAAAAAAGTACGAGCCTCATTTCGAGTGATCACCGCCAGCCAATTGCGAAAACGGCCTTTCGATTTTTCATAATCGAATTCAGGCAGCACTTTCCAGGCTTTCAACATGACTACTTGCTGTATGTCGTCTCGATCATGAGCATCGAACTTCATCTGTACCAGAACCGCAGCAACAAAACGCTCATAGTACTTCACAAAATCTTCCCAGGCTTCATCGTCATGCCTGTCTCGCAGCTTTTGTAGAAGAGTGACTCTGGTATTATTCATTTGCGATTTCTGATCCACGTGTTTACATTTAGTATAGATACATAAGCAGTGAGACAATAATTCAATCAAGTATGAAAATCAATAACAGCCTATTATCTCTATACGATAAAGCTCAAGATCTGCAGGAAAATGACAAGCTCTCACTGCTTGAGCAAATATCAAATATAGAATTAAGGTACCTCGACAAAGCCCCTGTTGGACAGGGAGGAATGAAAAAAATCCTCAGCTTTCAGGACGAAGTTACCGGCCGCAAAGTCGCGATGGCTCATCTGGCAGATGAAGCCCCCGATGATTCTTTAGTTGAAAACTTTCTTCGCGAAGCAAGAATAACTGCTGCTCTGCAACACCCAAATATCGTCCCGGTTTACGATATAGGCCTAAGTAAAGATGGTAAGCCATACTTCACCATGAAACTTTTGCACGGCCAAACCTTAGAAGAGTTTCTTAAGAAAAAGCCCGGAGTCATTGAACTTCTGGAAGTTTTTAAAAAAATCTGCGATGGCATGGCCTATGCCCACTCGAAGGGGATTATTCACCTCGACCTCAAACCCGAAAATATATATGTCGGTAATTTTGGAGATGTGCTCATCTGTGACTGGGGACTGGCAAGGATATTACTCTCTGACGACGATGAAGAAATTCCTGCAGACGACGAAAAGCTCGATTTTGCTGAAATCAATCACATGACTTTAAATGGTCAGGTAAAAGGTACTCCTGGGTTCATGGCGCCTGAACAAGTCAACAGTAAAACCTTTAAAGACCAACGAACAGACATATTCAGTCTGGGAGCCCTGCTCTTTTATATGCTCGATGGCAAAGAACCATTTGCTGGAAAAACCTTCGAAGAAGTCCGTCACGCGACATTAAACAATAAACCCCAACCAAATCAACAAAGTATTCCCCTTAGTCTGCAAGCCATATTTTTTAAGGCCATGGAGAAGTCACCGGAAAACCGTTATACATCGATCAATGAAATCATCGCAGAGATAGAAAACTACCAACAGGGTTTTGCTACTGAAGCAGAAAATGCCGGACTCCTGAGGCTATTGACTCTACTGGTAAAGCGCCATAAGATTATCTTCTCTGCTGCAGCATTAGTATTTTCGATTCTTACTCTTTGCTTATTTTTGTTTATCTCACAACAGGAAGAAAACCTTAAAATCGTCGCCGGTAAAGAGAAAGCCGCACGAGAAGCTTTAGAGAAGTTTGAAAAAGAAAAAACCGAAAGACTGCAAGTTCAAAAAGACTCATCACACCGCTATTTTCTCAATGCAGAACTCATGTTCCGCGACTTAAAATTTCACCGAGCACTACCGGAAGTTGAAAAAGCTCTTCTTTTTAACCCGGATATGAGAAGCGCCAATGCTCTTAAAGCCAAAATTCTTCTGTCATTTTATCAAATCGAAGAAGCCATTAAATACTTCAAGAAAGCCGATCAACACCAAAAAGGGTTCTTCAGGCCTTTAACCGATTTTTGCCTGCCACGCCTCAACCCGGAAACAGGCAGATTGGATCACGACGATTATCTCACACTTGTCTCTATGACGCCTGAACCCAACACTGTAGTCAAGTACATGATGGAAGATGTTTTTGCGCAACAAATGCCAATCGAAGAAAGAACCAGACTGGTCAAAGAAATTCTTCTTATCCGCAACCCGGAAATTACTGATCTGAAATTTCACTATGATGAACAAAGCCAAACTTTAAGCTTGCAAGATAATGCCAGTCTAACAAATATTGACCCCGTCAAGTTTCTACCTGTTAAACACCTGAATCTAGAGGGAACTGCCGTTACAGACTTAGAGCGCATAGCCAACATGTCTCTAGTTAGTCTCAACCTTTCCCGCACCTATGTCGCTAATTTAGCTGCTATAAAAAAAATGCCCTTGGAAAACCTGAATATAAGTCATACAGGTATTACTGAAACTGAGGACATGTCTAAACTCCCACTCAAGATATTAAATATCAAAAATACTAGAATTACTGAGCTAAAAAGTTTAAAAAGATTAAAGGGGCTTCAAGAAATCAAAGCTGATTGGCAGAAATTCCCAAATCAAAAAAAGTTCTTTAAGGATAAAGCTTTATGATGACTTACTACATATTCTTTTTCGGTGGAATGTTCTTTCTTTTTTTGATTTATTTTTTGCTGCACCTGGGCTTAAAAGCTGTCATCAGTGAAAATAACAACGTTAAGAAAAAGCCTTTACTTAAAGTGAACGCCATCATCATCGATAAATTTTTCGATGGCGAAGAAATTATTGCCGGCGGCTCCCCCACCCTGCTTCTAAATGTCCCTTGCAAACGCAAGAGCCATCAGATCAAACACTATGTTGAGCAATGGATTTACATGAAGTATAACGTTGGTGACACCATAGAGGTTTTTGTTAGTCAAAATGACAAAGTGAAGATTTACCCTGTCGACGAATTAAAAAAAGCCAACTAGAAGTGTGGCCCGCATTCTATATCGTCATACTATAAATAGTGGCCGGACTCAACGTGGCCATCCACCATTAAATATTACTCATTGCTTTACCCAATATATGCCTATCATCGGTTATCTAATCATGACGAGTACTGATTGGAATAGACCGATCAGTCGAATTTTCTCCCAACCAGAGAGTTTCAACAGGTGAGTCTATTTCTGCCAAAAAAACTTTCTGAATATGTCTTGAGATTAAGTAAGGGTTTTCCCCGTCAACATTAGTCGGCTTGTCCACCAGTGAACAGGCTGTCTGCGGCAAAAATTCCAAGTCTTTTTGCCAGTCTTGTCCCATCGCAAAAATTTCTCATAAGCGACAGTAAGGAATCTAGTCTTGCTCTTTTTTGTTATAACCTGCCGAGCTTTGTCCCCAGGTATTAGCGTTCTTTTATTCCAAATCTTATGAAGTTGAGCCGTGTTACTCAGACAAATAGCAGATAACGATAACTCTTTTGCTTTACAAAGAGATGGCAGTAAAAGTGTAAGTAAGATCACCATGATGCTTACACCTATGATAAGTTCGATTAAAGTGAAGCCTCTCCTGGGGATCAGCTTTACCTCACCGACCAAACCGTGCATGAAGTTTTCCCTCACACGGCTTTCCCCCTGACATTCTTCCCGCTTCATTCGGCATCTATCTAAGTAATTTTGGAACATAATGTAGTCCTTTATTATAAAAGTAATCATTCGGCCATTTTCGGTATCCATTTATGTCTTTGCGCTGTTTTCTTCTTCTCCAGAAGATTCGCAGTTGCAAACATGTATAATTGGATAGTTTCAGTGCTGCATCATAGCTGTTGCCAACTTTGAAATACTGGGCCCAGCCCGAGAGTTTGCGATTTATGGTTTTAATGACTTCAGTCAAGTGAACACCCAACGGAAATTCTTTGACTGCTTCTTTGATTTTCCTCTGCATTCCCACCACTCTTTGCGGATTCGGAAATTTAATCCGTACCGGCTTTAGAGAGCTGTATGAGTAGGCTTCTTTGCAGGTAAAACCAAGGAAGTTAAAGCCCTCACGGACATGACAAACTTTGGTCTTCTCTTCGTTCAGAATCAGCGATAGAGCTGACAATTGTTCTTTGAGTTTAACAATCACCCAATTCGCCTGAGCTTCGCTGCGACATAGAAATACTGCATCATCAGCGTATCTTATGAGGCGAACTGATTGGTTATTGCACCAGAGTTTATCAATCTCGTGTAAGTAGATATTGCTTAATAGAGGCCTTAAGACGCCTCCCTTAAGAGTGCCGCTTTCCGGCCGGCAAATTTTGCCTTCTTCAAGTATACCTGCTTTCTATCTTAACCCATCAAATCAATCGCTGTGTGAAAGTTTCAGTTGACACACTTTAAAAATAATGTTGAGTAGATAACTTAAACTATGCAAATTTTTGAGGTTTAATCATATGATCAACTGGGGAATTATTGGTGCTGGTGACGTTGCCGAAGTAAAAAGTGGCCCAGCCTTTAATAAAGCTCAAGGTTCGCAACTTTTAGCTGTCATGCGCCGTAATGAAGCAAAAGTTAAAGACTTTGCTCATAGGCATAAAGTGCCTCATTGGTATACTTCAATTGCAGACATACTTAACAATCAGGATATTAATGCAATCTACATAGCGACTCCACCTTCATCTCATAAAAACATAGCAATTGCAGCTCTGGAGGCGGGCAAAGACGTTTACCTTGAAAAACCCATGGCCATGAAAGCTGAAGAGTGCCAGGAAATTATTGAGGCATGTCATAAGAATAGTCAAAAACTATCAATCGCTCATTATCGTCGTGAATTGAGCGCTTTCAAAAAAGTTAAAGAGATTATCGATTCAGGTACTCTGGGTACAATTAATTTGGCTCGAATTTCTATACTGCTGCCAGCAAATTCAGAAATAATTGCCCAAAGCGATGAAAATTGGCGAATTAATCCTGAGATCTCTGGAGGCGGCCTTTTTCACGACATCGGTCCACATCAAATTGACTTAATGATGCACTACTTTGGGATACCTCAATTTTATGCAGGAGTAAGTAGCCAACAATCCAGTCAAGTTGATGATTTGGTATCAGGCACAATCAAATTTCAAAACAACATAATTTTTCAAGGACTTTGGAGTTTTTGCTCTCCCAATCATGCTGCTGAAGAAAAATGTACAATTATTGGCGAGAAAGGTTTCGTTGAATTTTCTTTCTATGGAGCGAAGGTCCTACTTCATTTAGATGGACACGAAAAGGTATTTAACTTCACACAACCTGAAAATGTACAGCAGCCTATGATTCAGAAAGTCTGTGATTATTTTATGGACAAAGGCGAAAATCCATGTACTGGAGAGGACGGACTGAAAGTTATCGAAATTATGAACTCTTTCATCACAACTACTAAATAACCGGTTTAATATGCGAATACTTTTACTTGATCCTTTTAGCGGACTGGCTGGAGATATGTTCACTGCTGCTGTTCTTCACCTGGGAGTAGATACAGAAAACTTTCTTAAAACTCTTAATCAGCTGAATCTCGAAGGCTGCCACGCCGAAGTCGAAAAGACAATCAAAAATGGCATTAGTTCGTACAAGTTTAATGTAATTACTCCCCAAGGGATTGAAGGCCCTGGAGGCAAGTTCATACAAAAGAAAAAATTTGCGCCTGTGAGTGCAGCCAAAACCAGTTTTGTAAAACAAGACGATCATCACCATAGTCATCGCTCTTTATCAGAGGTCTTAGAGATTATTGCTAACTCTTCTTTGCCAGATAAAGTCAAAGACATGAGTTCAGAGGTTTTTACAGAGCTGGGCAAAGCTGAAGCCTCTATTCATGGCATGACACTAGAGAAGGTTCACTTCCACGAAGTTGGAGCAGCTGATGCCATCTACGATATATGTGGTGCTTGTTTGGCAGCATATATGTTAAATATCGACAAAATAGTTTGCCGGCCGGTTGCTGTTGGCGCCGGAGTCGTTAAGACTGCCCATGGATTGCTTCCCGTACCCGCTCCGGCAACTGCCCGGCTTCTTGAAGGTGTACCCACAAAAGTCGGACCCGCCGAGAGAGAATTAACAACTCCTACAGGTGCGGCTCTACTGGCATCTCTTTGTGATGAATTCGCAGCAGGAGCTGATGGTGAAGTTAAAGCCACAGGTTACGGCGCAGGCACCCTCTCTTTTGCAACCCATGCAAATGTACTTAAGGTGACACTTCTGGAAGACTCTAAAACAGACAGTTATTTCCTCAGTGATGAAGTCAGTGTCATTCAGTGTAACATAGATGACATGGCTGGAGAGTTGCTCAGTGATCTTATCCCTAAACTGCTCGAGAAAGGGGCTCTTGATGTTACCTGTACTCCATGCATGATGAAAAAGAATCGTCAGGCCTTCACTTTGGAAGTTATCTGTTCTTCAGAAAAACTGGGACGACTTTCTGAGATCTTGCTTCTTGAAACCTCAACCTTTGGTATACGTCACCAAAACTGGCAGCGTTTGAAACTGGATAGAAAATTTGAAAACGTCGAGACTGAATTTGGTAAGGTAAAGGTTAAGCTTGGCTTAATTGACGGCAAAATTGTAAAGATAAGTCCAGAGTTTGACGCTTGTGCCGCACTATCCAAGGCAAAAAATGTGCCTGTGACACAGATTTATAGTGCCGCTCAAGCAGCAGCTTACCCACTCTTAAAGAAAAATTGACAATTCGCATGAGAAAAAACGAGGAAACAGTATAGAGTCTGTGACCTTAATAAATAGTGAATTACACGATAAGGATAACCACACAATGAGTTATATCTCTGATATTATTGCCCGCGAAGTACTTGATTCGCGTGGTAACCCTACTGTAGAAGTTGAAGTCATTCTTGAAGACGGCACTGTTGGCCGCGCTATGGTACCATCTGGTGCTTCAACTGGTGAGCATGAAGCTCTTGAATTAAGAGATGGCGATAAAAGCCGTTTCCTTGGTAAAGGCGTTTTAAAAGCTGTTGATAACGTACACAACGTAATTTGCCCTGAGCTAGTTGGCGTTGACGTAACTGAGCAAGCTTATATCGATAAAATCATGCTTGACCTTGATGGCACTAAAACTAAGAGCCGTCTTGGCGCAAATGCAATGCTTGGTGTTTCTCTAGCTTGTGCACACGCTGCAGCTGCTGCTCTTGGCATGCCTCTTTACCGTTACATCGGTGGTACAAACGCTAAGACTCTACCAGTTCCAATGATGAACATCATCAATGGTGGTTCTCACTCTGACGCACCAATCGACTTCCAGGAATTTATGGTTCGTCCACACGGTGCTGAGACTTTCAAAGAAGGTCTGCGTATGGGTGTTGAAGTATTCCACGCTCTTAAAAAAGTTCTACACGACCGCGGTCTGAGTACTGCAGTTGGTGACGAAGGTGGTTTTGCTCCGGCTCTAGAATCTACTGAAGATGCACTTGACGTTATCATCCAGGCTATCGAAGCTGCTGGTTACAAAGCTGGTCGCGTTGGTGAAGGTCAGGTTTCTATTGCTCTTGACTGTGCTGCTTCGGAGTTCTGCGAAGATGGCAAATACGTTTACAGAAAAGCAGCTAAAGGCGGTGAGCCGGAAGTTAAATCTTCTGAAGAACAAGCTGCATACCTTGCTGAACTTACTACTAAGTACCCAATCGACTCAATCGAAGATGGTCTTGACGAGAACGACTGGGACGGTTGGAAGATTCTTACTGACAAAATCGGTGACTCTTGCCAGCTAGTTGGTGACGATCTATTCGTTACTAACGTTGATTACCTTTCTAAAGGTATCGAGCTAGGTTCTGCTAACTCTATCCTTATCAAAGTGAATCAGATCGGTACACTTACTGAAACTCTTAACGCAATCGAAATGGCACACAGAGCAGGTTTCACTTCAGTTATCTCTCACCGTTCTGGTGAAACTGAAGATGCAACTATTGCTGACCTGGCTGTTGCTGTTAACTCTGGCCAGATCAAAACTGGTTCTGCCAGCCGTTCTGACAGAATTGCGAAATACAATCAGCTTCTTCGCATCGAGGAGGAACTAGAAGATCTTGCTAAGTACGGCGTGTAATCTTTTCTGGATTCTGATTTTTTAAAACGTCAGTGGCTTTTGCCACTGGCGTTTTTTATGCACTTACACTTCTCTGAATTCGTCACGTACGCATTCCCCGTACACGTTCACGAATTTTCTTTTACACTTCTCTGAATTCATCTCTTACACGTTCACGAATTTTCATATATATGTCACGAACACGTTCCCCGTAGACGTTCACGAATTCATAGCAAACTTTGCATTTTAGTCAGCATAGCAATTACTCGATTCAAAAAACTTTTGCCATTATTAGCGTCTTGTATATGAATGACTGATGTTCTTTCCAGGATATCTATAATTGCGCCACACTCTCTAGCAGACCCTGAAGATATTTTATAAAAGTGCTTGCGATCATTTCCTGTTCGCCCACAACCTTCAGCAATATTTAATACAATCGATTGAGACGCCCTCAATAATTGGTCTCTAGCATGACGATCTACACCTGAAAGATTTTTGCATAGGCAATAAGCCCAAGTACAAAACTCTAAACTGACTTGATATACATCCAGTTTCTCGTGATCCATAATTACCCTTTATATATTGCCCATAAAGATTATATATGAAAGTAAATATAAAATGAAGAATCATATCGGGAACGGGTACGAGAACGTGCATGGGTACGAGAACGAGAATTTCGTCTCTTCCTTAAGAGATTTGAGTTAAAAACTTCAGATTAAAGCTGTTTGACATAATTTTTTTGTAACTTTTGCAATTTTACGTCGATTAATATCTATTAAAGCAAACAATAAAGTGTGTAAGGAGAAGGAATTGAATAATAAATCTCAGAGGCTGTTGAACGATGTCATACAGTACAAAGATAAAATGTGGGCTCTTGTTTATTCAATTTTAAAAGACTATCACCTTTCAGAGGATGTTGTTCAGGAAGTTTCATTCTTCATCGTCAACAATCCAGAGAAGTACGATGAGTCCCGTCCTTTCCTGCCGTGGGCTTTGGGAATAGCCCGTTTCAAAGCTTTTGAAGCTGTTAGAAAGTCAGAAAAGCAGGCAGCCTTACTTGAGGATGATATCCTTGAAAAAATACAGAATGACTTAATAGAATTTGAACGAGATGAGGATACAAGAATATCTGCATTGCAGAATTGCTTAACAGAAGTGAGTGATGAAAATCGCCGTATACTGATAATGAAGTATGTAGAAAAACTTTCGGCTCAGTCCATCGCTGAGAAAATCGATCGCACTCCTACTGCAACATTTTCACTACTGCAAAGACTGAGAACATCGCTGGCGACTTGTATCAATCGAAAAGTAAAGGTTACTGGTCTGGTTAATGACTGATAAAGACTACATATTTATCGCTAATGCGTTGGCGGGGAAATTATCCGAGGAGGAAACTGGACTCTTTAATAAAAGAATGCATGAGAATGAATTTCGTAGAGCCTATTTAGATTTCGTCCTCGATGAAAGGCTTATAACCAAAACACTTGAGCTTGAACAAGTCCCTCACTACGAAATTTCAGGCAAAGAAGAAAAGCAAGCTCCAGCTCCTTTGGTATTTTTCATTGGGCTTGCTGCCGCAATTGCTATAGTTTTCAGTATCTTCCACACAAAAGGAATGGCTATAATCGATAATGGCCAAGAAGCTTATGTATTACGCGGAAATACTAAATTTGAACTGGATGCAGGATTTAAATTACTTGCTGGAGACCGCATATACACGACTTCAAATGAAGTCTCGTTTACCTATCCGGATAACACCACTGTAGAACTGCATAAATCAACAGAAGCACTGGTTTCATTTTCTCCTACAGGTGGCAAGAAGATTAAGCTTATGAAGGGTGACCTAACTGCAGATGTTACACCTCAAGTCAAAGGCAAAGAAATGCAGATTTTCACCAAAGAATCAAAGGCCTTGGTTCTAGGTACTAAATTTACCATTTCCTCGGCACCTATAAAATCCAACTTACAGGTCCACAAAGGTAAGGTTCAGTTCTTTAATACTACCGGTAGTAAGGACTTTGTTGTAGGTGGAGAATACGCCAATGCCCGCAGTGATGCTCCAGTCATCTCTCAGGAAAGCTTTATATCAGATGAACGCAAGCATCGTGAGGATATTAAATACAATCGTTGGAAAGACTATTCTCAAAAGTTCATCAATGATCCAGATACTGTTGCTTACTATGACTTTGAAGATGTAAACCAGCAGCAAGCCAATACTCTACATAATAAGGCACTGGCGACAAAAAAATTACCACTGAATGGAGAAATTATAACTACCTTACCTCTTAATGGTCGTTGGCATAATAAAGGGTCGCTTTACTTTTCTGAATACGGTTATGTCAATTTCCAACGAAATGAAGTCTATAATATTCCTGGTCCGATCACTGTATTTGCCTGGATGAAAGTTAAAAAATTTGACCGTGGCTGGCAAACTATCATTAGTAAAGGTGATAAAACCTGGCGCTTAGCTCGAAACAAATGGCACAACTATATGGAGTTCTGTTGCTCTGGCTTAGATCCACATGGTATCTTAATTGGCAAGAAAAATGTCAATGACGGTAAGTGGCACTTACTAGTTGGTACTTATGATGGTCAAAAAATGACTCTTTATGTCGATGGAGAAGTTGATATGAAGATGGAAGCCAAAGGTTTAATCAACCAAGACGACTACCCCGTAAACATAGGCGCCAATGCTCAAAGAAAGAAGCGTGATTTTGAAGGCTGGATTGATGAGCTAGGCATATTGAAAAGAGCTCTTTCGCCTTCTGAAGTCAAAGAGATGTGGCTCATGGGAAAGCCTAACTAATTTAGCCAATTAGGCAAATTAGATTACTTTTAGACAAATCCCAGCTTATCTATTTACATTTCTTACACATGTGCCTACATTTAGCCAACTATTTAAAATAAATTGGTGTATAAATGCGTAAGTTGATTTTCTCTGCGATAGCCATTTGCCTAATTTTTCAGGCAAACTCTGCTGCGAAAGATAAAGTTCCTACTTGGACAGATGCCAAAGTGGCAACTAAAGAACATCCTGGTTTCAGTCTACAGGGCGAGTATATTAAAGATGAAATTGGTGTTCAGGCTGCGGCTATGAAAGACGGCCAGTTCCTGGTCTCAACTTACCAAGGTGGACTTCCTGGCGCTGGCTGGGATAAATCTAAAATAAAATCTGAAGTTCTTTCTACAGCTCAGTTAAAAACTAAAGTCTCTGGTTTTTCGAAACAAACCCGTGTAAGTCCTACAATGGGAAAACCGGCTCCAGAAAATGCTATTATGAAAATGCCTGATGGATTTGAGAATGTTAAAGATGGTATTCTTATGGCTGGCGGGAAGACTAAGAAAAACGTTGGTTCATTTAAAATGCACGTAGAATTCATGCTGCCATTTAAACCGAAGAGAAATCCCAGCAATCAGGATCGCGGCAATAGCGGAGTCTATATTTTTAATAACTATGAGATTCAAGTACTTGATACCTTTGCGCTTGATTTTGATGCTTCTAACAACGCCATGCCTATGGAGTCTGCAAATAAGCAATGGTGTGGCTCTTTCTACAAAATGAAGTTAGCCGATATAAACATGGCCTTACCTCCACTAACCTGGCAGACTTACGACATTGATTTTAATGCTCCGGTTTTTGAGAATGGTAAAAAAGTAAAGAATGCTCGTATAACCGTTTTCCACAATGGTATTATAATTCACGATGACTTCGAATTAAAGACTGGAACCGGTGCAGGAGCAAAAAGAAAGCAACTTGCTAAAGGTCCAATCTTTTTCCAGAATCATGGTAATCCAACAATGTTCCGCAACGTTTGGATCGTTGAAAAATAATTTAAGTAGATACTGACTTCTCAATCCATTCACCAAATGGCAAATTAACCTCGTCGGTATTTAGCGCTACAATTCCCGGGCAATCATAGCTGTGTAAATCTGTGATTGCCTTTTCTACTTCCATATGCAAGGAGTTCATAGTTTTCATAACCAGAATAACTTCCTGTTCTTCGCAAATTTTGCCTTGCCATTCATAGATTGAAGTACAACCGGGTAAAATGTTCGCACAAGCAACCTGACGATTCGCAACCAACTCACGAGCTATTTTCTTTGCTTCTTCGATATCATTGCATGGGACATATAACATAATAACTTCACTCATAGCAACCTCTGAAATTTTCGTCTAATACCTTTATATTTATAATAAACGAATTTTTAGTTGATTAAAATCATTCTAAGTTATATCACAAAAGACAATTTTGTCATTTTGAATATTTTTGAGCTTGAATGATATTAAAAAAATGAAATTTTCATGGGATATTTTTTTGGAGTTTTGATGAAAGCCATTTGCTATAAGTGTGGAGATTATAAGCCAAGTGCCTGGAAAAGGTGTACTGGCTGCGACTACAGGCCTGTTGGTGACGACGAAAAAGCCAAAAGTCTCTTCTGCTCTTCTCACTTCAAAAGCGATAAAGAGCTTGAACTATACTCTAAGCATTTAAAAGCTGGAAAATCCTTAGAGTTTAAGCCCAAGGATCTGGAAGTCGTCACTGTTGTGCTTAACAGCAAACAAAACCATAAGCGCCAGGAAAAAATATATTTCTTAAAATTGATCGGTGCCTTTTTACTGACAATTGCCTTCATGGTTATCTTTTATTTCATTCAAAGCAGCAAGTAACAGCAGCATTCTGACTCTTTTTGTGTATCTTAAAAATAAAAAGAGTTTTTATGAGGAATGGAACTGTCTCTATAGAGTATTGCCCGGGATGTAAATGGATCTTTCGAGCAGCATGGCTTGCTCAAGAAGTATTATCTACCTTTGAAGCAAATATTGAACAGGTCGTCCTAAAGCCATCTGATATTCCCGGTACCTTTATTATTCATGCCGATAACACTGCTGTCTGGGATCGTGAAAAAGATGGCGGTTTCCCTGAAGCCAAAATGCTAAAACGCCGTGTAAGAGATGTTATTTTTCCAGAAAAAGATCTTGGACATTCTGATAAATGACCGAAGACTTCTATGTCGATTGTAATTGGGGGAAAGCTTTCGTTCGAAAATATCTCGGTGACGAATCTAAGCAACCCATTGTAGCTCTTCATGGCTGGTTAGATAATTGTGCCAGCTTTGAATTCTTGGCTGACTACATAGATCACCCTATCTATGCCATCGACTTACCTGGCCATGGCTTTTCTTCTCACCAGGCAAACGGCAATTGGTACCACTTTGTAGACTACGTAGAAAAAACCAGAGAAACCATCTTACAATTACCTGATATACCCAAAACTATAATGGGCCACTCTATGGGAGCCGCAATCGGGGCCATCTATGCTTCAATTTTCCCAGACGAGGTTTCGAAGTTGATTATGATTGATGGCCTGGGGCCTTTAGTAAACTCTCCTGAAGAAACACCAGGAAACTTGCGAAAAGCCTTACTTGAAAGATCAAAAGTTTCAAATAAGAAAAGAAAGCCGTTCAAAACATTAGAAATGGCAGCCGGACTGCGCAAAAGTGTTGGGCAACTTTCTGATAAAGCAGCTCTAGCATTAGTGAAACAACAACTAAGCAAGAAAGATGATGGTTATTATTGGACTTATGATCATAAACTAAACTTCACCTCTTCTCTAAGAATGACTCCTGAACAATTAACAGCATTCTATCAGGAGCTGAGCTGTCCTACTCTTCTTATAAAAGCCAGCGATGGTCTACTCTTAAAAGTAGTTTATAAACAATACTTGGAGAGCCTCTCAAACCTTTCTGAAATTGAGCTTGACGGCCACCATCATCTACACATGGATAATCCTCAAGTTGTAGCTATAGAAATTAATAAATTCCTTTAACGCCTACTTAACTTGACCAAAGTCATATATGCCACTCTAATATGCGACTGTCGGCAGTGGGTGGCCGCTGTATTGCTTGCAATAGAGAGGAAAGTCCAGACACCGCAGAGCAGGATGTCCTGTCGTAAAGTAGGATACTGTGTGCTATAAACGCACGGGAAGGAAAGTGCCACAGAAATATACCGCCTCTTCGGAGGTAAGGGTGAAATGGTGAGGTAAGAGCTCACCGTGCTTTTAGCGAGAGCGGAGCAGCATGGTAAACCCCATCCGGTGCAAGATCAAATAGGAAACGATGTCGCTGCTCGTGACGTTTCGGGTATTGATCGCGTAGATAAATGGTCACCGCTTCTTCGGGAGAACAGGATCTGGCTTATAGCTGTCGACAGTTTTTTTTATTCTGAGTAGCACCACCGGCGGCTCGCCGGTTAATAACCTGGAAGCTCCGCAGTCCTCTACGGATCAGTTCTGGGAGCACCACCGGCTCGGTGGTAAAATTTTAATAAAGTGAGAAATGAACATGAGCGGTAGTTTATACCTTCTATCAACTCCTATAGGCAATCTCGATGATATGACCTTCAGAGCTGTAAAAACTCTGCAAGAAGCTGATCTTGTTGCTGCAGAAGATACCCGCCGTGCCATGAAGCT
The DNA here is from genome assembly GCA_022446985.1 of Lentisphaerales bacterium. Taxonomy (GTDB): domain Bacteria; phylum Verrucomicrobiota; class Lentisphaeria; order Lentisphaerales; family Lentisphaeraceae; genus JAKVBD01. The sequence goes on from JAKVBD010000008.1 coordinate 114,597, forward strand.
CTTGAATCACTTTGAGATTAAAGTCGCAACGACCTCTTATCATATGCATAATGAGCGTGGTAAAACAGCTTCATTACTAGACAGAGTAGAAGCTGGTGAAAAAGTCGTCGTTTTATCAGATGCAGGCACCCCGGCAATTGCAGATCCAGGTTTTTATATCGTCCGTGAAGCCGTTGCTCGAGATATCGAACCAATCGTTATTCCTGGAGTTTCTGCCCTCACCTTTGCGGCTGTATCTGCGGGTCTTCCCGTAGATCAATTTACCTTTAGCGGCTTCTTACCTGTCAAAAAAGGTAAACGTCAAAAAGTCCTGGAAAGAATGCGTGAAATTAATCTCACCTGCTTTGTCTTCGAATCTCCTTACAAAATGCCTAAACTTTTAGAAGAAATAAAAACTGTTTGTGGTTCTGAAACTCAAATAGCCATTGTCAGAGAAGCCACCAAGATTTATGAAGAAACAATCCGTGGCCCTGTTGGAGAATTGGCAGACCAATTCAAAGATAGAAACTGGAAAGGTGAACTCGTTGTAGCTATAGATATGAGTACAGCAGAGGCTCAAGAAATTCAGGAAGCAGAGAAGCCGCGCCGTAGACTACGCAGAAATCAGTAAAGAAGAACTTCAGTAAAAAGGATCAATGAAGATCCTTTAATTCAACTAACTATCTTCGCTATGCTCGAGATACTCACCATACAGAGAATGTTGAGTTCCCATATCGATCTTTATTTTGACCATATCTCCAACTTTCACACCATCATTAGGGTCAAAGATAACAATCTTGTGATTGACATTTCGGCCATTCCAGCGCTCTGAGTTTCGTTTACTAGGACCTTCAACAAGAACTTCCTGTATAGTACCTACTAGCTTCTCATTCTTGGCAGTTAAACGGTCAGCCAAATCTTGTAGAAGAATTTGATTACGTTCCATTTTAAGATCTTCATCCAACTGATTAGGCATCTTAGCAGCCGGTGTATTACGACGCTTTGAGTAACGGAAAATGAATTCCTGATCGAAATCAATTTCATTACACATTTGGCGAGTGGCTTCAAAGTCTTCATCTGTTTCACCAGGTAAACCAACAATAAGATCAGTTGAGAAAGTCACACCTTCGACTCTATCCTTTAGTTTATTGACCCATTCCATGAAATCGGCGCCAGTGTGACGGCGACGCATTAATTTGAGGATTTTATCAGAACCGGACTGAAGTGGGAAGTGAATCATACGACTGATCTTAGGCTCAGCAGCAATAGTATTGATCAAATCATCATTAAAGTAACGGGCGTGAGGAGAAGTAAATCTTATTCTCTTGATACCATCAATTTTAGCGGTCTCACGTAAGAGCTCAGCAAAAGGAGAAACTTCTTTATCGTACTTGCGTTCTTTGCGAGCTTCAATAATTCCATAAGCCGTAATATTCTGGCCAAGGTACATGATCTCACGTACGCCTTTTTCAACAAGAGCCTTCACTTCGGTAATGATCGAAGCAATTGGACGACTCTTTTCTTGTCCACGAGTAAACGGGACTATACAGTAAGTACAGTACTCATTGCAACCACGCATAATGGAAATTTGAGCAGAGATTTGTCCTTCCGGGTGAACTGCTAGGCGATCAAGGATATCGCGGGATAAACCGCGACTGACAATCTGAGTTTGTTCTTTTTCTGCTTTCTCAAGAAGTTCAGGAATCTTATGTAACTGATCCGTACCAACAACGACATCGACGTGTCCATACTTTTCTGTGATTTCCTCACCTTTACTCTGGGCCATGCAACCTATAACCCCAACCTTGAGATTAGGTTTATTTTTTTGGTATCTCTTAATTAAGCCGATTTTACCCATCGCCTTACGCTCTGCCTGATCACGGACACTACAAGTATTGAAGAGAAGCACATCCGCTTCAGTCTCTTCATTTGTAAGAGTGTAGCCGGACTTTTCCATATCTTGAGCAACGGCTTCTGAGTCACGGTCATTCATCTGACAACCGTAAGTTTTTATAAAGACTTTTTTGAGATCCTTTTCCATGCTAACCTTCGTAAATGCAATCATAAAAAAAGAGCCATCTTTTTGAAGATGACCCTCGAAAATTTGCGCGTAAAATAGTGCTGTTTTTAAAAATTTCTATCTTTTTGAGATAATAATAAACTCAGCACGGCGGTTCTTAGCATAAGCCTCTTGATTTGTCGCTGTATCAACAGGTCTTTCTTCGCCATAACCAACAGTATTTATACGAGCTGTAATTGACGGAGCAACACTCTCAAGGAAATCCTTAACTGCGAGTCCACGACGTTCACTTAAAGCTCTATTGTATTCTTCACTGCCACGTTCGTCACAGTAACCTTCTACTATTAAGAATAGATTAGAATTACTTTCCAGGAAGCCAGCCAGCATTTTCAGCTTGCGGTTCTCTCCCTGTTCAATTCTAGCACTGTCATAACTAAAGTGAACCGGCAAGAAATTGTGATTGATTTTCTCGCCATTAACAAATTCATTTGGCAGAAGACCACGACCGAACTCTCCATCAATAGTATCATTAGGATTGATTCGGATCGTATTATCATCAACACTTAACTGTAGATTCTCTGAAGTACCATTAACTGCAGTTTCAGATGTCGCTCCTGAACCACCGCCAGTTGTGGAGGTTGATTGACAGCCGGTAAAGAGAGCTAAACTAAGGAAAACTACCAAAATTTTGAATTTGTTCATTAGTAATGACTTTTAATTATTTTGAAAATACTTCGAATTCAGCACGACGGTTTTTAGCATACGAATCAAGAGAAATTCCTGGCGCTGCAGGTCTTTCTTCACCATAGCCAACAGTATTTACTCGGTCAGCCAGAGCACCATTTGCCGTTAAAGCTTCCTTTACAGCTAAAGCACGACGTTCACTTAAAGCTCTGTTATACTCTTCACTGCCACGTTCATCGCAGTGACCATTAATTGTTAGGTGGTAATTACCATTGTTATTCAGGTACTCAGCAACAGCTTTTAGCATGTCGTCGTAAGCCGCACCGACAACAGCACTGTCATAAGCAAAATAGACTGGCTCTGTAAAAGGATGTTGTACAGGTGTTCCCTGATCTTCAAATCCTGGTATAGCAGTGCCACCTGTTGAAGGATCGAGTTGATTTGGATCGCCCCAACCATCTTCATTTTCAATCAACGGGCCTTGACCAGTTGGGGTAATCATCGTAGGTCCACCAGTTCTACCATAGTTAGCATCTGGATTGTAAATATGCGGATCTGATTCACATCCTGTAAATAGGAATGAACCGGCAATCATTAGGCAAGCTGTAGCCGCTTTAAACATCTGTTATAACCTCCACGGATATATAATAAAATACGAATTAACAAATAAACTAATAGTTGTGAGCGATATTTACATATGAAGTATCAAAAATCAACATAAAAAAGTTGCTCTTAAATTTAACAATCCATCCCCAAAGAAAATCTCTCTTTTTAATACAGAAAAATCTTGACTAATATTTAAGATTAGTTATACTCTCATCCACTGACGCACTCATAGCTCAATCGGATAGAGCATCTGGCTACGAACCAGAAGGTTTCAGGTTCGACTCCTGATGAGTGTACTT